>JANXVI010000145.1 GCA_025351745.1 Rhodoferax sp.
CCAGAACCATTTGCCGGCCTTAGCGCCGGCTTTTTTTGACTTCTGGCCGGCCTCTTGAGAAGAATCGTGCGGTAGCCCTCGTCGCGCCTGAACAACTAGCTATTATTTTTGTAGCGGTAGCTGTGTCGATGCGGGGCTGCATACGTAGCCATAGCGTCCAGCCAGGTGGTCGCGCTGCACACTGTGCACGGTCCACAGGCCGGCCTCCACAGCATGCGCGGCCAGTTCGACGTCCTGGGTGTGGACCAGGCCAAAGCCCAAGGGCGTTTGTGCGTACAACCAGCCGTGTTCGTCCGTCAGGGCTTCGGTGCAGGTGGTGGGCAGCCCGGTGTGGGTTTGCAGTGTGAAGTCGGCCTGTACGCGCCAGATCCACGGTGTGGCGCCCAGTTCCACGTAGACCCGCTGGGGACCGTTCTGGAAGAACCAGTGGCCTTGGTCGTCGGCCAGGTAGTTGCGGTTGATAAATGCGATCAGCTTGTCGTGTACCAGCAGCGAGCCTTTCGCGGCCGGTGGTCCGCCGGCAAATGGCCCCAGCGACTGCACGCGATCATCCCGCATGTACCAGTTGCCGCGCGTATCCAGCCCCAGCCAGCCATAGCAGTCCGGCACATTCGGCCACTTGGCCATGGCTTGCTTGACGATGTCATCCATGGGTAGGTCCCTGGTGTGTCGCGCTAGCCACGTGGTGCAGCAACCAGTTGCCGACGGCTTGTGGCATGGCGCGCACATGGGCGGGCGGGCGCCCATGCGGAAAGCCCACGTGGCCGCCATGCGCAGGCTGCCACAGCGTAACGTGTGAGCCCACCTCGTGTTGCGACGGCAGGCTGGAAGCGGGTACAAACGGGTCGTTGCGGGCATTGACCACCAGCGCCGGGATTTTGATGCTCCGCAGGTGCGGCTTGGCCGACGCGCGGCTCCAGTAGTCTTCGGTGTTCTTGAAGCCATGCACGGGTGCCGTGAACACGTTGTCGAAGGCGTAAAGGTCTTTGGCTTGCAGCAGGGCATCGCGGTCAAACAGGCCGGGGTGCTGGACGAGTTTGCGCAGGGCCTTGGGTTTCATCGTGTTGAGGAACATGCGGGTGTAGACCAGCCGGTTAAAGCCCTTGCCTATGGCATGGCCGCCCGCGGCCAAATCAATGGGGGAGCTGACCGCCGCCACCGCCGACGCCACGGCGCTGGCTGCTGCGCCCATCTCCTGGGCCCAGCGCAGTAGCGCATTGCCACCCAAAGAAACGCCCACGGCCACGATAGGACCGTTGTGCTGCTGACGCAAGCATTGCAGCACCCAGCCAATCTCTTCATGGTCGCCCGAGTGGTAGGCCCTCGGCCCGAGGTTCAGCTCGCCGCTGCAGCCGCGGAAATGCGGCACGGCATAAGCCATCTGGTGTGCCCGCGCAAAGTCGGCGAAGGCGTGAGCGTAATGGCTGGCGGATGAGCCCTCCAGGCCGTGGAACAGGACCAGCAGCGTAGTGGGCGCGGAGACAAGTGGGGGGTCGCCATCTACCAAAAAGTCGACATCGATGAAGTCGGCGTCCCGCGTCGTCCAACGTTCGCGCCGGTACTGGGGCAGCTCGCCGACGACCCGGCGCGCGTATAGGGCTGGCCAGATGGTTTGCAGGTTGCCGCCGGGCAGCCAGGGTGGCGCTACGTAATTCATAGCGACATGTGCAATGGATTAGAGGTCCAGCGGCACATTTCTGTCAATGAAGTACCTGTGGAGCCTGGTTGATCCCCTGCACTTCGTCCTGCGTGCCGGGGCTGGCATGGTGCACCACCAGGCGCCAGCCACGTGGCGTCTGGTGGTAGACATTGGTGGCCAGCACAAAGGCGTGGACCGGGCCTTCGCTGGTCATCACTTCTATGCGTTCCAGCACGCTGTGGACCGCGCTGGCCATGGACGCGATACGGTGGACGGACTCGGCCTGCACCTGGATAGCTCCCTCGTGACCAAAGATGGCGTCAAACGCCGCGCGAATGGCCTGCGCGCCGATTACACGCGGGCCGCCAGGGTGAATGCAGAGGATGTCTTCGTCGTCCGCCCAGCACGACATGAGTTTTTCAATATCCGCCGACTGGAGCGCTCCGTAAAAAGTCGCTTCCACCTCGTCGGGTGTGCCGCCGAGGGCGGTGGCTTGCTGGCGTGCTTTGGGCATGGGCATGTAGGGAAGGACTGGAGGCACCATTTTGCCCCGTTTATTTGTGTACTGGCCGACCCACATGATTCCCACCGGCGAGAACCCCATGTATGCTCCGTCTGTCAACCCCTTGGAGATTGCGATGAAAACTTGGATTTTTGCTTTGCTGACCGCGATTTCGCTGTCCGGCTGCGGTTACAACGATTTCCAGCGCCTGGATGAACAAACCAAGTCGGCTTGGAGTGAGGTGCTCAACCAGTACCAACGGCGCGCCGACCTGGTACCCAATATCGTGGCAACCGTCAAGGGTGAGGCCAATTTCGAGCAAGAGACGCTGACCAAGGTGGTGGAAGCCCGCGCCAAGGCAACAGCGATTCAGGTCACCCCGGAAACTCTGAACAACCCGGAGGCGTTCAAGAAGTTTCAAGCGGTGCAGGGTGAGCTCAGCGGCGCGCTGAGCCGATTGATGGCCGTCAGCGAACGCTACCCTGACTTGAAAGCCAACAAGGGCTTCAGTGATCTGCGCGTGCAACTTGAAGGGACCGAGAACCGCATCACCGTGGCCCGCAATCGCTACATCCAGGCCGTGCAGGAATACAACGTGCTGGCGCGCAGTTTCCCGAGCAACCTGACCGCCATGGCCTTTAGCTACCAGCCCAAACCCGTGTTTGCGGTGCAGAACGAGGCGGCCATCTCCCTGCCACCGGTCGTAGATTTCAACAAAAAGTAGGCCCACACCGTGTTGATACGCTGGCTGTCCGCGCTGTTGCTTGCCCTGGGCGCTTGGACGGCACTGGCCCAGAACGTACTGCCGGTACCCGCCCTTACTGGGCATGTGGTGGATGGTGCGGGCGCCCTGGACGCTTCGCAGCGCCAGGCACTCGATAGCAAGCTGGCAGCGTTTGAAGCCAGCAGTGGCTCGCAAATCGTGGTGCTGTTGGTCGCAACCACCCAACCCGAAGACATTGCCAGCTATGCCAGCCGGGTCGGCAACACCTGGAAGATTGGCCGCAAAGGCGTGGGCGATGGTTTGTTGGTGGTGGTCGCCAAAGACGATCACAAGCTGCGCATCGAAGTGGCCAAGACACTGGAAGGCGCTATTCCCGATCTGGCTGCCAAGCAGATCATCGACACGGCGATCACACCGCGCTTCAAACAGAACGATTACGCCGGAGGGCTGGATGCCGGTGCAGACCATATCATGGCCCTGATCAAGGGCGAGGCGCTGGCGGTGCCCGCACAAAGGCCCCGAGGCGGTGGTCCGGACGGCGGCTTTCAGTGGGAACACCTGTCGGTTTTCGTGTTTCTAGGAGTCATTTTTGGTGGTTCTTTTGCCCGGCGCGTGCTGGGCAACAAGCTGGGCGCTTTGGCCACGGCGGGCGTGGTGGGCTTTATCGTCAACCTGCTGACTGCCAGTTTGGTCATTGCCGGTGTGGCGGGCCTTTTTGCACTGCTGATGACCCTGATGTCTGGCCTGGGCCGCAGCGGTGGCGCCAACACTGGCTGGGCTGGCACCCGTACATCTGGCGGCGGGTGGGGTTCTGGTTCCGGTGGTGGTAACGGCGGGGGCGGCTTCAGTTCGGGTGGTGGTGGAGATTTTGGTGGCGGTGGTGCCTCAGGAGACTGGTGATGTTGAACCGAGTTATACGCCTGGTGCGACACCGCTGGATGGACGAAGCCCACCGTGTCTTCGCTCCCGTTATGCTGGAGCGTTTGAAGCAAAAGGTGGCCGCCAGCGAAGACCTGCACACCGGCGAAATCCGCATTTGTATTGAGGCCGGGCTGCCCAACAGCTACCTGTTGAGGGCCGATTCTCTGCAAACCATCACACGCCAGCGCGCGCTGGCCCAGTTCGGTAAATTGGGCGTTTGGGATACCGAGCAGAACAATGGGGTGTTGATCTACTTGTTGCTGGCCGAGCGGCACATTGAACTGGTCGCGGACCGGGGCCTCAATCGCCACGTCAGTCCGCAGGTGTGGCAAGACATGGTGCAGCGCCTGGCGCAGGCACTGCGCGTTGGCAAGTTTGAAGACGGATTGTCTTTGGCCATCGCCGATGTATCGGCTGTGTTGGTCGCGCACTTTCCTTTGGCGACTGGACAGATCAGGCGCAATGAATTACCTGATCAGCCAGCCTTGGCGTAATAGGCAAGCAAGGGCTCCCCAAACAACAAAACCACCCGAAGGTGGTTTTGTGCGTCGGTGCAAAGCGCCTACTTTTTGAGACGGTACTTGCGCAGTGCGGCAATTTCGGCCGCAATGACGTACAACTCCGAAGCAATTTTGGCCTGGTCAATTTCGCTTTTAGCGTTCTTGAGTGCTTCCTCGGCAGCTGCCTTCGCGGCGTTGGCCTTTTCTTCGTCGAGGTCCTTTCCACGAATAGCCGTGTCGGACAAAACCGTTACGCAGTGGGGTTGCACTTCCAAAATGCCGCCAGCCACGAAGACAAACTCTTCGGTGCCATCCGCCTTTTCGATGCGCACCGCGCCCGCCTTGATACGGGTGATCAGGGGTGTGTGGCGAGGATAGATGCCGAGTTCACCCGCTTCACCAGGCAAGGACACAAATTTGGCCTCGCCGGAGTAAATGGATTCCTCCGCACTGACCACGTCAACGTGGATGGTGTTCATACAGTTCCTAATCTGTTCAATCAGTGGGGGGAAGAGCTTGCCACTACGTGGCGGCGGCCTGCCCCACAATATTGCTTAAACTTTCTTGGCCTTTTCGATGGCTTCGTCGATGGTACCGACCATGTAGAACGCTTGTTCTGGCATGTGGTCGCATTCACCGTTGACGATCATCTTGAAACCACGGATGGTTTCAGACAGCGGAACGTACTTGCCTGGTGAGCCCGTAAACACTTCAGCCACGTGGAAAGGCTGGCTCAAGAAACGCTGGATCTTGCGTGCGCGGGCCACGGCCAGTTTGTCTTCCGGGGCCAAGTCATCCATGCCCATGATGGCGATGATGTCGCGCAGTTCGCGGTAGCGCTGCAGCGTACCCTGCACAGCACGGGCCGTGTTGTAGTGGTCTTCGCCGACCACATTGGGGGACAGCTGGCGGCTGGTGGAATCCAATGGATCGACCGCAGGGTAGATACCCAACGAGGCGATATCGCGGGACAACACGACGGTGGAGTCCAAGTGGGCGAACGTCGTAGCAGGCGATGGATCGGTCAAATCATCCGCTGGCACATAAACGGCCTGGATGGACGTGATGGAACCGACCTTGGTCGATGTAATACGCTCTTGCAGACGGCCCATTTCTTCAGCCAGCGTAGGCTGGTAGCCCACGGCCGAAGGCATACGGCCCAACAGCGCGGAGACTTCAGTACCGGCCAGTGTGTAACGGTAGATGTTGTCCACGAAGAACAGAACGTCTTTGCCTTCGTCACGGAAGGATTCGGCGATGGTCAGACCGGTCAGGGCTACGCGCAGACGGTTGCCTGGGGGCTCGTTCATCTGACCGTAGACCATGGCTACCTTGGACTCTTCGAGGTTCTCAAGATTCACAACGCCGGAGTCTGCCATCTCGTGGTAGAAATCGTTGCCTTCGCGGGTACGCTCACCCACACCGGCAAACACGGACAAACCGCTGTGCGCCTTGGCGATGTTGTTGATCAACTCCATCATGTTCACGGTCTTGCCCACGCCAGCACCGCCGAACAGGCCAACCTTGCCGCCCTTGGCGAACGGGCAAACCAGGTCAATCACCTTGATGCCGGTTTCCAGCAGTTCTTGTGATGGACTCAGTTCGTCATAGGCAGGAGCCTTGCGGTGAATCGACATGGTCAATTCAGAGCTAACGGGACCGCGCTCGTCGATGGGTGCACCCAGCACGTCCATGATGCGGCCCAGTGTGGCTTTGCCCACCGGAACCATGATGGACTGGGCCGTGTTCTTGACGATCATGCCGCGGCGCAGGCCGTCGGAAGAGCCCAAGGCAATCGTACGCACAATGCCGTCACCCAATTGCTGTTGTACTTCCAATGTCAGTGTCGAGCCGTCCATCTTGAGCGCGTCATAGATTTTTGGCATCTTGTCGCGTGGAAATTCCACGTCGACCACGGCGCCAATACACTGAACAATTTTTCCCTGAACGCCTGCGTTCACATTTGCTTGAGCCATTACGTTTGCTCCAAAAATAAATTCATTTAAACCGCTGCAAATGGGACCCTAAGGTCACACCGCTGCCGCACCGGCCACAATTTCCGAAAGTTCTTTCGTAATTGCCGCTTGCCGCGTTTTGTTGTAGATCAGTTTGAGTTCGGCGATCACATTACCGGCGTTGTCGGTGGCGGCCTTCATGGCCACCATGCGCGCTGCATGCTCGGACGCCATGTTCTCGGCAACCGCCTGGAACACCATCGCCTCGGCATAGCGCACCAACAAATCGTCAATCACCGTCTGGGCATCGGGTTCGTAGATGTAGTCCCAGCTGGTTGCT
>JANXVI010000151.1 GCA_025351745.1 Rhodoferax sp.
CATTCTCAAGGCGTTGGCAGATGACAAGGCCGAGAGCCTGAGTATCACGATTGTTGATCCGCGCAACGCCAAACTCACACTGGACTTCTCGCTACCCGTTGCCGACAAGCGCAGCGCCTTCAAAGCGTTGATGGGCTTGTAAGTACACCGTGCGCGCAACCTAGCGAAGACCCGCCAAAAGCGAAAAAGGGCACCAGGTTTCCCTGGCACCCCCAAACCGACCAACAGTTTGAATCTGCTTACTTGGTCGCAGCGTCCGCTGGCTTAGCGGCAGTCTTTGCAGCAGCTTTGTTAGTGCGGCTGTGCTTGACTTTCTTTGCTTTTGGTTTTGCAGTCACACCCGCGTCAACCGGTGTGGCTGCAGGTGCAGCAGCTGTCATCGTGGCGGCTGGTGCGGTTGTTGGCTTTGCGGTCGCAACAGGTGTTTGCGCAAAAGATGCAACGGCCACAGCAGACAAAACAGAAGCGGCGATCAGGGACTTGATATTCAACATGGTTTAGCACTCACTCATTAACAACGGTCGCATAAGCTCCGACCATTTCGAGCGGCCCAACTTATTCGCTGGGCTTGGAACTACAACGCAAAGTTTTCCATGCGCGTTGACCGTGTTTACTTTTATTTACGGAACGAGAAATTGAACATGTATCGGTATGTGCTGGCGCGTAGGTGACCGGCTGCAACAGCCTTTGCTTCTAAGCTTGTGCTTCACGCAGAACAGGAGCACACCATGAACGAACTTTTTTCACTCAAAGGCCGCACAGCACTGATCACCGGTGGATCACGCGGCATCGGCCGCATGATCGCCGAGGGCTTTCTCGCACAAGGTGCCAAGGTCTATATCAGTGCCCGCAAAGCAGCGGCCTGCGACGAGACTGCGGCTGAGCTATCGGCATTGGGGCCTTGTGTTTCTTTGCCGGCCGATGTGTCTACCGTCGACGGGGTCAAAGCCCTGGTCTCCGCCTACTCCCAACACGAAGACCAGCTCGACATCCTGGTCAACAACGCAGGAGCCGCCTGGGGCGCACCCTTTGATGAGTTTCCCGAAAGCGGGTGGGACAAGGTGGTTGACTTGAATCTGAAGACACCATTTTTCCTGACCCAAGCCCTGCACGAACACCTGCGCAAGGCCGGTAGAACCAAGACCGCGAAGGTCATCAATATCGCGTCCATCGACGGTGTATCCGTCAATCCCATGGAGACTTATTCCTATGCCGCCAGCAAAGCCGGCCTCATCCAGTTGACCCGCCGCATGGCGCTGCGCCTGGTCCAGGACAACATCGTGGTGACGGCGATTGCACCTGGCGCTTTTGCGTCCGATATGAACAAGGATGCGCGCGACCACGCAGCAGAAGTCTCGGCGCATATCCCGTCGGGGCGCATCGGCACGACCGAGGATATGGCGGGTGCCGCCATCTTTTTAGCCTCACGCGCCGGCGACTATGTGGTGGGCTCCACGCTGGTGGTAGACGGCGGGGTCACGCACGCACGGGGATGAGCGTGTGCGTGATGGTGAGGCCCCTACAATCACGCCCTTTGCCAGCATCCAGCCCCTGACATGAACATCGTCGTCAACGAAGAACTCAAAGCCTATATCGATCCCCTCACGCCCGATGAACATGACGCGCTGGAGCGCAGCCTGTTGGCGGAGGGCTGCCGGGATGCCCTCGTGTTGTGGGGTGATGTGCTGGTGGATGGTCACAACCGCCATGGCATTTGCCAGAAGCATGGCATCCCCTTCCAAACCCTGCAGAGCAGCTTGTTCAAGAGCATGGACGATGTGCACCTGTGGATGATTGACCAGCACCTGGGGCGGCGCAGTGTGTCGGATTTTCAACGCGGCGTACTGGCGCTGCGCAAGCGCGAGATTTTGAGCGACAGAAAGCTGAAGTCAGCACCGGCTATGGAGACCAGTACTGCGTCAACTACAAACGATACGGCCCATTCTCCAGAAGCCGCGCCATCCGCCGCAGCCGACCCCTTGAAGAGCCGCGAGGGCATTGCAAAAGCAGCGCGCCTGAGCAGCAGCCAGGTCGTGCTGATCGAGAAGATTCAAAAGCAGGCAACGCCCGAAGTGGTGGCCGCGGTGAAGTCCGGCACCATCTCGATCAATGCCGCTGCTGCAGTGTCCAGCCTGCCCGAGCAGGAGCAGATCGCCGCCGCGCTGGGCGGAAGAGAGCTGCTGCAGCAAGCCGCGAAGCGTGTGCGCGAGACCAAGAAGCGCACACCCAAGCCCGAAGGTGACGACACGCAGGACGGGTCAGCAGACAGCGTCATTGCGTTGAAAGCCCGCATCCAGGAGCTGGAAGCTGAGAACGCTACGCTGCGCGAACAGTTGGCCGCTTTGGTCGACTAGGGGTCGGCCCCGTCAGTTGTGCAAAGCGCCCAGGAACTGTTTGAGTTCCGGCGTTTGCGGATTGGAAAACAGTGCCTCCGGCGCACCCATCTCATGCACCAGACCTTGGTGCATGAAGATGACACGGTTGGCGACCTTGCGCGCGAAGTTCATCTCGTGCGTGACCATCAGCAGGGTCATGCCATCGACGGCCAAGCCTTCGACCACGCGCAGCACTTCGCCCACCAGTTCGGGGTCCAGTGCGCTGGTGATCTCGTCGCACAGCAGCACGGCAGGCTCCATGGCTAGCGCACGTGCAATGGCCACGCGTTGTTGTTGACCACCAGATAACTGGTCAGCATAGGCATCAAATTTTTCTGCCAGCCCCACGCGCTGCAACAGCTTGCGCGCATGGGCCTCGTTGGTCTTTGTGTCGGTGTGCTTGACCAGGCTGGGGGCCAACATAATGTTCTTGCCGACCGTCAAGTGTGGGAACAGATTGAAGCTCTGGAACACCATGCCCACATGCTGGCGCAGCTCGCGCATGGCGGTGGCATTGTGGTGCAGCAGCGGCTTGCCGTCCACGCTGAGCGTGCCACTCTGGAAATCTTCCAGGCCATTGATACAGCGCAGCAGCGTGCTTTTGCCCGAACCGCTCTTGCCGATGATGGCGATGACCTCGCCCTTGGTGACCTGCAGGTCGATGCCCTTGAGCACTTCATTCGCGCCGAACGATTTGCGCAGCCCGGCAATTTCAACGATGGACATGGAACTTCCTCTCCAGGTGCCTGGCATACAGGCTGACGGGGTAGCACAGCACAAAGTACATCAGCGCCACACAGCTAAAAATCAGAAACGGGCTGAAGGTGGCGTTGGCAATCGTCTTGCCCACCTTGGTGAGCTCCATGAAGCCGATGACCGATGCCAGCGCCGTGCCCTTGATCACCTGTACCAGGAAGCCCACCGTGGGCGGCACCGCGATCTTCAGCGCCTGCGGCAGGATGATGTAGCGCAGTTGCTCCCGAAAATTCAGCGCCAGGCTGGCAGAAGCCTCCCACTGCCCCTTGGGGATGGACGCAATGCAGCCCCGCCAGATCTCGGACAGGAAGGCGCTGGTGTACAGCGTCAAACCCATACCGGCCGCCACCCAGGGCGAGGTGTTGATGCCAAACAGCCCCAGCCCGTAGTAGGCCAGGAACAACTGCACCAGCAGAGGCACACCCTGGAACACTTGCACATAGGTCGCCACAACCGTCTCCACGCCAGGCACCTTACCCAGGCGCAACAGCACCAGCAGCATGCCCACCAGCCCGCCGCCGATGAAGGCGATCAAAGACAGACCCACCGTCCAGCGCGCGGCCAGCAACAGGTTGCGCACGATATCCCATAAGGAAAAATCAACCATGGCCTACCTCCTCCCGCCAAACAGGAACCTGGCGCCTGCCCAGTTCAGCAATTGGCGCAGCAGCACCGACAGCAGCAGGTAGATGCCACCCACCACGATGAAAGCTTCGAACGAGCGGAAGTTGCGGCTCTGGATCAGGTCGGCCGCGTAGCTCAGCTCTTGCGTGGAAATCTGCCCACACACCGACGACCCCAGCATCACGATGATGATCTGGCTGACCAGGCTGGGCCAGACCTTCTTCAGCGCGGGTGGCAACACCACCCGCACAAAGGTCTGGCGGCGTGACAGGGCCAGGCTTTGCGCGGCCTCGATCTGGCCCTTGGGCGTGGCCTCCAGCCCGGCGCGCACGATCTCGGTGGCATAGGCACCGAGGTTCACCACCATGGCGATGAAGGACGCGGTTTCGGCCGACAGCCGGAAGCCCGCAGCCGGCAAACCAAAGAAGATGAAGAACAACTGCACGATGAAGGGCGTGTTGCGGATCAGTTCCACATAGGCTGACACCACCCCTTTGAGCCAGGCCGGTGCCAGCGCCGCACCAAAGCCCCGGGCACGCACCCAGGCACAGGCTATGCCCAGCAACATGCCCACGGCGACCGAGGCAAACGTCAGCGCCAGCGTCCACCCCACGCCGGTCAGCAGCAGCGGCCACTCGGACAGCACCGCGGCAAAGTCGAGTTGGATCTTCATTGCAATGAGCCCGTATCAGCCGCGTGTGTATGCCGTGCTTACAGCGGCAAGTCACCTGCGGGGCGGCCCAACCACTTCTTGGCCATGGCGTCCAGCTCGCCGCTCTTCTTGGCTTCGGCAATGATCTCGTTGACCTTGGCCTTGAGCTTGTCTTCACCCTTGGCAATGCCGATGAAGTTGGGGCTTTCCTTGAGCAGCAGTTTGTATTCGCTGGAGAGCTGCGGATTCTTTGTCATCATGTTTCCCGCCACCGATGCACCCAGCGCCACAAACTGCACCTGGCCCGACGTAAAGGCGGCGATGGTGGCGTTGTTGTCTTCGAAGCGTTTGGTGTCGGTCGTGGGCGGCGCCACCTTGGCCAGCTCCTGGTCTTCCATCGCGCCGCGGGTCACGCCCACCGTCTTGCCGGCCAAGTCGGCAAAGCTCTTCACGCTGACGGTCTTGGGGCCAAACACGGCCTGGAAGAAGGGCGAGTAGGCGGCGGTGAAGTCGATGACCTTTTCACGTTCGGCATTCTTGCCCAGTGTGGCGATCACCAAGTCCGCCTTCTTGGTTTGCAAAGCGGGGATACGGCTACCGCTGACGACAACAACCAGTTCCACCGGCACACCCAGTTTCTTGCCGATGTAGTTGGCCATGTCCACATCCAGGCCGATGGGTTTGAGGTCGGTGCCAACAAAGCCATACGGTGCGGAGTCGGTCTGCACCGCCACCTTCAGTACCTTGGATTTGAGGATGTCGTCCAGCGCGGTCTGTGCCTGTGCGGCGGATGCGGCCAACAGACCAGCCGTGGCGATGGCGAACAGGAAGTTGCGCTTGTTGGGGTATTGCACGGATGTCATAAGAGAGCTCCTAGGTAGGTTGACGGTTCGGGGATGGGGTTAGGGATCGGCTTGGGCGAAGATCTTGTATGCAAGCCCCGTGCCTGCGTGGTGCTGACAGCAGGTGCATCGGCCGCGGTGTTGTTGTTCAGGGGTTGCAGTGCATGGCGCAGTTCGGCCAGCGGGTCTCCACTGGCGGTTTGCAGCCGCAATGCGGCCTGCACATTGCCAATATGGCGCTGCATGGTGGTCTCAGCCTGCGCCCAGTCGCCCTGTTCGAGTGCGGCCACGATCTCGGCATGTTCGGCGCAGGAGTGCGCGGCGTCGTGCGACGACTGGTACAGCATGGCGATCAGGGTGGTTCGCGCGGTCAGGTCGCGCAGCGTGTCGGCCAGCAGGCTGTTGCCCAGGCATTCGGCCAGGCAGACATGGAAGTCGCCCAGCAGGAAACTGCGCAGGCCCACGTCATCACCCTTGATGGCGGCCTTCTCTTTCGCCAGATGGCCTTTGAGCAGTTTGATGGCGGGCTTGCTCACCGTTGTGGTGCAGCGTATCAGCCCCATTTCGATGACACGGCGGGCTTCGAACGCCTCACGCGCTTCGTCCAGCGAAGGCTCGATCAGGTACCAGCCGCGCCGGCTGCTGACGGTGACGATGCCCCGTGCCGCCAGCCGCGTCAGCGCCTCGCGCACGATGGTGCGGCTGCAATCGAACAGCATGGCCAATTGCTGCTCACCCAGCCGGGAGCCCGGGGCGAGCTTCTGGGCCATGACGGCTTCGATGATGCGGTCGTTGATTTCGCTGGCAGTGGTCATGGCCACAGCATCAGCAAAATGCATGCCACTGGTATACAAGTTTAGTGCACCAAAAACATGCAAACCTGAAGGCGCTACAAAAACAATAGCTGCCTACGCATATTTCACGAGGGCTAGAGGCCTTTTTTGCTGTCAAAAACCCTTGGGGAAGGCCTATTCAACCCAAATTGGGGTTTTCAAAGCCCCAATGCCTCTCCGGCAGACGAAGGGGTTGCCGGAGCCTGTCAGGGCTTGGTCTTCGTAGACCGCGGCACTCTGGCAGGCGGCGCCGTCGGCTTGTCGCTCTGGTCCAGGCACATCAGCGTATCGACATACGACATGAAGCGGTTCAGGTAGTCGGGCGAGGTGTCGCGCATCAGCGCCAGCGAGCGCAGCGCCACCACATGCGAGTTGATGGGGCCTGCGTTCTTGGGGGCCAGGCCCAATGCCTGCGTGACCTGCTTCTCGGCACTGAGCCGTGACCAGGTGTTTCGGAAGTAGGCTACGGATTTCAGCTCGGAGCGCGGTGTGGTGGACATGGGCGCAGCCAGCATGGCGCTACCGGATGACGCCGGCGTCTGCTGTGCCATATGGCGCACCAGATCGCCCAGGGTCTCGTGTTGCGCGGTGGTCGCGTGTGCTGTGGTGAGCGCGGCCACTGAGTCCCCTTGTGCCTGCTGCAACCGTTGGCGCAGGGCGGCCACTGCTGCGTCAACTTTCGCATCCAGGATGCGCTTGACGCGTCCCTGGTGCGCAGTGGCACGCTGGGCCAGCGCTGCGATGTAGTGGAAGCGCACAGGCTCCAGCCCGTCCACTCCCTCCACGCGCAGGGCAACCACCCTTGCGTCTACCACCCCATCGCAGTGCGCCGGTTCGTTCATTGCGGTGCGGACGCTGCGGTTGCCACCGCGCTGGTATTGTTGGCTCTGGGCACGGGTGCCATCTCCACACGGCGGTTCTGCGCACGGCCCTTCTCGTCCACGTTAGGCGCGATGGGTTGCTCGGCACCAAAGGCTGCTGCAAACACCATGCTGGAGGGCATGCCTTCGTCGATCAACGCGCGCGTCACGGTCAAGGCCCGCTGGGCGGAGAGTTCCCAGTTGTCCTCGAACTGGCCACTGCCGCCGCGCATGGATTTGTTGTCGGTAAAACCACTGACCATCAGCATCTCGTTGCGCGCCGTCAGGTAAGACTGCAGTGGCTTCACCAGGCTGCTGAGCAACTGCCGCCCCTCAGACTGCAACTGGTCAGAGTTCTGCGCGAACAGCACACGTCCGCTGATGCCGATGCGCCCGTTGACCAAGGTGATGCGGCCCGACGCCAGCGGCACGGCCAATGCCTTCTCTAGCGTCATGCGGCGCTGCTCTTCCACCTGGCGCTTCTTCACTTCGTCTTCCAGGTGCGTGGCCATCTGCATCTGTACCACCAGCACACCCACCAGCAGCAATACGAATGCGCCCAGCAAGCCCGACATCAAGTCACCAAAGGCAGCCCAGACGGGTGCCGTCTGCTCCATGCCTGCGTCGATGTCTTCCATGCTCAGGCGACCTCTTCAGTCATCAGCGCTTGCTTGGCGGGCAGCTGGCTCAGTGCTTCGAAAACTTCCTTCTGCGACAGGATGCTCAAGTCAATGATCTCGCGCGCCTGCGCCACGTAATAGGCGAGCTGCTCATCGCTGCGGGCCATGGATTTGTCCATCGCACCTTCAATACGCTGCAGGCCGGCGATCAGCTTCTCGTTAGCATCATTGAACGAGTTGACGGCGAAGCTGAAGGACTCGCTCAGGGCTGACACCTCGACCGCGCTGCTGGTGACGTTGGCGGCAATGTCGGACAGCTTGGTGGCCTCGGCATCCACCGTTTCGGCAAACTGGCTACCGGTGTGGGTCAGCGCTGCGGCTGATGACGCGACCAAGGAATCGATGACGGCGCGCTGCTCCACCGAGGCATGGTTAATGCCTTCCAGTAGTGTGTTGAGGGTTGCCATGATGCGGCTGCGCTCTTCCAGCAATTCGTTGTCGCGCGCAGCGCTGCTCGATACCTCCTGGCGCAATTTACCAATCACTTCAGCCGCAGCGCGCGGGGCCTCCGATGCGGTTTCGATGAGGCGGGTAATCGGGTCTTCCAGCGCGGTGCCCAGGGTTGTCAGATGGCTTGTTACTGCGGTTTGCAATTCACCCAGTCGCTCCACTGCAGCTTTGCCGCGCAAGGCTTCTTCATCTCGCAACGCAGCCAGCTCGGTACGCACGGTGCTGACGGCGTGGTCCATGCGTTCGTTGTGTTGCTGGGTCCAGTTGGCCTCGCTTGCCACACGTGCGCGAACCAGTTCCTCGGAGCTGGCCACCAAACCAGCAATGCCGTCCAGAGTCTTGCCGGCGCTGGTTTGGGCATGCTCTGCAATGGCCTGCGCGGTATCTGCCAAGGTGCTGCATATTCTTTCTTGCTGCGCCAGCGTGTGTTCGCCGGCCCGCTGCCATTCCTGCTTCAAATCGGCAGCCATGGTTTCCAGCAAGCCCATCCAGGCCTCCAGACGCTGGCGATCCCCCGATGTGTGGTCGTTCTGCAGCGCGGCGTAGGCCGCGTGTACCTTGTCCAATAGGGCTCCCGAGCGCTGTTCAAATGTTTGCCCAAAAGCATCCAGGGTCTGGCCCAGTCCCGTGACCAGGCTTGCATGGGTGCGCTCTTGGTTGGCCAGCGCAGCAGTCCAGGTTTCCGTCACAGTCGATGCGGTGGTTCCGAACCGCGCAGACATTCCGTCGAGCTGCGTCTGCGCCGAATCCACCATGCGCTCGTGCAACAACCTGGCTTCTTGCGAAATGCCAGCCATCGTGGCTTCGAACACGGGCTTGATGCTGGCGCCCACCGCATGCGCACTCTGCGACAGGCTGTCGCGCAGCGACTGGCCGACAGAGCTTGCCAACTCGGTGTAGACACCTTGCACACCACTGTGGAAGTTTTCCTGGTTGGCCAGCAGGCGCTCGTTCAATTGCCGTCCCATGTTTTCCATCTGCGCCATCATGGCCTGCATCTGGTCGACCACGGCCGGCAGTGCCTGCGATTGCAACTGCAGTGCCTTGTAGGTTTCCTGGCGCTGGTGCGTCAGCGAAAAGCCGCGCAGTGTGGTGGCAATGGCGGTGTCCAGCAGTTGCGCCGCCGTCATGCGTTCGCGCCGGCTGATGGCAGACATCAGGCCCAGCATCGCCGATGTCGCAACACCGGCAACCGATGTACCAAACGCCAGCCCCAGCCCTTTGATGGGCGCTGCGAATGCGGTGCGGATGGCTTGCAGATCGGTCGTGCCTTCCAGCGCAAACACGGCGCCGTTGAGCGTGACAACCATGCCCAAAAACGTACCCAGCATGCCCAGCATCACCAGCAAGCCCACCAGGTAGGGTGTCAACGCGGGGCCGGGCAAACCGACACGTTCGCCCTCGATGCGCAGACGCACGGGGTTTTGCAACGTGGCATGCACATGTGCCAGCCAGCCGCCAAGATTGGGCAGATGCTCAGGGATAGACGCCAACGCCTGGGTCAGGCTGTTGGTGGCCTGGCGGAAGCGGTGCAGCTCCATGGCACCAAACCCATAGACCGCTGCAATGATGGCGGTCATCACCAGGGCCAACACATTGGCAGAGCCGAAGAATCCGCTGGCCACCCAGGCGGTGGCCAAGGCGCCCAGCACAAAGGCACCGGCAAAGAAATATCTGTTCATATCGGTTGTAATTTTTTGTCGTGTTGGAATGCTTCAAGCAGGCCCACGGCGGGTTGCAGGCGCAAATCCAGCTCGGCCAGCAGTACGGCTTGAAGTTCTGCGCAGAAGCGCGCCAGCCAGGCGCCAGGCTTCATCCACAGATCAGGGCCGTCATCGGTTTGCGGCGTGTCCCGCAGCGTCTGCAGGTAGGCCTTGCGCAAATGGTTGAAGCGTTTTTCCAGCAAGCTGGGGACGGTGGCCAGCAATCGGCCTTCGCGCTCCGCCAGGATGCCATCAAACGCTGCGTCCAGCGCCGTCAATTGTTTGAGCGCGGGGGATGCCTTGGCAACCCCGTCGCGCACCTTGGCCCGCAAACTGCGCACATTGTTTTCCATGTCGCGTTGGTGTGCCTGGTGGTACCGGCGAAAAGGCGCATAGGCCTTGACGTCATCCAGCGGCCCCTCCAGCTTGGGCAGCGTCAGCTCGGCACGTGTTCTGCCGGTGTTGGGCGCCTGGCTTTTGAAAATAGCGGACTCCAGACCGGCGCGCATTTTGGCAAATTCATCGCCCAGCGAAGCGCCCGCCACGGGCAGCGCCGCCTCTGGCGCGTCTTCTACGGTGTTCGTGTTGTGCACACCCGTCAGGGCGATAGCGTCCGCAAAACCAATCCACAGCCCCAGCTTTTCTCCAAAGGCAGC
>JANXVI010000171.1 GCA_025351745.1 Rhodoferax sp.
CATCTCATCAAACTCCAGCGATGCGACAAACCACGGATCAGTGATCCCGAGGGCGGATTCAAACAGCTTGGCAGTCATGGATTCGTTATTCAAGGTTGATCAAAATGGTCAAAGCTTACCCACTCAAATTTCAAGAGAGCCAAGTTCTTTGAACTGCATGTGGCGGCCAAGAGCACGCTTGCCGAGGTGGCACTGGAGCACATCGGGGCGCTGTATGGGGTCGAGCGCGCGATCCACGCCGAGGGCCTGGATGTGGCAGATGCCACCACGCGCAGGCAAAAGGAATCCAAGCCCGGGTTATTGGCGCTGCATGCTTGGTTGCTGGCCCAACGCCAACAGCTCACTGATGGCACGGGTACCGCCAAGGCCATGGACTATTGTCTAAAGCGCTGGCCGGCATTGATTCGTTACGCCGATGATGGGCGATTGCCCATGGACAACAACCGCATTGAGAATCAGATCCGTCCATGGGCGCTGGGGCGAAAGAATTGGCTCTTCAGCGGCAGTTTGGCGGCAGGCGAACGTGCCGCAGACATCATGAGTTTGATTCAGACGGCCAAGATGAACAACATCGAACCGATGGCCTATCTAACCGATGTGCTGACTCGTTTGCCTACGCAACCCAATAGCCGCATTGAGGAATTGCTGCCTACGCGGTGGCGACCTGAGGCCTGCGTCGGTCAATAAACGAATTACTGTTACACCGCAAGGGTGGTGAGCACCGGACATTTACGGTACATTGCTGTTTCCAGTCCACTAAATTGCAACCCAGCATATGTTTTGACGCGTTCAGTCAGGCGCAGATGAGTGAGAAATTCTGGGCCAATGGGCCAATACTCAGAGACAGGCCAATCGCAGTTCGTCGTGGGCCACGGTTGGGCCATGGTTGGGCCATGGAAAAAGCAGGTTTACTCCCGCGACGCTTGGTCCGCAGTGGGCCACATGGAGCTCGCGACCATTGGCTCATCTTTGAGATTGACTTCATGTAGGCGTTCACTACACTGATTCACCACTACTGGTGCGACTGGCGGGGATCGAACCCACGACCCTTGGCTTCGGAGGCCAATACTCTATCCACTGAGCTACAGTCGCAACACTTAAAACAGACCAATATTCGGATTATCGCCGCAAGGGCGGGTGACCATAGGCTTCGGAGGCCAATACTCTATCCACTGAGCTACAGCCGCACGGCTGAATAAATCAACAGCGCATATTTTCGCACATCCCTGATGGGGTAGATGCGTGTGCCCGCGTGGGTTGCGAGCTAAGGCCTGACCTTGCTTACATCCAGCGAGATGCCCTTCGCTCCCACCTTGACGGTTTGCACGACCGAGATCAAGTCGCCGGTCTCGGGCTGTGCCATGCCAGACTTGGAAATGCGTGCCTCCACTTCAACTTCGCTAGCTCCCGACAAGCGGGCCTGCGGACTCATGGACAACGAATCGTCCAACACAAACTTCAATGGCAGCGCGGATGCAGGCGCGCGCAGCACCGCTACCGGCATGCGGGTACCTGGCACACGGGCAATCACGAGAACGGTGTCACCAGGGGCAGCTTTGGCCTTGAGTGCTGTGTTCAGTTGCACCACGCCACTGACGCTCGACGCGGCATTCCCGATGGCTACCTGGGCGGCGCCATTGCCGGCTTTCGCCGTAACCTTGGGTTTGCCTGCCCCTGCGGCAGCGGTCTTACCTGCCGCCGCGTAAGCCGCAGTCAAAGATTCTTGCAGCATGCGGGAATCGTCTGAATCGGGTTCTACCAGCGGCGACAGGCGTTCCCAAATCCGAATGGCCGCATCGAACTGGTTGGACCTGAACGCTGCCGCACCTGCCAGCCACTGCGCCATGGCGTTTTGCGGATCAACCCGCAGCGCTTTCTCAATCAGTTGGGACGGTTTGCCGCTGAAGTTTCCGTTGGCATTGGTAGCTGCAAGGTCGGCGTAAATGGCCAGCAATTGGGCGTCATTGTCCAGGAAAGCACCTGCGCGTTCAAACGCCCGCTCGGCCTCCTGGTTGCGCCCGAGCATCTTGTACGACCGCGCCAGCATTGCCCAGCCTTGTAAATTGGATGGGTCGCTCTCCAGTTTTTTCGCCAAACCTTCAACCATGCGCCCCATGTCCTGCGCGGTTGCCGGGCGTTGGGGGCCGTTAGGGTCCAGCGTTGCAGGGCTGCCTAGCAGCGCATACAGAGTGACGGCGACAATTGGCAAGACCAGTCCCACGGCCCACATCGTCTTCTTAGGCGCGCGAATGCTGGCGGTGTCGTCGACCGCCTGGGTGTCATCTATGACACGGCGTTGCAATTCGGCGCGAGCCTGCAGGTAGTCGGCTTCCGCGATCATGTTCTCTGCACGGTCTCGCTCCAGGCGTTCCATTTGCTCGCGATAAATGGCCGCATTCAAATGGCGGCGTGACACGCCGGATATGGTGCTTTTCCACCAATATGGGCGAAACAACAGGGCTAACACCAGCGCAATGACCAGTGCACCAACCATCCAAAAACCCGTCATGCATCACCTTCCTGTAGCAGTGCTTCTGCACGCTTGCATTCTTCGTCTGTCAATCCCGCGGGGCTTATCTCTGCATTGCGGCGGCGCAAATAGATGAACAGCGCCGCCACGCCCGCCAGCATCAACCCGAACGGGCCTGCCCACAACAACCAAGTGCTCGGTTTGACGGGAGGGCGATACAGCACAAAGTCTCCATAGCGGCTGACCATGAATTCCTTGATTTCGTTGTCTGTCTTGCCCTGCTTGATAAGGGTTCGCAACTCACGGCGCAAATCCATCGCCAAGTCGGCACGCGAGCCCGCCAGCGATTCGTTTTGACAAACCAGGCAACGCAGCTCTTCAGAAATGGCAATCAGGCGCTGCTCTACTACCGGGTCTGCGGCCAGCGGGCTTGCTTCCTTGGCGGCCGCGCCGGTGCAGGCCAGCAATACCAGTAACAGTGCGTGTAAAAACTTCGACATCACGACTTTTGCAACTTGTTGATGAGGGGGATGATCGTCTGCTGCAGCGCGTCTTCCGTGATCGGCCCAATGTGTTTGTAGCGAATGACGCCTGCTTTGTCGATGACATAACTCTCGGGCACGCCGTACACACCATAGTCAATGCCAACGCGCCCATCTGCATCAAAAGCGGTAATGTCATAAGGATTGCCTGAACGGGCAAGAACGCCCATGGCGTCCTTGCGTTGGTCCTTGTAGTCCAAGCCTATGAGTGGTGCCACTTTGGCACGGGCAAACAACATCAGCACGGGATGCTCTTGTCGACACGCCACGCACCAAGAGGCCCAGACGTTAAGTACCCACACCTTGCCCTTAAGGTTCTCGGGCGAGAACTGCGCGTCACTCTGCTCCAACTGCGCAATCTTGAACGCTGGCGCCGCCTTGCCAACCAGAGGTGAGGGCACCTCATGCGGATCCAACCGCAGGCCCACAGCCAAAAACCCCACCAGCACGGCAAACAGTGCCAATGGAATCAGCGTCTTGGCGTTCATGCAATGGCCCCTTTCACGATCCCCGCGTCCACCACGGTCCCCTTGACTTTGAGCCTGTAACGGCGGTCCGCCATGGCCAACAAGCCTCCGAGGGCCATGAACACGCAACCACCCCAAATCCAGTCGACAAAGGGTTTGAAATACACCCGTACGGCCCAGGCTTTGCCCTCAAGCGGCTCACCCAGCGACACATACACATCACGCGTGAAACCAGCGTCAATGGCGGCCTCGGTCATCGGCATGGTGGTCGAAAAGTAGTTCCGCTTTTCGGGGTACAGCATGTGCACGGCGCCACCGCCATTGCGGCTGACTTCGAAGCTGCCGCGTGCTGCACTGTAGTTGGGGCCGGGCACATCTTGCACGCCCAGCATCTTGAACTGGTAGCCGCCCACCAGCACAGTGTCGCCGGGCTCCATGCGCACGTCTTGCTCTTCCTGGAAGCTCCCCACCATGGTGACACCAAACACAAAAACGGCAATACCAAAATGGCCGAAGTGCATGCCCCAAAACGACGCGGGTGGCATACCGGCCTTGAGACGTCGTGCTACCTGAATCACGCCCGAAGCCGCGATCCATACCGCCATCGCCACACCCAGGGCGCTGAGCGCCGTCCAGCCACCCATCAGGCTCGGCACCAGCATACCGGTCACTAACGCCAGCACCCCGGGAATCCACATGCGCAGCGCAATGTCTTTGATGTCGGCATGCTTCCAGCGCGCCAGCGGCACCGCGGCCATGAGGAACAACACCGGGGTCATGATGGGCACGAACACCGCATTGAAGTACGGCGGCCCCACCGAGATTTTGCCCAGATGCAGTGCGTCAATGATCAATGGATAAAGGGTACCGAGCAACACCGAAGCGCAAGCTACGACCAGCAGCACATTGCCCACCAGCATCAGCGATTCACGCGACAGCAACGCAAATTTCCCGCCCAACGCTACCTTGGGCGCGCGCCATGCAAACAACGCCAAAGAGGAGCCCACTACCAGCACCAAAAACACCAGAATGAAAATGCCGCGCCGCGGATCGGTCGCAAATGCATGCACCGATGTCAACACACCCGAGCGCACCAGGAAGGTCCCCAACAAGGACAGAGAAAATGCGCCAATGGCTAGCAGCACGGTCCAGCTTTTAAAGCTGCCACGCTTCTCGGTCACGGCCAGTGAGTGCAGTAGAGCCGTACCCAGCAACCAGGGCAAGAAGGAGGCGTTCTCCACCGGGTCCCAAAACCACCAACCGCCCCAACCCAATTCGTAATACGCCCACCAAGAGCCCAGCGCAATGCCCAACGTCAGAAAGACCCATGCCGCGGTCGTCCAGGGTCGGGACCATCGTGCCCACGCAGCATCCAGGCGGCCCGACAACAATGCGGCGATCGCAAACGCAAAGGCCACGGAGAATCCCACATAGCCCATGTACAGCATGGGCGGATGAAAGATCAGCCCCGGGTCCTGCAGCAGCGGGTTGAGATCGCGGCCATTCTCGGCTGCGGGCAGCAGGCGATCAAAGGGATTGGAGGTAAACAAAATGAACAACAGCAAGCCCGACGTCACGAGACCCAGCACACCAATGACACGAGCCACCATGGCATCGTCCAGCGTGCGCGAATTTTGCGCCACGGCCATCGTCCAACCCGACAACATCAACACCCACAGCAGCAGAGAGCCTTCATGCCCGCCCC
This sequence comes from Rhodoferax sp., assembly GCA_025351745.1. GTDB lineage: Bacteria > Pseudomonadota > Gammaproteobacteria > Burkholderiales > Burkholderiaceae_C > Allorhodoferax. The sequence goes on from JANXVI010000171.1 coordinate 5,185, forward strand.
ATACCGCACCGAATCGAAACAGAGTCGGCAGTTGGGCGTTGGAATGCGCCGCCACGTACTGCACCGAGAAATCGTTGGTGTAAAAACTCCAGGCCAGCGCCGCAAACGATGCGACCATCAACATGAAAAGTACCTGCGCGGCGGGGCGCGCCAGTAGCATCCATTCGCGCCGTCCGCTGTGGGCCCCGGCGATGGGAAGAATGCCTTGCACCAAGGACACGCACAGTGCCAATATCAGCGCAAAGTGGCCTAGTTCGGGGGTCATGGTGTGTTGCCTTTGCTCTTTTGCGCTTTGTCCAGCGCGTCTTTCGCCTCGGGGGGCATGTAGTTTTCATCGTGCTTTGCCAGCACCTCGGTGGCAATATATTCGCCGCCCGTGTTCTGCTTGACCTGGACCACCGCGCCTTTGCCCTCTTTGAACAGGTCCGGCAGTATGCCCGTGTAGGCCACGGGGATGTCTTGCACCATGTCCGTCATCACAAAGTGCACGGTAAGGTTGTCGCGCCTCAGCGAGCCTTGCTTTACCAGGCCGCCTATGCGAAAGGCCTGCGTCTTGGGTGCCTTGCCAGCCAACACGTCACTGGGCGTCACATACAGCGCAATATTGCTGTTGAGCGCGTTCAGCAGCAGGGCCGCGGCAAAGCCCACTGCGGCCAGACCACCACCGATGATGGCGGCGCGTTTTTTCCAACGTTTCACGGGTTTTCCATTTCCATCAGTTCAGCTGCGGCCTGCCTGCGCAGGGTTCGCACGATCTGGGTGTGACGCTGGCGCACGAGCAAAGGTTCCACACATAAGGTCACGGCGCAGACGCCAAAGCTGCCCCACACGTAGAGGGCGTAGCCGCCCATGGCGAAAAATTCGGACGCAGAGTGCCAGTTCATGGCTTGACCTCCTGCAATTGTTTGACCCAATCGGTGTGCGCTTCACGCTCCAGCACGATGGCGCGCACGCGCATCAGCGCCACGGCGATGGCATACATCCAAAGACACAATGCCATCAGCAACATGCCCCACAGCATGGTCATGGCCATGGAAGGTGACTTGGTCATGGAGATCGATGAGCCCTGGTGCAATGTGTTCCACCACATCACCGAGAAGTAGATGATTGGCACGTTGACGACACCCACCAGCGCGAGGATAGCGCCCGCCTTGTCGGCCCGGCGCGGGTCGTCGATGGAGGCCTGCAGCGCGATGAAGCCCAGGTACAAAAAGAACAAAATCAGTTCGGAGGTGAGCCGTGCATCCCACACCCACCACGCACCCCACATGGGCTTGCCCCAGAAGGCGCCGGTCCACAACGACAAAAACGCCATCAACGCGCCGGTGGGCGCCAGCGCCTGCGCCATCATGCTGGACAGACGCGCGTTCAGTGACAAGCCCATTGCAGCCCAGCCGGCCATCACCATGTAGATGAACATGGACATCCACGAGGTGGGCACATGGATGAAAATGATGCGGTAGCCCTCGCCCTGCGTGGCGTCGGTGGGCGCGACAAAGAAGCCTAGCCACAGCCCGGCGATGCCGAACACGGCAGTCAGCACCCAGAACACGGGAATCAGCTTGCCCGCCAGCGGATAGAAAGCCTGGGGACTAGCGAATTTGAACCAGTTGGTATTAGTCAGTTGCTTGCTCATTCCAATGCAATCCTCACGGCAGCCGTGGTCGCCCACGGTGCAAAAAAAGCGGCCAATACCAACAGGGCGGCCAACAGAGACAAATGCCCTTCTGCGCCTA
>JANXVI010000199.1 GCA_025351745.1 Rhodoferax sp.
ACCGGCGAAACTGGCCGCGTGGGTACACCCAAGCGCCGCGAAATCGGCCACGGCCGTCTGGCCAAGCGTGCGTTGATCGCCGTGTTGCCGAGCAAAGAAGACTTCCCTTACACCATGCGTGTGGTGTCCGAAATCACCGAATCCAACGGCTCTTCGTCGATGGCTTCGGTCTGCGGTGGCTGCCTGTCACTGATGGACGCCGGCGTGCCGATGAAAGCACACGTGGCAGGTATCGCCATGGGCCTGATCAAGGAAGACAACCGCTTTGCGGTGTTGACCGACATTCTGGGTGACGAAGACCACCTGGGTGATATGGACTTCAAGGTTGCCGGTACCACCAACGGTATCACTGCGCTGCAGATGGATATCAAGATCCAGGGTATCACCAAGGAAATCATGCAAGTCGCTTTGGCCCAAGCCAAGGAAGCACGCATGCACATTCTGGGCAAGATGCAAGAGGCGATGGCTGAAGCCAAAACCGAAGTGTCCACTTTCGCGCCACGCCTTTTCACCATGAAGATCAACCCCGAGAAGATTCGCGACGTGATCGGCAAGGGCGGCTCCGTGATCCGTGCGCTGACCGAAGAAACTGGCACCCAGATCAACATCGACGAAGACGGCACCATCACCATCGCGTCTGCTGACCCTGCCAAGGCCGAAGAAGCCAAGCGCCGCATCGAGCAGATCACAGCTGAAGTCGAAATCGGCAAAGTCTACGAAGGCCCGATCACCAAGATTCTGGACTTCGGCGCACTGGTCAACCTGCTGCCCGGCAAGGACGGCTTGTTGCACATCAGCCAGATCGCGCACGAACGTGTCGAGAAGGTGTCTGATTACCTGACGGAAGGCCAGATCATCAAGGTCAAGGTTATGGAAACGGATGAGAAGGGTCGTATCAAGCTGTCCATGAAGGCGCTGCTGGACCGTCCAGCACAGTCTTCTGACCAGGGTTAAATCAACGATATGCTAGTAATTCGATAGCGCCTCACGCAGTAGCGACGATGGCTATCGACTGTAATGGCTATGCGAGTTATTGAAATCTCATCCTTTGGCGGCCCGGACGTTCTGCGTCTGGGTGAGCGTCCGCTGCCGGCTGCCGGTGCGGGCGAGGTGCTGGTGCGCGTGCGCGCGAGCGGCATCAACCGGCCGGACGTGTTGCAGCGCGCAGGCATGTACCCTGCGCCAGCCGGTGCGTCTGACATTCCGGGGCTGGAAATTGCCGGCGTGATTGAAGGCGGTGACGCACAGGCCATGGCGCAAGCTGGGCTGAACGTGGGTGACCGCGTGTGTGCGCTGGTGGCGGGAGGCGGTTACGCCGAATACTGCGTGGCACCTGTGGGCCAATGTCTGCCGGTTCCGCAAGGCTTGACCGATGTCGAAGCGGCTTCGCTGCCCGAGACATTTTTCACGGTGTGGAGCAACGTGTTTGACCGGGGTGCTTTGCAAAGCGGTGAGACCTTGCTGGTGCAGGGCGGAACCAGCGGTATTGGGGTCACGGCCATCCAGATTGCCAAGGCGCTGGGCGCCAAAGTGATTGCCACCGCTGGCAGCGACGAGAAATGTGCGGCCTGTCTGGCTTTGGGCGCAGACCATGCCATCAACTACAAGACCCAGGACTTTCAGCTCGAAGCTTTGCGCCTGACTGAGGGTCGTGGTGTCGACGTGGTGCTGGACATGGTTGCTGGCGGTTACGTCGCCAAAGAGGTGCAGTGCCTGGCAGAAGAGGGTCGGCTGGTCATCATCGCCGTGCAGGGCGGGGTGCAGGCAGAGTTCAATGCGGCCTTGGTCATGCGCAAGCGGCTGACCATCACCGGCTCGACCTTGCGGGCTCGGGCTGTGGCGTTCAAGGCTGCCATTGCCAAGGCTTGTTTGCAAAAAGTGTGGCCGCTGTTGGCGGCGGGTCGCGTCAAACCGGTGGTGTACAGCGTCTTTGCGGCAGTGGACGCTGAGCACGTAAGCGGAAGTGGTGCATCGCAAGCCCATGCTCTGATGGAATCCAACCAGCACGTGGGCAAGATCGTTTTGACCTGGGGAGTGCAAGCATGAAAAAGCAGCTGATTGCAGGCAACTGGAAGATGAACGGCTCTTTGCAGTCCAACGCGGCCCTTGTGTCGGCGTTGGCAGCGGGTGTTTCGAATGCCCGGTGCCAGGTTGCGGTTTGTGTGCCAGCACCGTATTTGGCGCAGGTGCAGTCGCGGGTGGCAGGAACCCGTATTGACCTGGGCGCGCAAGACGTGTCCCAGCACGAGGCGGGTGCGTACACCGGCGAGGTCTCGGCCACTATGTTGCGCGAGTTTGCAACGCGCTATTGTCTGGTGGGCCACTCGGAGCGTCGCCAGTACCACGGCGAAGCGGATGCAACGGTGGCGGTCAAGGCGCAGCGCGTTTTGGCGGCTGGCATCACCCCCATTGTGTGTGTGGGTGAGACACTGGCCGAACGCGAAGCGGGCCGCACCGAAGAAGTGGTCAAACGCCAATTGGCAGCGGTGATCCATGCGAATGGCCATTGCATCAGTGAAGTTGTCGTGGCCTACGAGCCGGTTTGGGCTATTGGCACCGGTAAGACTGCCAGCCCGGAACAGGCGCAGCAGGTTCACGCGGTGTTGCGTGCCCAATTGCATGCTGCCACTGAGCATTCGGATCGGATGTTGATTTTGTACGGCGGCAGCATGAATGCTGCCAACGCTGCGCAATTGCTGTCGCAGCCAGACATTGACGGCGGACTCGTTGGGGGCGCGTCCCTCAAAGCCGCAGATTTTTTAACCATCATTGCTGCGGCACGCTGAAAAAAACAGCATTCGCAGCGAGTTTCCCGTTTTTAGGAGTAGTGAATGAGCGTTCTTTTGACAATTATTTTGACGGTTCAAATGCTGTCGGCCCTGTCCATGATTGGATTGATCCTGGTGCAGCACGGCAAGGGTGCTGATATGGGCGCTGCCTTTGGCAGCGGCGGCTCGGGTAGTCTGTTTGGTGCCAGCGGTAGTGCCAATTTCTTGTCCCGTACGACTGCGGTGGCGGCGACCATCTTCTTCGTCTGCACCTTGGCCTTGGCTTACTTTGGGAACCTGCGTACCTCCACTTCCAGCAGCGTTCTGGAAGGCGCGGCTGTTGTTGCGCCAGCTGTTACTGAAGCGGCCTCGGCTCCAGTCGTTGCGGCTTCGGGCATTGGACAAATTCCCGCCAAGTAAACCCGGCTTTTATTGCCTTGCTCCTGAAGGGCGAGGGGTAAATTCAGGGTAAACTCTAGGCTGGTCTGAAAAGCGAAATGCCTTAGGGTTCCTCATGCAAAGCAGACAAAAAAGCCGCCGTCGTGGTGAAATTGGTAGACACGCTATCTTGAGGGGGTAGTGGCGAGAGCTGTGCGAGTTCGAGTCTCGCCGACGGCACCAACTGGTATTTGGCCTGCTTGGCATTGTGAGCAGGTCTGCAATGGTGATAAGAAACGCACAAGATGAACCTCGATCAATATCTTCCTGCACTCTTGTTCATCTTGGTCGGCGTCGCCATCGGCATCGCGCCGCAGGTCATTGGCTATATTCTTGGCCCTAACCGGCCTGATCACGCCAAAAACTCCCCTTACGAATGCGGTTTCGAAGCGTTTGAAGACGCCCGCATGAAGTTTGACGTTCGCTATTACCTCATAGCAATCCTGTTTATCCTGTTCGACCTTGAAACCGCATTCCTTTTTCCGTGGGCAGTTGCGCTTAAGGAGTTGGGCATGTTTGGTTTCCTGATCGGTGTGGAGTTTGTGGGCGTGTTGACCATTGGCTTTGTGTACATGTGGAAAAAAGGTGCCCTGGATTGGGAGTAGCAAATGATTGAAGGTGTTCTAAGAGAAGGCTTTGTCACCACCAGTTACGACTCGGTGATGAACTGGGCCAGGACCGGCTCTGTGTGGCCCATGACATTTGGCCTGGCCTGCTGCGCCGTGGAGATGATGCACTCGGCAACCGCGCGTTACGATCTGGCGCGCTTTGGCGCCGAGGTGTTCCGCGCCAGCCCACGCCAGTCGGATTTGATGATTGTGGCGGGCACGCTGACCAACAAGATGGCGCCCGCATTTCGCAAGGTCTATGACCAGATGGCTGAGCCGCGCCGGGTGATCAGTATGGGGTCATGTGCCAATGGTGGTGGCTACTACCACTACAGCTATTCCGTCGTGCGGGGCTGTGACCGCATCGTCCCGGTTGACGTGTATGTGCCGGGCTGTCCGCCCACTGCCGAAGCGCTGATTTACGGCATCATGCAACTGCAGCTCAAGATTCGCCGCACCGAAACCATCGCGCGGGCCTGAAGGGGTTTATGACGACATTTTCCGTAACGCCAGAGACCATTCAGGCGGCCGTTGCAGCGGCCTTGGGCGACAAGTTGAAACGCGCATCCATTTCTTTGGGTGAAGTCGAGGCCGTCGTGTCGGCCGATGACTACCATGCCGTCGCACAAATGTTGCGCGACGCTCCCAATTGCAAGTTCGAGCAACTGATCGATCTGTGTGGCGTTGATTATTCGGAGTTCAAAGCTGGCGCTTACGAGGGGCCGCGTTTCTGTGTGGTCATCCAGCTGCTTTCTGTCAGTCTGAACCAGCGATTGCGCCTGAAGGTGTTTGCTCCTGACGATGCCATGCCCATGCTGGTATCGGTCACCGATGTATGGGGCGCCGCAGATTGGTACGAGCGCGAAGCCTTTGATTTGTTTGGCATCATGTTTGACGGTCACAGCGATTTGCGCCGCATCCTGACCGACTATGGCTTCATCGGCCACCCCTTCCGCAAAGACTTTCCCACCAGCGGATATGTGGAAATGCGCTACGACGCCGAGCAAGCGCGCGTCGTATACCAGCCTGTCACCATCGAGAGCCGCGAAATTACGCCCCGCATCATTCGTGAAGAAAACTACGGAGGCTTGAAATGAGCCCGGCGCTGCGGCACTTGGCAAGGGTTTGAATGCTATGGCTGAAATAAAAAACTACACCCTCAATTTCGGGCCGCAGCACCCTGCAGCGCACGGTGTGCTGCGATTGGTGCTTGAGCTGGATGGCGAAGTGGTCCAGCGCGCGGACCCACACATCGGCAATCTGCACCGCGCCACAGAAAAGCTGGCCGAAAGCAAGACCTACATCCAGAGTCTTCCCTACATGGACAGGCTGGACTATGTGTCCATGATGTGCAGTGAGCACGCCTATTGCCTGACACTTGAGCGCATGTTGGGCATCGAAGTGCCTATCCGCGCGCAATACATCCGCGTCATGTACGCGGAGATCACGCGTCTGCTGAACCACCTGATGTATCTGGGCTCACACGGCAACGATTGCGGTAGCTCCACCATTCTCATTTACACCTTCCGCGAGCGCGAAGACCTGTTCGACATGTACGAAGCTGCAAGTGGTGCTCGCATGCACGCAGCCTACATCCGTCCAGGTGGTGTCTATCGCGATCTGCCGGACACGATGAACCAGCACAAGGCCAGCAAGGTGCGCAATGCCAAGGCGGTTGAAGGGCTCAACCGCAACCGAAAAGGGTCCTTGTTGGACTTCATTGAAGATTTCACGCAGCGCTTCCCGAAGTGTTTGGAGGAATACCACACGCTGTTGACCGAAAACCGCATTTGGAAGCAACGCTGTGTCGGCATCAGCCCTGTCACTACCGAGCGTGCGTTAAATCTGGGTTTCACGGGTCCCATGTTGCGAGCCACGGGCTTGGCCTGGGATTTGCGCAAGCAGCAACCCTATGACGTGTACGACAAGCTGGACTTTGACATTCCAGTTGGCAGCACGGGTGATGTGTATGACCGTTACCTCGTCCGCATGGAAGAGATGAAGCAGTCCAACCGGATCATCAAGCAGTGCGTGGATTGGCTGCGGGTCAACCCGGGCCCGGTGATAACCGACAACCACAAAGTTGCACCGCCGTCGCGCGAATCCATGAAGACCAGCATGGAAGAGTTGATTCACCATTTCAAGCTCTTTACCGAGGGCTTCCATGTGCCCGAAGGCGAGGCCTATGCGGCGGTTGAGCACCCCAAGGGAGAGTTCGGCATCTACATCGTCAGCGAAGGTGCCAACAAGCCTTATCGCCTGAAGATCCGTGCGCCTGGTTTCCCGCATTTGGCGGGCCTCAATGAACTGGCCAAGGGCCACATGATTGCCGATGTGGTTTCCATCATCGGTACCCTGGATATCGTTTTTGGAGAGATTGATCGATGATCTCTGAATCTACACCTGCAGCGAAGCTGTCAGACGCTACCCTTTCGCGCTTTGCCAAAGAAGTAGCAAAGTACCCTGCCGACCAAGCCCAATCTGCCGTGATGGCCTGCTTGGCCATCGTTCAGCAAGAGCTAGGCTATGTAAGTACCGAGAGCGAAGCCATCGTTGCGCAATACCTGGGCATGGCGCCTATGGCGGTACACGAGGTCACGACCTTCTACAACATGTACAACCAACGTCCGGTCGGCAAGTACAAGCTCAACGTGTGCACCAATTTGCCCTGCCAACTTCGCGAAGGCCAGAGCACACTGCATTACCTAGAAAAGAAGCTGGGTATCTCAATGGGCCAGACCACGGCAGATGGCATGTTCACGCTGCAGCAAAGCGAGTGCCTGGGCGCGTGCGCCGACTCTCCTGTCATGCTGGTCAACGACCGCTCCATGTGCAGCTTCATGACACCAGAGAAGCTGGACCAATTGGTCGATGGCTTGCGGGCGGTGGAGAACAAATGATGACGGCCCAGCACATTCTTTCCCAGTTTCGCGCCACCGGCGTGCAAACGTGCTTCCATGATCGGCATATCAATCCGCAAATTTTTGCTGGCTTGAATGGTGCGAACTGGCGTCTGAAGGACTTTGAGGCGCGTGGTGGCTACCAGGCCTTACGCAAGGTCTTGGGTATCGGCGGTGGCGAGCCCATGACACAAGACCAAGTCATTGCGACCGTCAAGGAATCGGCGCTGCGTGGACGGGGCGGCGCGGGCTTTCCCACGGGACTGAAGTGGAGCTTCATGCCACGCCAGTTTCCCGGTCAAAAGTACCTGGTTTGCAATTCGGATGAGGGCGAGCCCGGTACCTGCAAAGACCGTGACATCATGGAGTTCAATCCCCATATCGTCATCGAAGGCATGGCCATTGCGGCTTTCGCCATGGGTATTTCGGTGGGTTACAACTACATCCACGGCGAGATTTTTTCCACCTACGATCGCTTTGAAGAAGCGTTGGAAGAAGCCCGTGCGGCCGGCCTGCTGGGCAACAACATCTTGGGAAGTGGCTTCAGTTTCCAGCTGCATGCTGCCCACGGCTTCGGTGCCTACATCTGCGGCGAAGAAACAGCCCTGCTGGAATCGTTGGAAGGCAAGAAAGGCCAGCCAAGATTCAAACCACCATTTCCCGCGAGCTTTGGTCTGTATGGCAAGCCGACAACCATCAACAACACTGAGACCTTCGCTGCAGTCCCCTGGATCATTCGCAATGGCGGACAGGCCTATCTGGAATGCGGCAAGCCCAACAACGGCGGCACCAAAATCTATTCGGTCAGCGGTGATGTGGAGATGCCCGGTAACTATGAAGTGCCCATGGGTACGCCATTTTCCAAGCTGCTGGAATTGGCCGGTGGCGTGCGTGCGGGGCGCCAGCTGAAGGCTGTCATACCTGGAGGTTCATCATCGCCCATCTTGCCAGCGTCCATCATGATGGACTGCACAATGGATTACGACTCCATCGCCAAGGCGGGCTCCATGCTCGGCTCTGGCGCGGTGATCGTGCTGGATGACAGCCGTTGCATGGTCAAGAGCCTGCAACGCCTGAGCTACTTCTACATGCACGAGTCCTGCGGGCAGTGCACACCATGCCGTGAAGGAACGGGCTGGTTGTCACGCGTGGTAGACCGTATTGTGCAGGGGCAGGGTCGCCCCGCCGATCTGGATTTGCTTGACAGTGTGGCGTCCGACATTATGGGCCGCACGATCTGTGCCTTGGGCGATGCTGCCGCCATGCCGGTGCGCGCCATGATCAAACACTTTCGGCACGAATTTGCGCACCTTATTGAGCACAAGTCCAGCATGGTGAATGCGGCGGTGGAAAGCCAAAAATGATTGAAATCGAACTCGACGGCAAAAAGGTTGACATTGTCGAAGGCAGCATGATCATGCATGCGGCCGAAAAGGCTGGCACCTATATTCCCCATTTTTGCTACCACAAGAAGCTCAGCATTGCGGCCAATTGCCGTATGTGCCTGGTCGATGTGGAGAAGATGCCCAAGCCCATGCCGGCGTGCGCAACACCCGTGACGCAGGGCATGATTGTCCGCACCAAGAGCGACAAGGCGATCAAGGCGCAAAAGTCCGTCATGGAGTTTCTGCTGATCAACCATCCGCTGGATTGCCCTATTTGCGACCAGGGTGGTGAATGCCAGTTGCAGGATTTGGCTGTGGGTTACGGTGGATCTTCTTCGCGTTACGAAGAAGAAAAACGCGTGGTGTTCCACAAGGATATCGGTCCGCTGATTTCCATGGAAGAAATGAGTCGCTGCATCCATTGCACACGTTGCGTTCGCTTTGGACAGGAGATTGCCGGTGCCATGGAACTCGGAATGTCCCACCGCGGGGAGCATGCCGAAATTGAAGCCTTCGTGGGACTCTCGGTAGACTCAGAGTTGTCCGGCAATATGATTGATATTTGCCCGGTCGGCGCGCTCACCAGCAAGCCATTCCGTTATAGCGCGCGCACCTGGGAACTGTCGCGGCGTAAGTCTGTCAGCCCCCATGACTCCACCGGGACCAACCTGGTGATCCAGGTCAAGAACAACACCGTGATGCGGGTTGTGCCGCTGGAGAACGAAGCGGTCAACGAATGCTGGATTGCCGATCGTGACCGTTTTTCCTACGAAGCCTTGAACAGCAGCGACCGACTGACCACCCCCATGCTCAAGCAAGGCGGTGAATGGAAAAGCGTGGATTGGCAGACGGCTCTGGAATATGTCGCACACGGTTTGCAAGGCATCAAGTCCTCCCATGGCGCTGCGTCTATAGGCGCGCTTGTCAGCCCGCACAGCACGCTGGAAGAACTGTATCTGGCCGGTACTTTGGTGCGCGGCTTGGGCAGCGAGAACATCGACTACCGCTTGCGCAATGCCGAATTTGCCAAAGGCCAGGCAGGTGCCCGGTATTTGGGTCTGGCTATTGCAGACTTGTCCAACTTGGAACGTGTACTGGTCGTTGGTTCTAACTTGCGCAAAGACCATCCCTTGTTTGCGCAGCGCATACGCCAAGCCAACAAGCGTGGTTGCGTTATCAGCATCATCAATGCAATGGCGGCGGACTGGGGCATGCCCGTACGCAATAGTGCATTGGTACCTGCTTCGCAATGGGTCGATGCCCTGGCTGATATTGCTTCGGTCGTCGCCGCCGACAAAGGCATCCCCGCTCCGCAAAGTGGTGTAGCGACGGACGTAGCCAAAAGCATCGCCCAATCATTGTTGGGTGGTGAGCGCAAAGCCATATTGTTAGGTAACGCAGCTGCCCACCATGCGCAGGCCAGCCAGATTTTGGCATTGGCCAATTGGATTGGCACACACACCGGCGCCAATTTTGGCTACCTGACCGAAGCGGCCAACACGCTCGGTGCGCAGTTGGCGGGCGCTATGCCCGGCGCCCAAGGGTTGCACGCAGGGCAAATGCTCTCCGGTGGGGTGAAGGCGGCCCTTCTGCTGAATACCGAACCCGCCTTTGATTCTGCCGCTGGTGCGGCTGCGGTCGCTGCTTTGAAGCAGTGTGAAATGGTCGTAACGCTCAGTCCGTTCAAGGCCAATATGGAATGCAGCGATGTGCTGCTGCCTATTGCGCCGTTTTCTGAAACACCAGGAACGTTTGTTAGCGCCGAAGGCAGGGTGCAAAGCTTTTACGCGGTTGTCAAACCACTTGGAGAGGCCCGTCCGGCCTGGAAAGTCTTGCGCGCGTTGGCCAATGTTCTGGGCTTGTCCGGTTTTGATTTTGAATCCGCTCAAGAAGTTTTGCAACACATGCATATGCATGAAGAGGGCGGTGTGCCCGCGCAAATACCAGCCCACCGTTTGAGTAACAACTGTGCGTTGCAACCCGCGTCCGTGGCGACTGCGTCAGAGCCTTGCGTGGCCAGCATTTACCAATTGGACAGCATCGTGCGCCGGGCGACCTCTTTGCAGCTAACCGCTGATGGGCGAGCGGGACACACTTTGCACGCTGCTCATGAGGTTGCGCCATGATCGATATTTTTTACAATTTTGGTCTTGGGCTTCTGCCCCAGGCATGGTGGGCAGGGATCGTGTGGCCCGTTGTCTGGACCTTGATCAAGATTTTGGCAATTGTGCTTCCGTTGATGGGTGTGATTGCCTACACGACGTTGTGGGAGCGAAAGCTGTTGGGGTACATGCAGGTGCGTCACGGCCCGAATCGGGTTGGGCCGTTTGGTCTGTTGCAGCCTATCGCCGATGCATTGAAGTTGATGACCAAGGAAATCTTGGCCCCCACGGCGGCGAGTAAAGGCTTGTTTTTTTTAGGCCCTGTGTTGACGATTACGCCGGCCTTGGCCACGTGGGCTGTCATTCCCTTTGGCCCGGATGGGGCCTTGTCCAACATCAACGCTGGCCTGCTGTTTCTGATGGCGATCGCGGGGATGGAGGTCTACGGGATTATCATTTCCGGTTGGGCATCGAACTCGAAGTACGCCTTTTTGGGCGCGCTGCGGGCTTCTGCACAAATGGTCAGCTATGAAATAGCGATGGGTTTTTGCTTTGTGGTCGTCCTGATGGTCTCGTCCAGCATGAACCTCACGGACATCGTGATGGGCCAAGGCAAAGGACACTTCGCAAGCATGGGGCTTACTTTTCTGTCGTGGAATTGGTTGCCTTTACTCCCCATTTTTGTGGTCTACGTGATATCGAGCATGGCTGAAACCAATCGCCATCCTTTCGACGTGGTCGAAGGCGAGGCGGAAATTGTTGCCGGTCACATGGTCGAGTACTCGGGCATGTCTTTTGCGATGTTCCAGCTGGCCGAATACGCCAATTTTTATATGGTGTCGTTGTTGGGCACTGTGATGTTCCTGGGCGGCTGGATGTCGCCCTTCGACACCCCGTTACTCAACTGGATCCCAGGCTGGATATGGTTGATGCTCAAGGCGTTTATGTTCATGTCGTTCTTCATTTGGGTCCGGGCAACATTTCCGCGTTTCCGTTACGACCAAATCATGCGCTTGGGTTGGAAGGTATTTATCCCTGTGACTCTGGTCTGGCTGGTCGTCGTTGGCGCATGGATGCAGACGCCATGGAATATTTGGAAGTAAGAGGGCAGCGATGACATCCACTACAGTAGCCCCAAAGCCGCCAGCCTTTTCACTGAAGGATTTTTTGAGCAGTTTTTTGATGCTCGAATTATTCAAGGGACTGGCTTTAACCGGGCGATATGCCTTTCGCAAAAAGGTAACCTTGCAATACCCGGAGGAGAAGACACCTCTGTCCCCCCGTTTCCGGGGCCTGCACGCCTTGCGTCGCTATGAAAACGGTGAGGAGCGGTGCATTGCCTGCAAATTGTGCGAGGCAGTATGTCCCGCAATGGCGATCACGATTGAGTCCGAGATGCGTGAGGATGGTTCGCGTCGCACCACGCGCTACGACATTGACTTGAATAAATGCATCTACTGCGGCTTTTGTGAAGAAAGCTGTCCGGTGGACTCGATTGTGGAGACTCAAATTTTTGAGTACCACGGAGAATCGCGCGCCGATCTGTATTTCACGAAAGATATGTTGCTGGCGGTGGGTGACCGTTACGAAAGCCAGATAGCGGCCAATCGTCTGATCGACGCTAAGTACCGTTGATCCGGCGTAAGAAAGAATCTGAATCATGAGTGTCACCACTGGCCTGTTTTATGTGTTCTCCGCGATCATGCTGTTTGCGGCATTTCGTGTCATCACAGCCCGAAATCCGATACACGCAGTTCTCTTTTTGGTGCTCACTTTCTTCCAGGCGTCCATGATCTGGATGCTGCTCAAGGCCGAGTTTCTATCCATCACGCTGGTACTGGTTTATGTTGGCGCGGTTATGGTTCTGTTCTTGTTTGTTGTCATGATGATGGACGTCAACATGGAGAAACTGCGCGACGGTTTCTGGAAGCACTTTCCGTTTGCAGCCATCGTTGGGGTTGTGATTGCCCTCGAAATGTCTGCCGTGCTCATGGGTGGTTTTCGTGTGGCAGACGATGCTGCCGCTACGGCTGCTGTCGTCGCTGGTGCGTCTAACACCAAAGAGTTGGGCAAGCTGCTGTACACGCAGTACCTCTATCCGCTGGAAGTAGCCGCTGCCATTTTGTTGGTGGCCATGATTGCGGCGATTGCGCTCACACTGCGTGCGCGCAAGGATTCCAAATTCATTAGCGTGTCGGATCAAGTACGCGTCAAGGCCAAGGATCGACTTTCAGTGGTCAAGTATGCGGCAACCCAGGCAGCCGTGCCCGCACCTGCGGCATCAGAGGAGAAAAAAGCATGATATTGACACTTGGTCACTTCCTGTCCTTGGGCGCCATCCTGTTTGCCCTGTCGGTGATCGGTATTTTTCTGAACCGCCGCAACCTTATCGTGTTGCTGATGGCGATTGAGCTGATGCTGTTGGCGGTGAACACGAATTTCGTCGCGTTCTCCCACTATCTGCACGATATGCATGGTCAGATTTTTGTGTTCTTCATCCTGACGGTGGCTGCGGCAGAGTCCGCCATTGGATTGGCCATCTTGGTGCTGCTGTTCCGCAACAAGTCCAGCATCAGCGTGGACGAACTCAATACGCTCAAAGGCTAATCAGAATATGAGCCAAACACTGTCTGCTTCAACCTTGCTATGGGTGCCGTTGGCACCGCTAGTGGGCTCCATAATCGCCGGCGTTCTGGGAACCCAGTTTGGTAGCAATGTCATCGGTCGTCGCGCCAGCCACTCCATCACCATTCTGGGCGTGCTGATTGCCTTTGTCGTCTCGGTAATAACGCTGAAGTCGGTCGCCTTCGAGGGGGCCCGCCTGAACGAAACCCTCTACACCTGGATGGTCGTGGGTGGCCTGAAAATGGAGATCGGCTTTCTGATTGATGGCCTGACTGCCATGATGATGTGCGTCGTCACCTTCGTGTCCCTTATGGTGCACTTGTACACCATTGGCTACATGGAAGAAGACGAGGGTTACAACCGGTTCTTCTCCTACATTTCGCTGTTCACATTCTCCATGTTGATGCTGGTGATGAGCAACAATATGCTGCAATTGTTTTTCGGCTGGGAGGCCGTGGGCCTGGTCTCTTATCTGCTGATCGGATTCTGGTTCAACAAGCCGACAGCCATCTTCGCCAACATGAAGGCGTTTTTGGTCAACCGTGTGGGGGACTTTGGTTTCATCCTCGGCATTGGGCTGATCGCGGCCTATGCCGGTACTCTGAACTACACAGAAGCCTTTGCCAAGTCATCCGAGCTGGCCGCCCTGCACCTGCCTGGCACCGATTGGATGCTGATCACGGTCATCTGCATTTGCCTGTTCATCGGCGCCATGGGCAAGTCAGCCCAGTTTCCGTTGCATGTTTGGTTGCCGGATTCCATGGAAGGCCCCACGCCCATTTCGGCGCTGATCCATGCGGCCACGATGGTGACCGCCGGCATCTTCATGGTGACCCGTATGTCGCCGCTGTTCGAGCTTAGCGACACCGCGTTGAGTTTCATCATGGTGATAGGCGCTATCACTGCGCTGTTCATGGGTTTCCTGGGCATTATTCAAAACGACATCAAGCGCGTCGTCGCGTACTCGACGCTGTCGCAGCTGGGGTACATGACCGTGGCTTTGGGCGCGTCCGCTTATTCGGTGGCAGTGTTCCATTTGATGACACATGCCTTCTTCAAGGCCTTGCTGTTCCTCGGAGCCGGTTCGGTCATCATGGGCTGCCACCACAACCAGGATATCCGCTGGATGGGGGGGCTGCGCAAGTACATGCCCATCACTTGGATCACATCCTTGTTGGGTTCGCTGGCCCTGATTGGCACGCCGCTGTTTTCGGGCTTCTATTCCAAAGACAGCATCATTGAAGCGGTGATGGGGAGCCATTTGCCCGGAGCAGATTTTGCCAAATTTGCCGTTCTTGCCGGTGTCTTTGTGACAGCCTTTTACTCCTTCCGCATGTACTTTCTGGTGTTCCATGGCAAGGAGCGTTTTGACCAAAACCCCGATGCACACCACGATGATACACACGGCGAACCTGACACGCACCACCACCATGACGACCACCATGTACCGCATGAGTCTCCATGGGTCGTGACCGTGCCGCTGATTCTGTTGGCCATACCCTCCGTGCTGATCGGTTATCTGACCATTGAGCCTATGCTGTTTGGTGACTTCTTCAAGGATGCGATCAACGTCAACGCGGAGTTGCATCCCTCGATGGAAGAGTTGGGTCATGACTTCCACGGTGCGTTGCAGATGGCCATCCACGCTTTAACCAGCCTACCTTTACTGCTTGCTGCAGCTGGCGTGGCACTGTCCTATGTTTTCTACATGCTCAAACCCGAGTGGCCTGCGGCTATCAAACGTAGCTTCATGCCGGTGTTCAACCTGCTGGAAAACAAGTATTACCTCGACTGGATCAACGAGAACATTCTGGCCCGTGGTGCCCGTGCGTTGGGCGCCGGTTTGTGGAAGGTCGGCGACCAGACCATCATCGATGGTGCGGTTGTTAATGGCTCCTGGAAGCTGGTGGGATGGATCTCTGGATCGGTGCGCAAGCTGCAAACCGGCTTCCTGTACCACTACGCCTTGGTCATGATCTTGGGCATCTTTGTGCTCATGACGTATTTTGTTTGGCTCAAGTAGGAGAAGAAGAATATGGGATTGTTGAGCCTGGCGATTTGGACGCCGATTGCGTTCGGTCTTGTTTTGCTGGCGCTGGGGCGTGACGAGCAAGCAAAGGCCGTGCGCTGGGTGGCCCTGATTGGCGCGGTGGTGAGTTTCCTCATCACCATTCCGTTGTACACCCGATTTGATACCTCAACGGCTGCGATGCAGTTTGTTGAAAACACAGCCTGGATA
>JANXVI010000168.1 GCA_025351745.1 Rhodoferax sp.
AAGGAAAATTGCAGGCGTAACAGACAAAAGTTCCAACGCGCTTTTCAAGGTTAAGTGCGCTGCTGCCCGCACGCTCTGTGCTCTCTTCGAACAACACCTCGAAGTTGGTCGCAGGCAGTAGTTTCTTCCATTCTGCTTTAGGTTTGACCAGGGCAGTTACCGCTTGTGCGATCTGGGTCATCGGCAGCAACGCCATGCCAAATACGGCCTGCGCCACGCCAACCAGGGACATTCGTCTGTTCATGCTAACTCCGATGAGTAATGGTAATGTTGAATGAAATATGACGCGCTTGTATAGCTTTGTCGTTCTGGGTACGACGTTCTTACAAAGGTTTTAGTTCAACAGTCGGGTCAAAGGCGCTTGTGGGGAATTAATGGGTCTTTCGCATGAAAAGTGCTCAAGCTGGATAAAGCAACTTCTTTTCTGTAAATTTCCGGAATCTGGTTTTGGGCTGTTGTGAATAAGCGGCGTCAGGGTTTCATGTTCAGGTAGATTTTTGCGGTCATCCACTCCTCATCTTGTTCGGCCAGGATGGCGGTGACCAAGCGCAGGCAACTGGCGGTGTTGGGGAACAACGTGGCCACGCGCGTTGTTGTCCTGTCCGCATGACCGCCAAGTTCCCTGCAGCAAACTTCAACCCCGTTTTTTGCATGATTCGCGTCATTTGCTGTCGCAAACCTCGCCGGGGTTGCATTTCTTTACTGCTGACCTGCCCACTTTTTGAGCAATTTCCAGCATCAAGACGTGTCACTTCCTGCCACCGCCGGGCGCTGACTTTTCAGCACTGATTTAGCCGGACAGCGCCTTGCGCTACCTGCGCGTGCAGTACCCGACCAACAATCCGTCCAATGCAGTCACCAACACAGCCGATTTCGGTGGGGTCTGCATGATGTCCGCCCTGCTCCACCCGTTCCACTTCTCCGCCGGCGTCAGGCCATCCAGATTCTGGTGTGGCCTGGCGTGGTTGTAGAACAGCGTGAACTCTTCCAACGCGGATTGAAGTGCTGCCTTGGTCGGGATAACGAGTTGGCGCAGCAGTGGTTTCAGTGTTCCGAACAGGCGCTCAATTCTCCCGTTGCACCAGGGTGCACAGACCGGCGTGCGCTGGTGGCGAATGCCGACCAGCTTCAAGAAGGTGGTGAACACCCAGCTGGTAAAGACGATTTCGTTGTCTGTGCGTATGCGGATGGGCTTGCCATGTCTGCCGATGGCCAGGCAGAGATGCCCCAGCAATGTCCAACTGCGCTTGTTCACGAGGGTGTGCAGGCAGGTGACCAGGCGCGAGCCGTGGTCCAAAATGCCCAGAGCCATCTGTTGTTTGCCACTGGCATCGGTATAAAAAGTCAGGTCCATCGCCCATACGGCATTGATCGGCACGGGGCGTGGGTGTCTGTTGCGCATGTCTTTGCGCAGGCAGGCCAAAGCGTATTGGTTGGCTTTGAGGCAATCGGAGACGAAGGTTTTACCAACCGTGCAGCCCGAAAGCGCAGCATGCTGGTTGTTGAAGTTGTCGGCAATCTTGCGGCAGCCCTTTGTCAACATCAGCACCTTGAGCCGCAGCACCTCCTGGACGACCCATTCGGGTTTGCGGCGGGCTGCGTGGGTGGGTTGCGGTTGTGTCACGTCCGAGGTGGCTCGTCGTGCAAAGCGACGAGAGTCCGTTACTGTGGAATGCAGACTGTGCCAGCCATCCAGAACCAGCCACCACAACCACAGCAAACATACGAACACCTTCAAAGCCAGCTTCCGATCTGCAAAAAAGACCAGAATGCTAACTGCTATGGTTTATGTAGCGCATCATGTCCATTCCACGAGGGCTATAGCCCAGTTTTACCAATAGACGTCTGGTAAAATCTGCACCCCATGAACCCCCAAACCTATCGCCTGATCTTCAACCCCGCCCGAGCCTGCCTCGTGGCGGTGGCGGAGACTGCGCGTGGGTGTGGCAAGGGTGGCGCTGTGGGTGGCACGCGCGCAAGGCGTCTAAAACGCGTTTCGGCTGGACGCTGTAAGCAAAATCGGCCTCCAGCCCTCGTCGGATGGACATATACCGCTATCAATTCAGGAGTTATTCCCCAATCAGTCAACGCCGCAGGCGTCAGCATCCTTGCCACCCAGAATGGCACCAACACCGACACCCAGGCCGTGCGCAAGACCCAGACAGTAGCCCACGCAGGCGTAGCCGCCAGTGGCCCGGACGGTGAAGGCCAGACACCGGCCTACACCGAGGTCATCAGCGACCTCACCACCGCAACCACCACCACACAGACCCAATGGAATGACAGCACGGTGGACGCCAAACAGATCGACATCCAAAGCAACAAAGGCGGCGTCACCATCGATGCCAGCGACCTCAAAGCCAGCAACGGCATCCGCGTCAGTGCCGCCAAGGACGTCAAGATCCTGGCGCAAAAGGGCGTCGCCACCAGGGCCAGCACCCACACCGACGGCAAGCAGCAACTGGTGCAAGGGCCCTGGTTCAGTGACGCCACCCTGCAAATGGTCACCACCACCAAAGACGGCAACAGCAGCACCCAGGAGACCCTGCGCACCAGCAGCCTGGACGCTGGCGCCGGCACCCTGAGCATTGAATCCACCGGTGGCAACATCGTGGGCCAAAGCGCCAAGCTCGCAGGCAACAAGATCCTGGCTGTAACCACCAAGGCCCAAGACGGTAAAACCCTGGACGCCAATGGCAAGCCCATCGCTGCCACCGCCGGTGGCGGCAGCATCAACTTCGAAAGCCTCCAGGTTAATGGCAAGACGGTAGAACAGGCCGACAACGCCGAGTGGTCGGCCATGACCACGCTGACCCAGACCACCGTCCAAGGCAGCATGACCGCTGCCAACGGCATCACCATCAGCGCCAACAAGGATGCTGCCCTGACCGCCATCGCGCTGGACGCCGGCAAGGGCAATGTATATGTGCAGGCCGGCGGCAACGTCACGCTGGGCGCCAATGCCGATGGCAAACAAGACCACCAATTCCATGACGGCGGGGGCAGCAGCTTCTGGACCACCACCAACACGCACACCGACTACCAAACCCAAGAGGGCAATGCAGTCGTCACCAGCTTGAAGGGTGCCGACATCACCGTCAAGGCTGGCGACACCCTGACCAACTACGCCGCCAAGCTAGAGGGCAGCGGCACCGTGCTGCAGATCGCTGGCAACTCGGCACTGAACTACACCGCCACC
>JANXVI010000303.1 GCA_025351745.1 Rhodoferax sp.
CTGGCCGTGGGCCTGCAGGCGCTCAAGGCACTGGGCCGCCTGCACCGCCAGGGCGTCATCCACCGCGACATCAAGCCCGCCAACCTGCACCAGGGTGAGGACGGCGTGCTGCGCCTGCTGGACCTGGGCGTTGCACTGAGCGGGCGTGAGCCTGCATCCATGCGCGACTTGCACGCCGGCACGCCCAGCTATGTGAACCCCGAGCAATGGGGCTTCAACTGCAAGACCACAGCCCGCACCGGCGGCCAGCGCACCGATGTGCCCCAAGAGCCGGCCGATGCACAAAGCGACCTGTTTGCACTGGGCGTCACGCTGTACCAGTTGCTGACCGGCAAGCTGCCCTATGGCGACGTGCTGCCCTACCAGGTGGGCCGCTACTACCGCGACCCGGTAGCCCCCAGTCGCCACAACCCCGAGATTCCCATCTGGCTGGACCACGTGCTGATGAAGGCCGTGGCGCGCGACAAGCGCCAGCGCTTTGAGACGGCAGAAGAATTCCGCCTGGCGCTGGAGCGAGGGGCATCGCGCCCGCTGTCCGCGCCATCCGCCACACCGCTGCTGCAACGTGACCCAACCGCGCTGTGGAAGGCGGGGTTGGCGGTGTCGGTGTTGTTGAACCTGTTGATGGTTTACTGGCTGTTGTTCTTGCCGAAATAGGGCTCTAGCCCTCGTGCAATAAGCGCTAGCAGCTATCAATTTAGTAGTAACCGTGCTATTTGGCAGCGATCAGATGCAGCTGCCCGTACCAGGCGCGAGTCAGGGTACGGGTGTTGTCGGTGTCTGTCATGATGCCAATGCCAACCAGCGCACCCGGCGCTTCACCAAATGCTTTTTCGTAGTCAGCACGGATGTTGCGTTCGTAGTCCTGCCATCGGCTTAAGCCATCAGCGCCGGATTGCACGACGATCTTTCGAATGCGGTCTGTGCGCGGGTTGATGATGACGGAGCCTGGCGCGCGCTTGTTGCACCACACGTACATCAGGGTGGCGTAGGGCAGTGGCTCGCCGGTCATGGCATGCGACAACTCGGACAGCATGGCATTTTTCATCGAAAACTTGGACCGATCACCCTCAAAAGCCAGCACCACCCGCACGGGCGAGTCGTCTGATTGGCGCACGGCCATGTCGGCCTGCTCGATCAGTTGGGGTACCAACCACGAAAACTGAATCTTTCCCAAGTCGGCCGCCTCAACGCGCACTGGCTGGCGCAGCATGCTGGCCGATGCGTTGGCCACTGCAGCTGCCACCATTCGCCCGTCCTTGTGGGCAAACGAAAATTCTGTGGCTTGCTTGCCGGGCAATTGGTAGTGTTGCCAGGAGTCAAAAGAAGGGGTTGCAATTTCCAACGGCGGTGCAGACTCCGCTGCCGCCGGTGCAGCCGCAATTGACGGGCCACGCAGGGCACTCGCCGGTGGTGAAACGGATGTGCAACCAAGCGTCTGCGACAGCACGGCAGCTGCCACGCAGAATGCAAACCATTGGCGCAAAGGCAGGCCGGTTGGGTGCGTGGCGGAAGACTTCATTGCGGGGGTGACGGTGGTGGTGGGCGTCTGCCGACTATGCCTGATCCCGGTGTCAAAGTCATTACCTGTTTTAGTTGAGTTTGAAAACCGACACTTCCTGCACCAATTCATCCGCCTGGGACCTGAGGCTAGAGGCGGCGGCGGCCATTTGCTCGACCAGCGCGGCATTTTGCTGGGTGGCTTGGTCCATCTGCGAGACCGCTTGGCCTACTTGTGCAACTCCTGTGCTTTGCTCGGCGCTGGCGCTGCTGATTTCACCCATGATTGTGGTAACCCGCTGTATGGACTGGACGACGGCGCTCATGGTCTCACCGGCCCGGTCGACCAGTGTCGTGCCATGCTCCACACGCTGAACACTGGCGTTGATCAGCGACTTGATTTCTTTCGCGGCCGCAGCGGAGCGGCCTGCCAGCGAGCGTACCTCTGTCGCCACTACCGCAAATCCGCGGCCTTGTTCTCCGGCCCTAGCTGCCTCGACGGCCGCGTTCAGCGCAAGGATGTTGGTTTGAAACGCGATGCCGTCAATCACACTGATGATGTCGGCGATTTTGCGCGAAGAGTCATTGATACCCTTCATCGTGTCCACCACTTGCGACACCACCTGACCACCTTGCAGCGCCACCACACTGGCATCTTGCGCCAACTGGTTGGCCTGGCGCGCGTTGTTGGCATTTTGTTGCACGGTGGAATTGAGTCCGGCCATTAGCGAAGATGTCTTCTCCAGCGAGCTGGCCTGCTGTTCGGTGCGGCCCGACAGATCTTGATTGCCCTCTGCAATTTCAGCCGACGCAGTCGCCACGCCCTCTGCCCCTTCGCGCACATGGGTGACGACAGAGGCGATGCCTCCGCCAATTTGATTCATGGCGCTCATGAGTTCGCCAATCTCGTCGTGCCGATCCACCTGCAGTTGCACGGTCAAATCGCTCTGCGCCAAGGCCTTGGCAGCTGCAGTAGCCCTGCGCAGCGGCAGGCTGATCAGGCGACCCACCAGGCCGTTGAAGGCCAGCGCCATAGCAACCGATAGCAGGGCGGCACCCACTGCAATGCTTTGAATCAAGGAGCGGGTCTCTCGGGTAAATTCATCGACAAAAGAACCGCCTGCTATCAATATTTCCCAGTTTGGTACGGTGGCAAACGCCACAATTCTATCGCGCGGGGAACCCCCACCGTCGGCCGTCCCGGCCCATGAATAGCGGCTCACACCCTTCTTGCGTTCGAGCATGTCTTTGATATAAGTTTGACCGTTTGCATCGCGTTCATCCAGCAGACTGGTGCCCTCGCTTGCGGGGTGCACCAGCGCCTTGCCCAAGTCGGCGCCAGGGCGGGCGTCGATCACAAAGAAGTAACCGGTCTCGCCAACTTTGAGTTTGCGTATCGTGGCGTTCAATTCAGCGACATAGCTTGTGAAGTCGACGCCTACAAACGACAGACCAATGACCGCGCCTTCGGTATTGCGAATCGGGTCGTATTGCGTCATATATTTGCGCCCGAACAGTGTGGCGATACCCGTGTAGGTGCGGCCTTCCAGTACGGCCTTGTAACCGGGGTGCGCACGGTCCAAAACAGTTCCAATGGCCCGCGCACCCTTGTCCGTTTTCAACGAGGTCGTAACCCGTATGAAGTCTTCCCGCGACTTGGCAAAAACCGTGGCGATCGCTCCGGTGGTCTCGGTGAACTGGTCCACCAGTTTGAAATTGAGGTTTATGGCCTGACCATCGCGTTTCAGTGCGGGAGACGGTTTGCCGTTGATATCGATGGTTTCCGAGCCGATTTCCAGTTTTCCTTCGAGTGAGCGCTGAAATGATGCAGCCGAATAGGCGATCTGCTTGCGCAAGTCCCGGTCGGACGACTCAATGAGGTCTACCAGTAACTGGGTCCTATGCGCCAATTCGCGGGTGGCCTCACGCTCCATCACATTGGAGATCGTGACGCTGACAAATACGATACATGCCGCAAACACCAGCAGCAGCCCGGCCGTCGTAACCAGAGAGAGTTTGGTTCCCAGGCGTAGGGATTTCCAGCGTTGACCAATGCCCATTGTGCTATCTCCAAAGTTAGGGGGTTGTCGACGCAAAACGCATTGCGACACCAAAATTACTATACGGTGTTTATTGATACTGATCAGTATTTTAATGAAAGTCCCAGGATAGAGACAGTGCGACGGACCCGTCGTCACTCGCTTGCCGAGGTTCAGTCGCCCACATGGAGACTGATGGCTATTGTTGCTGCCTGTCCGTTCCCCATTTGCGAAGTCGCTATCGACGCGGATGGCCACCGCTTACAGTCATGCCTATCGCTGAAAATGGCCATCAGCCCTCACGAAATATGATTAGATTGCTATTTTTGTGATAGCAGACAGCAGCTAAGTCGTGCGTGCGCGCCCGCCCTTCTCGGCCCAGGTCCGCGTCCAGCGGATCTGCATGACGCGCAGCATGGCTAACATCACCGCCGCCAAGCCTGCGAAAACGAAGAAGCCGCCCGAATAACTGCCCATGTACTGCTTGGACAGGCCCATGGCGTTGGGTACCAGGCCGCCGCCCAGCGCGCCGATTTCGCCGATCATAGAGCCCGCCACGGCCGTAGCCATCGGCCAACGCAGCGGGACCAACTGGAACACGGCGCCATTGCCGGCACCCAGCGCAGCAAAACACATAATGATCAGCAGCGTGGTGGCCGCCAGCGAGCCGGTAGACAGGCCGCACAACACCAGCGTGGCTGCCACGGAGCACAGCACCAGGTTCAGCGTGTTGACGCCGCCCCAGCGGTCTGAAATCCAGCCACCCAGCACGCGCACCGCCGCACCCATGAAGGCGGCCAGCATGGTCAGTTGGCCGGCCTGCACCTTGCTGACGCCAAACTGGTCGTAGTAGTAGGTGGGCAAGAAGGTGGCCAGGCCGATGAAGCCGCCAAAGGTCACTGCATAGATCAGGCTGAAGGCCCAGCCATCTTTCTCGAACAGGCAGGCAATGTGCTCCTTGAAGGATGCGTGCGTGTCCCGGTCGTCCGGCTCTTTGGCAAACACGACCATCACCACCATGGGGATGCTGATGGCCACGGCGGCCATGCCGTACACCGCCACCCAGCCAAAGGCCTGGGCCAGCGGCGGCGCCACCAGCACCGACACGGCAGTGCCCACGTTGCCCGCGCCCACCAGGCCCATGGCCAAGCCCTTGTGGCGGGCCGGGAACGAACCCGAGCCCAGTGACAGTGCCACACCAAAGCTGGCCCCGGCAATACCCAGCAGCACGCCCATGGCCAGCAGGTCGTTGAAACTCTTGACGAAGAAGAAGCCAAACAGCATGGCCACCATGATCATGGCCATCTCCACCAATGTAGCCTTCTTGCGACCGATGTACTGTGACAAGATTCCCAGTGGGAAGCGCATCAGCGCCCCGGCGATGATGGGGATAGACAGCATCAGGCCCTTTTGCGCGGGGCTCAGGTTGAACGTCTCTGAGATGAAGGGCGCCATTGCGCCGTTGAGCACCCAGATGCAGCAGGAAAATGAAAAATACAAAAAAGAGGCGAACAACGTGGGCGCGTGGCCACTCTTTAGAAAACTACGAAATCCTGGCATGGTGCACCGTTCCTATAATGGGTTTGACCCATGCACCAAAGCGAAACCCGTGCCATGCCTTCGCAAATTGGTGCGCTTAGGGAAGCAGCACTAGGTAGTTTTCGAATTCCTCAATAGGCACCGGGTTACCAAACAAAAAACCCTGGTACGCAAAGCAGCCAATGCTGGCTAAAAAGTCGCGCTGTGCCTCGGTCTCTACCCCTTCGGCCACCACAGACAGGCCCAAAGTGGTGCCCAGCGCCACGATGGTGCGTGCAATGGCCGCGTCGTTGGGGTCGTTCAGCACGTCGCACACAAAGGAACGGTCGATCTTCAGCAGGTCCAGCGGCAACTGCTTGAGGTAGCTCAGCGATGAGTAGCCGGTGCCGAAATCATCCAGCGAGAAGCCCACGCCATGGGCCTTGAGCTCGTTCATCTTGCCAATGATGTCGTCCACGCGGTGTGCCAGCACGCTCTCCGTCAGCTCAATGCGTAGCAGGTTAGGCGGCACTTTCCAGACCTGTAAGCACTTCAACACGCCGGGCACAAAACCCGGTTCGCGCAGCTCACGCGCGCTGACATTGACGGCCAGGCTCAGATGCGCTGTCGCTGGCGATTGAGACCAGGTGGCAAGCTGTTCGCAGGCCATGTTCATGACCCAGCGGCCCAGCGGCACAATGAGACCAGTGGACTCGGCCAACGCGATGAAGTTCTCTGGCATCACCAGGCCGCGCGTCGGCTGCAGCCAGCGCACCAGGGCTTCTGCGCCCGTGACCTGGCCGTGGGCACCCACGGTGGGCTGAAAATACAGCACCAACTCTTCGCCGCCTTGCAGGCCGTCGCGCAGGTCGAACTCCATGGCCACCCAGCCTTCCAGTTCCGTCTGCATGCTGACGTCAAAAAAGCGCAGCGTATTGCGCCCTGCGGCCTTGGCTTGGTACATGGCCAGGTCGGCCTGTTTGAGCAGGTCGTCCACGCTGCAGCTGTGTGCGTCAAATAGCGTGATACCCATGCTGGGCGAGCTATGGTGCTCGCGGCCCACCAGTTCGTAAGGTTCGTTCAAATTGGCCAGGATCTTCTTGCCTACGCTGTCGGCTTGCAGGGCGGCGGCGTGGGGGTCGGACTCCAGGTCTTCTAGCACCAGTACAAATTCGTCGCCACCCAGGCGCGCCACGGTGTCGGCCTCGCGCACGCAGTCTGACAGGCGTTGCCCCACTTGCTGCAGCAACAAGTCACCCACGTCGTGGCCCAGGGTGTCGTTCAGGGTTTTGAAGTTGTCCAGGTCAATGAAGAGCAGGGCGCCGTGGCGGTGGTGGCGGGTATTGGTGTGCAGTGCCCGCTTCAATTGCTCCAATAGCAAGCGGCGATTCGGCAAGCCGGTCAGTTCGTCGTAAAAGGCCAGGCGGTGGATTTCTTCGCCCGCCTGCTTTTGAATGGAAATGTCGCGCCCTATGCCGTGGTAGCCGCGAAACCGGCCATCCGCATCAAACATCGGTGACCCGCTGACGCTGGCCCAGTGCATGGCATTGCCAGTATCGGGTCGGCGGATCTCCAGGTCTTTGAAAGATTCATGGGCTGCCAACACTTTTCGGTGCGCGTCCCAGTCGGCCTCACTCAGGTTGAGGCATTCGATCTCCCAGCGCGTCTTGCCCAGGTGCTGGTCCATGGTGAACCCGGTGCTGTGGTAGACCTTGCCGCCCAGCACGGTGAAGCGAAAGTTTTCGTCTTGCTCCCAATACCAGTCGGACGACAGCTCGGTCAGCGCGCGAAAACGCGCTTCGTTTTCGCGCAACGAGGCCTCGCTTTTCTCGCGCTCGGTCACATCCACAAAATTGACCTGGATGGCCGGGTGCCCCAAATGGGTGATCGGCGAGGCCTGGATTTCCACGTCGATGGAGCGGCCGTCGCGTCGCAAAAATTTTTCAACCTGGGTCGGCAGCGGTTCGCCTTTGGCATAGCCTTGGGTTACGCGGGCTGCCACCAGGCTGCGGTAGCGCGGGTCCACCAGGTCGTTTATGGGCAAACCGATCAACTCGGCCTCACTCTTGGCTCCCAGTATGCGGACCGCTGCCGAGTTGGCGTACACCACCACGCCGTTTTGGTGGACGCCTATGCCAATGGGCGACCACTCGACCAGCGCGCGGTAGCGGGTTTCGCTGTCTTGCAGCTCGGTCTCGACCTGTTTGCGTTCGGTGAGGTTGGTGTTGGCACCCGACAAGCGCAGCGCCTGGCCCTCGGGATTGCGCTGAATATAGGCTTGCACCAACACGGGTACATAGTGCCCTTGTTTGTGTCGCATGCGACATTCGGTGCGCCAGGTTTCGCCACGACTTTGCAGGGCGCTGGTAAAGGTCTGGTCAACGGCAGCAGCGTCTTCGGGGTGGAAGAAGCTGGCCATCAAACCCGAGGTGGCGGGCAGCTCAGCATTCACATAGCCCAGCATGTTCCACCACGTGGGCGACAGGTACACCTCGCCTGTCGCCAGGTCCCAGTCCCATGGCGCGGCCTCCATGCCGCGCAGGATGAGCTCCCAACGCGCATGCGAAAGCTGCTGTTGCTGTTGTTGTGGCCCCGCAGGGGTGTTCTCCATAACGTGACATTATGGCGTCTCGGGCCGCCTGCCCCGTTTTCAGGCGGCGGTCTTTTCGACGTGTACCTGGCGCGTATACAAAAAGTCGATGACGGCCTTGCGGTAGCCCAGGCAGTGCGCGCTGTCGGCCAGCGCCACACGGTTGCGTGGGCGGGGCAGATCGATGGTCAGCATTTCGCCAATCGTGGCGGCCGGGCCGTTGGTCAGCATCACGATCTTGTCGCTCAGCAGCACGGCCTCGTCGACGTCGTGCGTCACCATGACTACCGTACTTTTGGTGCGGTCGACGATGTCGAGCAATTCGTCTTGCAGTTTGGCGCGGGTCAGGGCGTCCAGTGCGCCAAAGGGTTCATCCATCAACAAGACCTTGGGCTCCATCGCCAAAGCGCGGGCTATGCCTACGCGCTGTTTCATGCCGCCCGAGATCTCGCCGGGGCGTTTTTGCGCGGCGGCTGTCAGGCCCACCAGGGCCAAAGCGGCGTCCGTTCGCGCCTTCAATTGCGCTTTGTTTTCTGATGCCACACCCGCGCTTTTGGACCCTGCTCCGAAAACCCGCTCTATACCCAGGTAGACGTTCTCAAAGCATGTGAGCCACGGCAGCAGCGAATGGTTTTGGAAGACCACGGCGCGCTCGGGGCCGGGGCCGGCAATCTCGCGGTTGGCACACAGCAGCGTGCCCTGGGTCGGCAGGGTCAGGCCTGCGATCAGGTTGAGGAGGGTCGATTTGCCGCAGCCGCTGTGGCCGATGAGCGTCACAAACTCACCCTTGGACACGGTCAGGTTGATGTCACGCAGCGCGGGGAATGTGCCCTTTTTTGTTTTGAAGGACTGGGCGACGTTTTGAATTTCGATGAACTTGTTCATGGGATTCCTTGGTGGAGCGAGTTGATTCTTGTCGTGTCGTATCGAGTGTGAGCGAACGTGTTGGCGAGGACGAAAGGGATGGCGGCATGACTCCGTTCGTGTCCCCCGGCCTTCGGCCTCCTCCTTTACCTAACTGCGCCATATCCCCATCCCTTTCGCCCGCACCCATGTTGGCCCAAGGAAAGTGGCCTCTTCCAATCATGACTTCACCTCTTCAAACGTAAATGCAGTAGCAATTTTGATCAGTGCATATTCCAGAACCAGGCCGACGATGCCAATCACAAAGATGGCGATGATGATGTTCTTGACGTTCAGGTTGTTCCACTCGTCCCACACCCAGAAGCCTATGCCCACACCACCGGTCAGCATCTCCGCCGCCACGATCACCAGCCAGGCGGTGCCTACGGCCAGACGCACCCCGGTCAGCATGTAGGGCAGCACGGCGGGGAACAAGATCTTGGTGACGATCTTCCATTCGGACAGGTTCAACACCCGGGCCACGTTCATGTAGTCCTGCGGCACGCGTTGCACGCCCACAGCAGTGTTGATGACCATGGGCCAGATCGAGCAGATGAAAATCGTCCAGATGGCGGCAGGGTTGGCGCCCTTGAACACCAGCAAACCAATCGGCAACCAGGCCAGCGGCGACACCGGACGCAGCAGGCTGATCAGCGGGTTGAACATGCGACCCAAAAAGTCAGAACGGCCAATCGCAAAGCCGGCCGGTATGCCAACCAATGCTGCCAGGCCAAAGCCCATGGCCACGCGCTCCAGTGACATCAGCACGTTCCAGCCCACGCCCTGGTCGTTGGGGCCCTTGCGGTAGAAGGGGTCGCTGAACAGCACCACGGCCTGCTTCCAGGTCTCCCACGGGCTGGGGATGCTACTGGCCGTGCTGATGCTGACCAGCGCCCAGATGCCGATCAACAGGCTCAGGCCCATCAGCGGCGGCAGCACTGCCTGGAAGACGCCACGCCAGTCACGGGGGGCGCGCGGTGCAGCAGCGGGAGCCGCAGCCACGGTTTCGACCGGAGTGTCCAAGCCTTTTGAGCCGCTAGCCCTCGTAGTACTTGATTGATGCGCTTCTTTTTTGATAGCAATGCTCTCGCTGGCTGCGGCCAGGGGGGAGTGGAAAACTGCACTTACCATGGTGATCTCCTGATGTTTAAGGGCCGTGCTAAGCGTTACGCCTTGATCTTGAAACCATCGGCGTACTTTTGGGGGTCCTTGCCGTTCCACACCACGCCGTCCATGAACTTGGCCGAACGCATTGCGTCCTTCGGAATCGGTGCCTTGGCGGCGGTGGCAGCCTGCTTGTAAATGTCGATCTGGTTGACCTGCTTGGCCACGGCCAGGTAGTCGGGGTGGTCCTTCAGCAAGCCCCAGCGTTTGTGCTGGGTCATGAACCACATGCCGTCCGACAGATAGGGAAAGTTCACCGTGCCATCGTTGAAGAACTTCATGTGGTTGGGATCGTCCCAGGTCTTGCCCATGCCATTCTGGTAGCGCCCCAGAATGCGC
>JANXVI010000361.1 GCA_025351745.1 Rhodoferax sp.
GACGGATGTCAACCAGGACCTGGTACCCAAGGACAAGGGTGGCGATCGCTCGCGCACCGAGATCAAGCTGTCGCCGCAAACCGGTGGCGCGCACGAGCCGTTCAAGGCCCATGCGGAAGACACGTTTGTCTACACCTGGCGCTTCAAGATCCCGCGCGAGATGAAGTTTTCGCCCAGCTTCACCCACATCCACCAGATCAAGGCCACCGGCGGAGACTTTGCCGCGCCACCGCTGATCACCTTCACACCCTTGGGCAACGGCAGCATGGAGTTTCGCCATGTGGCCGATCAGCGGCGCGACTCTGCGGTGGTGACGGTGCTGGCCAGCACGCCGCTGGCCCCGCTGGTCGGGCAGTGGGTGGATGCGCGTGAAGAGGTCAAGTACTCCAACACCGATGGCGGCTACAAGCTGCGCCTGGTGGATACAACTGGCAAGTTGCTGTTGAGCATCGACAAATCCGGCCTGCAAATGTGGCGCACCGGCGCCACGCAGATCCACCCCAAGTGGGGCATTTACCGCAAGCACCACGCTGCGCTGAACCAGCACACCGAAGACTTTCTCTATTTCGCCAACTTTGGCATCACCCGTGGTAACCAACCTGGCGCAACCTGCCGGTAGTGGCCACACCCATTCCCATTTCAATCTCTGGAGCCCCCATGCAAATCCGCCAACCCATCCACAGCGACCACGCCCGCACGCTGGACACCGAAGGCCTGCGCCGCCACTTTCTGGTCGAAGACCTGTTTGTGGCCGACAACGTCACCCTGACCTACAGCCAGATCGATCGCATCATCGTCGGCGGCATCATGCCGCTGTCACAGGGTGTCACTTTCTCTGCTGCGCTGGGCAAATACACGGGAACCGACTTCTTCCTGCAACGCCGCGAACTGGGCCTGATCAACATCGGTGGCGCGGCACGTGTCGTGGTCGATGGTGAAACCTTTGAAGTCGGTGCGCGTGAGGCCCTGTACGTGGGCCAAGGCGCCAAAGCGCTGGAATTCTTCAGTGTGGATGCTGCGCAGCCGGCCAAGCTCTACTTCAATTGCGCGCCCGCCCATGTGGCGTACCCCCACCGCAGAATCACGCTGGCCGAGGCGTCCCCCGAAACCCTGGGCTCGGCCGAGACCAGCAACCGCCGCACCATCTACAAGTTCCTGGTGCCCAGCGTCCTACCCACCTGCCAGTTGCTGATGGGCATGACCCAGCTGGAGCCCGGCAGCCTGTGGAACACCATGCCTTGCCACACCCATGACCGGCGCATGGAGGTGTATTTCTACTTTGACATGAAGGCCGATGCCGCCGTCTTCCACATGATGGGTGAACCCACGAAAACGCGCCACCTGGTGGTGCGCAACGAGCAGGCCGTCATCAACCCGAGCTGGTCCCTCCACAGCGGCGTGGGCACCCAGGCCTACACCTTCATCTGGGGCATGGTGGGTGAGAACCAGGTGTTCTCCGACATGGACCACATCCCCATGACCTCTTTGCGTTAAACCGAGTCACCCAAAACCTCCCCAACACCATGATTCTTGAACAATTTCAACTCCAGGGCCGCGTGGCCATGGTCACCGGTTGCAACACCGGCCTGGGCCAGGGCATGGCTGTGGCGCTGGCGCAAGCCGGGGCTGACATCGTGGGCGTCAACGTCAGCGCACCCGATGACACCCGTAGCGCAGTCGAAGCACTGGGTCGCAAGTTCCTGGACTTGCGCGCCAATCTGTCGGACACTAGCTGCCTCGAGGGCATCGTCCAACATGGACTGGCCTTGTCGGGCAAACTCGACATTTTGGTCAACAACGCAGGTATCATCCGCCGCTGCGACGCGATCGACTTCAGCGAGAAAGATTGGGACGATGTCATCGACCTGAACCTCAAGACGGTATTCTTTCTGGCCCAGGCTGTCGCCAAGCAGTTCATCCAGCAAGGCACCGGCGGCAAAATCATCAATGTCGCTTCCATGCTCTCGTTCCAGGGCGGGGTGCGGGTGCCGTCTTACACCGCGTCCAAGAGTGCTGTCATGGGTGTGACCCGCGCCCTGGCCAATGAGTGGGCCAAGCATGGCGTGAATGTCAATGCGATTGCGCCGGGCTACATGGCTACCGACAACACCACGGCACTGCGGGCCGACGCTGCACGCAATGCCGCCATATTGGAGCGCATTCCGGCCAACCGCTGGGGTGTGCCGGAAGATCTGGCAGGGCCGGTGGTGTTTTTGGCG
>JANXVI010000366.1 GCA_025351745.1 Rhodoferax sp.
TCAATGCCAGATGCCTCCAGCATGTCGCGCAGCTTCAGGCCAAGCTCGTCGTATTTCAGCGAACACGAATTGGGGTGACTGATGCGAAACGATACCGCCTTGGCGGGTTTGTCGCCATCGGCCACATACGCCGTCAAGTCCACTTGTGTGACGTTGTATTGGTGCAGCGGAACCGACTTGCCGATCTCATGCAGCAGGTCGTACACCACACTCGCGTTGTGGGTTGCATCGGCCTCCACCGTAAGGCGGTCGCCTTGGGTAATGCGCCACGACAGGCGCAACTTTTTGACCAGCACCTTCTCAATGCCACTGCCTATAGTCGGTGTGAACTGGAAGCTTTTTTGGCCCAGTGGTCCCAGGTTATAAACGCGCTTGTCTTTGGGGTCGGGTGGCAGTTCTGACAGCTTGAGAATGGCCGTGGCGAACATGGCTTGCAGTGGCTCCATGGCCTTGTTTGACCCACGGAAGTTCAAGTCCAGCGATCCCTCTTTTTGCGAGTACACAAACACCACCTCAAAGGCCGGGTTGTGCGGGCGCCTGTCAAATGTGCCGTCCACCCACTCAACACTCTGCTGGGAATAGTCTTCAGGGTAGGCAAAAAAATAATCCAGGTCGCCCCGGCGAAAAGGCTCCACCACACAGTTTTTGCCACGTCCTTCGGTATGGTGAAAATAAATACGCATCTTGTCAGCCAGAGCTGTAATGCTGGCCGCATCCACCCTAGCGGCGACATGCGGCAGGTGCTTGCGCTTACGCCAATAAGACAGTCAATCCAGCCGTGAAAGCTGGAGATGTTGCCGCTGACCGAAAACTGACCCACTTTGGGGCCTTCGGCTGATTCAAAACTGACCCAGGTGTTTTACTTCTTCTGCCTAAATTTTGGGCAGGAGCAAAAAGGTGATCACCATGGAAATGTTAGGAAAAGTTCGGCGGATGTATTGGCGCGACAAGCTGTCGCTGCGTGAGATCACCAAGCGCACCGGTTTATCGCGCAACACGATCCGGGAGTGGCTCAGGAAGCCCGAAGAAGTCCAGACGGCGCAGCCAACTTACACGCGACGTGATGGTGCGTGCAAACTCACGGCGTTTCATGAGACGCTGAAGCAGGCGCTCCAAGCCGA
This sequence comes from Rhodoferax sp., assembly GCA_025351745.1. Lineage (GTDB taxonomy): Bacteria > Pseudomonadota > Gammaproteobacteria > Burkholderiales > Burkholderiaceae_C > Allorhodoferax. The sequence goes on from JANXVI010000366.1 coordinate 1,122, forward strand.
TGCCCACCGTACCAAGCAAAACCGGCGCACAGCCAAGGCCCTGTTCGAGCAAATCAAAGTCGACGGCTACACGGGTGGTTACAGCCAACTCACCGCATTCATCCGCCAGTGGCGAGGAAGCGAAGGCAAGGCGCCCCACGCCTTTGTGCCATTGAAGTTCGATCTGGGCGAAGCCTTCCAGTTTGACTGGAGCGAAGAGGGCTTGGTGGTGGGCGGCATCTACCGCCGCATGCAGGTCTCCCACATGAAACTGTGCGCCAGTCGGGCATTCTGGCTAGTGGCCTACCCCAGCCAGGGCCACGAGATGCTGTTCGACGCCCACACCCAGTCCTTCGCCGCATTGGGTGGTGTTGCCCGGCGCGGCATCTACGACAACATGAAAACCGCAGTGGACAAAGTCTTGAAGGGCAAGGGCCGCGTGGTCAATGCGCGCTTTGCCGTGATGTGTTCGCACTACCTGTTTGACGCCGACTTTTGCAACGTCGCCAGTGGCTGGGAGAAAGGCGTGGTCGAGAAGAACGTGCAGGACAGCCGCCGGCGCATCTGGCTCGATGCCCAGAAACAGCGCTTTGGCTCCTTCGCGGAACTCAATGTCTGGCTGGGCGCGCGGTGTCGCGCCCTGTGGAGCGAGCTTCGTCACCCCGAGTACCAGCAGTTCAGTGTGGCCGAGATGCTGGAACAAGAACGCGCGGAGATGATGCCCATGCCCACCGCCTTTGATGGCTATGTGGAGAAGTCGGCCAAGGTCTCCAGCACCTGCCTGGTGTCTGTCGCGCGCAACCGGTATTCGGTGCCGTGCGAGCTGGCGGGCCAGAGGGTCAGCACCCGGCTTTACCCAACGCGCATCGGCGTGGTGGCCAATGACGGAGCGGCAGCCAGCCACGAGCGCTTATCCGATCGGGGGCAAGTCTGCTATGACTGGCAGCACTACATCACGCTGCTGGAGAGGAAACCTGGGGCACTGAGAAACGGCGCGCCCTTTGCCGACATGCCCGCGCCATTGCAGCGCTTGCGCCAGGGTCTGATGCGCCATGCTGGTGGCGACCGGATCATGGCGCAGGTGCTGGCCGCCGTGCCCACGGCGGGACTCAATGCGGTGCTGGTGGCCGTGGAATTGGTCCTCGAGTCCGGCGCGCTCAGCGCTGAGCACGTCTTAAACGTGTTGGCCCGGCTCAATGCCAGTCCGATTCCGGATTGCGTGGAGACGACCCTGCAACTCAAGGAAGTTCCGTTGGCGGACACCGCGCGTTACGACAGTCTGCGCGGCGTGGATGATGATGGCGCAGTCACAGCCAATGCGGTGGAGGGTGATCATGCGTGATGTCACCACTGAACTCAAAGAATTGCGGCTGCACGGCATGGTGGGGGCCTGGACGGATTTAGTGGCCTTGGGGACATCGTCTACCGAGGCCTCAAAGTGGTTGATCGAGCACCTGCTGCAAGCCGAACACACTGACCGGGCCATGCGCTCGGTGCGTCACCAGATGAATGCGGCCAAGTTCCCCATTCACCGTGATCTGGCGGGGTTTAACTTCAACGTATCCACGGTCGACAAGCCACTGGTCGAACAACTCGCAACGCTGGAGTTTACGGATACGGCGCAGAACGCCGTGTTGATTGGCGGTCCTGGCACGGGCAAGACGCATCTGGCCACCGCCATTGGAGTTTCGGGTGTTGTGTCGCAGGGCAAGCGCGTGCGGTTTTACTCTACGGTCGACCTGGTCAATGAACTGGAGCGCGAGAAACACGGTGGCAAGGCTGGGCGTATTGCCCTGAGCCTGATGCGCATGGACCTGGTGATTCTCGATGAGTTGGGTTACCTGCCGTTCAGCCAGGCCGGTGGGGCCTTGCTGTTTCACCTGCTCTCCAAGCTGTACGAGCACACCAGCGTGGTGATCACCACCAACCTGAGCTTCTCGAAGTGGTCCAGTGTATTTGGCGATGCCAAGATGACGACGGCACTGCTGGACCGGTTGACCCATCACTGCCATATCGTGGAGACCGGGAACAAGTCCTACCGTTTCGAGCACAGCACGATCGCTGCGAAGTCCCGCATCAAGGCGCGTGAGCAAACGCGCAAGAGTGGCAAAGCGCCAATCGAGGCAGAGCCCGATCCAGAACCGTTCTGAATCGGCGCGCGGGGAGAGCCGCTACGGGCTACGCCCTTCACGTCTTTCCCCGCGCATTGCAATGACGTCAAAAGAAGAAAAGGAAAAAGTCAAAAACCAGCCATTGCGTACACTTATCCACAGTTGCAAACTCAAACTGCAACGCCCGCTCCTGGGTCAATATTCAATCGGCAGGGTGGGTCAGTATTCAATCGGCGCCGACACTCTGCCAGCCATAACCTAGCCTCGCCACCACGCGCCATGCCTACCCATGCCTCGATGCGCAGGGCCATTTCAGGCGAGATGG
>JANXVI010000197.1 GCA_025351745.1 Rhodoferax sp.
GAAAAAATACGGCGCTCCAAATTTGTTGTCGCCATCAGCTCCTACGGACGTAGCCAGTTGTATCGTTGGGTAGAATTTGCGCAGTGGCAAAAGGTGCATGTGGTGCACTGCGGGTTGGAGGCGGCCTTTCATGGTGTTCAGCTAACGAATCCACCCGACGTGACACGCTTCGTATGTGTAGGTCGGTTGTGTGAGCAAAAGGGCCAGTTGCTGTTAATCCACGCTTTGGCAGAATTGCAAAGGCGTGGTCTTCCATGCGAGCTGGTCTTGGCCGGCGATGGCGAAATGCGCCCCGAGGTGGAGGCGCTTGTTGCCCACCATGGCCTTCAAAGCCGGGTTCGGATCACGGGCTGGATCAGTGGTGCTCAGGTACGCGAGGAACTTTTAGCTTCCCGTGCCTTGGTGTTGCCCAGCTTCGCCGAAGGGCTTCCGGTTGTCATCATGGAGTCCATGGTCTTGCAGCGTCCGGTGATCACCACTGCGGTTGCGGGCATACCTGAACTGGTGCGCAATGGAGAGAATGGCTGGTTGATTGCGGCAGGCTCCGTTGATGAGTTAACTGACGCCATGGCCAACTGTCTTACAACCGCTCCGATGCAGTTGGCGACCATGGGGCAGGCAGCACGGGAACGCGCACTGCAGCGCCACTCCATTGACACCGAGGCTTCCAAATTGGCCGCGCACTTCGTTCGGGTGATGGCATGAGCCTGCTGTCCGTCATGCTCTCCCTATTGGCAGCGTTATTGTTGTTGCCATGTGGTGTCTTGGTGGTGCAAGTCATAGCTGCGCTGCTACCTGCACCGTGGGGCTCCCGAAAGCAGCACCCTGGGGGCGGCTTCAGTGGTTCTCCCGATGTGTGTCTATTGATGCCTGCGCACAATGAGGCCACCGGCATCGCCAGTGTGCTTCAGGCCTTGTTGCAGCAACTCGGGCCCCGTACGCGCTTGTTGGTCGTTGCGGACAACTGCACCGACGCCACGGCTGCAATCGTCAGGGAGTTCACAAAGGCGTGTGAATTTGTTGAGGTGGTTGAACGCCACAACACGCAATTGCGTGGAAAAGGATATGCCCTGGACCATGGCATACGGCACCTGGAAGCCCACCCCCCCGAGGTGATGGTGGTGGTGGATGCTGATTGCGAAGTTGCGCCAGGCTCAATTGATTCACTGGCACAACGGTGTGTTGCGTCCCGCCGACCCGTGCAGGCCTTGGATTTGATGCTGTCTCCGAAGGGCGCCGGCATCAAGGTCAAGCTTGCAGAGTTCGCGTGGCTGGTCAAGAACCACGTGAGGCCGCTGGGCTTCCAGCGAATCGGGTTGCCATGCCAATTAATGGGTACCGGAATGGCCTTCTTGTGGCAGCACATCAATCAAGCCAAGCTCAATACGGGCCATATCGTGGAAGACATGCAGTTGGGCATTGACCTAGCGCAAGTCGGAGCGCCCCCGTTGTTTTGTCCTGATGCCCTGGTCACAAGCGTATTTCCTGCCACCGTGCAAGGTTTGGACACCCAGCGCACGCGCTGGGAGCATGGGCATCTGGGCGTCATTGTGACCCAGGTCCCTTTGCTTCTTTGGCGGGGGATCAGCCGCCGCAACTGGGCTTTGTTCGCCATGGCGTTGGACCTTTGCGTGCCGCCATTGGCCCTTCTGACGCTGCTCACAGGCGCCTTCTTGGCCGCTGGCGCAGCGTTGGCGTGGGCGGGCGGCAGTTGGGTGCCGGGATTCCTCTCCGCTACTGCTGGCGTCATGCTGGGGGTTGCCGTACTAGGTGCCTGGGCCGGTTTTGGCCAAGGCGTGATCAGTTTTTGGCAGTTGTGCAAAGTGCCCGCATACGTACTGGCCAAACTACCGCTGTATTTCTACTTTCTGGTCAAACGCCAAAGTAGCTGGGTGCGCAGCAAGCGCGATGGTGAGCAATGAAGAGTGAGCATCCCGATTTCAGTCGCAATGTGCACTGCATGTTCGGCCTGCCGTTCGATGCGGTGACGCTGGAGCAAGCGGTCGCCAGCATTCGGACTGCCATCGCGCGCCGTACCCCTTGTTTTTTTTCCACGCCCAATCTCAATTTCCTGATCGCCGGGCAGACCAATAGGGCATTTCGCGCGTCGGTCGTCCACAGCGATCTTAGTCTTGTCGATGGCATGCCTATCGTCTGGTTGGCCAGGCTACTGCGCATTCCCATTGCGCAGCGTGTGGCCGGGTCCGATGTATTTGAGGCATTGCGCCACAGCGAAGGACCCGTGATAAACGTTTACTTCTTCGGTGGCCCGCCCGGGGTGGGCGAGCAAGCCGCACGGCAGATAAACAATGAAGGCAAAAGCATGGCATGCGTGGGTTTTGAGTCCCCGGGCTATGGCTCAGTCGAGGATATGAGCAACGCTGAGACCATCGCCAAAATCAACCAGAGCGGGGCAGACTTCCTGGTGGTCGCGCTGGGCGCCGCCAAAGGACAGGCTTGGATAGAGCGCAACCTTAAAGCCCTGGAAATACCCGTGGTCAGCCATTTGGGCGCAGTGGTCAATTTTGTGGCTGGGGGGGTTAAGCGGGCACCGCGGTGGATGCAAAAAACGGGTCTTGAGTGGGTCTGGCGTATCCGGGAGGAGCCCGCGCTGTGGAAGCGCTACCTTTCGGACGGCATTGGGCTGGTCAAATTGTTGGCATTCACTGCAATCCCCCTTGTCTATTACAAGTGCTTACATCGGGGGAGTCCTACGCGGACAGTCGAAGTCTGGCTGGAGTGTGACAATTTGTCCGAACCTTTCGTTCGACTTCAGGGCTTAGACACCCTGAAATCCGCCGGACTTCTCCGGGAACATCTTGCAGACGAGTATGCCCACTGCGAGGGATTGACAGTCAGGCTCTTTGACCTGTCATGGATACCCAGTGATTTGCTGGGAATGTTTCAAATGGTTGAAGCCCATGGTCAGATACCACTGCGGATATTGGTCAGAAACGTAACATCCTGTGCAATGCGGCAACTCAAAGCCAGTGGCTGCAACTATGAGCAAGAGCATGTTCAATAACCCACCATGTTGAAACTATTCAAAGACTTCCTCAGGCAGTATGCGTTGCGTACCGGAAAGCTGAGGTCGGCATACGTCAGAACGTGTAGACCGGATGGCGCAGAATTTGCGTCTTTCATGAAGATGCATGGGGGTCTGTACTCTGTTGGAAACGATGTTGCTATCAATACCGGTGCGAACATTACGGACCCGGCGTATGTCCGCATTGGTAACAATTGCACATTGTCCGACTGCACGCTATTGGGGCACGACGGTGTCGTTCGCATTCTCAACAATGCCTACGGAAAGAAACTCGATTCGGTCGGCAAAATCGACATTCGGGACAATTGCTTTATCGGGCATGGCGTCGTAGTTATGCCGGGGGTCACGATTGGCCCCAACTCCGTCGTGGCCGCTGGTGCTGTGGTTACCAAGGACGTTCCGCCAGGAATGGTTGTGGGCGGCGTGCCGGGCAAAGTGATTGGCACTACGGAAGAGTTGGTGAGAAAGCTGGAGGCCAAGACCGACGGCTACCCTTGGCGCGAACTCATCAGGAAAAGGGTGGGCGCCTTCGATGCATCGATGGAGTCAGAATTGCTGAGCATGCGTACGAAACATTTTTATGGCGAATAGCAGCTCCGCCACGCAGGAGAATATTTCTGCATCGCTCCCTGACCTACACAGGGAGTACAAGACTCTGTTTTCCTGGGACCCTTCACGTTCACTGATCGCGAGTATCCGGAGTTATCAATGCAACCGGTCGAACAACCCAGTCAAACTTGCAATACAAAAGATTGCAATCCTGCGGCATCGTTTTTGGAGTGTGGTGACGGGGGCGGACATACCGATAAACTGCCAAATCGGGGGGGGATTGTTAATACCGCATCCAAACGGCATCGTGATCCATCCTGATGCCATCATTGGCCCCAATTGCCTGCTGTTTCAACAGGTGACGATTGGCCAAAGCCATGGTGGGGTGCCGATCATTGGTGGGCATGTTGATATCGGCGCAGGGGCAAAAATTTTGGGCGCGATATCGGTGGGTGATCACGCAGTTGTTGGGGCAAATGCTGTCGTTCTCACCAATGTGCCGATGGGCGCTACAGCAGTCGGTATTCCCGCAACTGTCGTTGGCCAAAGGCAAAAAGTATGAAACCCCTTCGGATTGTCAACGTTGCCGAGATCGCTGATCCTGGGTGGACTTTTCTTGAGCAGAAAATTCATACCAAGGACACCTTGTGGAGCTTCCATTCCTCGACTCCAAAGTACTGGATAGAGCGGGCTATCAAACGACCCAATCTGGCGCGACTGCGAGCAAGCCTGGCAGCAGGTTTTCGTGCCCGCAGAGCCGCTGCAGACTTGATCGTTTCGCATCTTCCCCGCACGACATTGTGGGCGGCAATTTTTTCTACCGTATTCATGTCGAGATCCAGGCATCTGGCGTTCTCGTTTAATTTCACAGACTTGCCCAAGGGAGTCAATCACGTATTGATGCGCTACGCATTCAAAACCATCGATCGGTTCGTGGTGTTTTCCGAAGCCGAGCGACATCTGTACGCGTCTTACTTTGGATTGGATCTCAACCGATTCGACGCTATACGGTGGTGTATGGACAGGCCCCGAACAGTTGCATTTGGCGCCCAATTGCCTGCGAAATATATCTGTGCAGTTGGGGGGGAAGGCCGTGACTACCAGTCACTTCTGTCAGCGGGGCGACAACTGCCAGAAATACCCATCGTCATCGTGGCGCGTCCAAACAGCTTGGCTGGATTGTGTCCTTCTGCGAATGTCTCCGTGTTTACGAATATCAAAAACGAAGAGTTCTGGGGTGTTGTCCAGAAGTCCAGCTTCGTTGTCCTTCCCCTCAAAGACGCCGCTACCAATTGTGGGCATATATCGATCGTTGGCAGTCAAATTTTTGGAAAACCCATTGTCTCAACCTACTCATTGGGTACCGCAGAGTATTTGCAGCATGGATATAACGCGTTGATGAGTGCGGCAGGAGATAGCGCGGCTCTGGGTGTCCATATTGAGGAGCTGTGGAATGACGATGATCTGCATGCAAAACTCAGAAATAACATCGCAGGCGACGAACAAAGGCACTCTGTTGACAATTGGGTTGCGTATTTTGACGAGTACCTGCAATCAATCGATAAAACCTGAATTTTGCGTGGGTCGCTTCCGTTGCGCGCGGGTCGTTGCAGAACATGCGACATGCAGCGTCGGGCGATTTTCGGCTGCAACATGTCCTGACAATTTCATCAATTTCACCCGTAGTTCTGGCCTTTCAAGCACCAGATAAAGTCTGTTCGCTAGCGCACAATTGACGAAGCAACGGCGATTGATGTACGGAAGGTGTCAATGATTTTCAATAGAGTAATGATGTATTGCGTGGCAACCCTGCTGGGTGTATGGGTCGTGGCGTGCGGCGGTGGGCAAGCAGGTGGTGGGCAGGCGGTTGCTGTTACACAGCCGCTCACAGATCTACCTCAATCTTCTTCGGCCACCGCTACAGCAACGCCTTTTGCCGCCGCTGCGGCAACACCGTCTGCCGCCGCTAAGCCTTCGTCTGCGGCCACACCGTCGCCCTCTCCTTCGCCTTTGGCCTCCCAACAGCTACCACGGGTTGGCATGGGGATTGGTGGGCTCAGTTACTGGGACCGCAGTTTTGCGATGGCGGACTTGGGACGCCAATCAGAAGCGCGCGGCCTGGACTGGTCGTATGACGTGGCGGCTGATGCGGACGGAAACCCCAGAAAGGACTTTCAGCTGATTTACTCGGCCGCAAAAGTCGGTGCGGGTACCTACAAGTTGAGCTTTACCGGCCGCGCCACGCTCGCTGCGGGCGGTGCCGGGACCGTACAAAACGCCACCTACGATTCAGCCAGCAACACCTCCAAAGCCGATTTGGTGCTGGGTAGCGACGCCATCGGAAATGTGTGGCTTGCTTTCAACGACACCTTCCGTACGGCTGCCTCCGCGAAGGGAGACGGCCTTACCAATATCCACCTGTGGCGCCCGGGCTACGCAACCGATGGCTCGGCGCTCTTCACCACCGAGTTTCTTTCGGCGATGAAGAAGTTCAAAGTCGTGCGGGGCATGGATTTTTTGAGTGCCAACACCAACGCGCAATCCAACTGGCAGGAGCGCACCAGGCCGACATTTTTTGGGTTAACTGGCAATAAGGGGCAATCCTGGGAACTACTGGTCGCGTTAGCCAATGCCGCTGATCGCGATGTGTGGCTGAACGTGCCGGTAAAGGCTGACGACGATTACATCCGCAAGCTGGCGCAATTGGTGAAGTTCGGAAGCGATGGCAATCTGCCGTATACCAGCACACAGGCCAAACCAGTGTATCCACCGCTAATGGCCGGGTTGAAGGTGTATCTCGAATACGGTAACGAGATCTGGAATCCGGGCGCCGGGTTCCTGGGATTCGGCTGGGCGCTCGAACTAGCCAATGCCAACAAGGACAACATTACACACCCCATCGCGTTTGATGGCGCACAAACCGACCAGTACATCGCGCTGAGGCGGTGGATAGCGTACCGGTCGGCAAGTATCGGCTTGGCTTTCAGGGGTGTTTTCGGTGATGCAGCAATGATGGCGACGGTGCGCCCCATCCTGGCGGGGCAGGTCGGAGATGGGAACCTGTACCTGTCGCTTGGGTTGCAATGGGCACAGGCGTTTTACGGACATGTGCGCCAGACAGCGCCGGGCAATCCGGTGGCCCACAAGCCTAGCGACCTATGGTACGGCGGGGGCGGGGCCGCATATTACGATGGCAGCATCGATCCCAAGGACGCGACTGGTGCCACTTTAGACGCGTATTTTGCAAGCCTGCCCACGCCAACATTCGCCATAACATCGACCGTAGACTCAATTTGGATGCATGCCTATGGCCTCAAATATGTGGCATATGAGGGCGGGCCTGGTCCCGGTGGTAGTGCGCTAGGGTCTGCAACCGGGGCGGCACTGTCGCCTACCTTTAACAATGACCCCCGCATGAAGGACCGCATGCTGATCGCCCAGGACATCTGGGACCGGATCGGAGGCGATGAACTGGTCTACTACGTCTACAGCAGTTCCGCGCCATGGAGTTTTACGAATGAGCTGGTGCAGCAGGTGGTCTCCGATACCAGCTCGGTCAAGTTGCAGGCCATCGACGCGATCAATGCCAAGGCCAAGCCTGCGGTGGCTTTGGGCAGCATGGTGCCGGGAGCCGTTTACCTGAAAAATGCAGCCTCCCAAACTATTGGTAGCGATGCCGCTGGCTGGGCATTGAACGGCACGGCGTACTTGCTGCGACCCAGTGCTGCGAATTCGTCGCCCTACATCTTAGTGCCCATTCGGACTGCCTCCGCCGGAAGCTACAAAATCTCTCTCAACATTGGTGCCAGCGTGACGGGGTCGGTGGCGTTGTTTGTCAACGGGGACAGCCAAGGAAAGATCAACTTGGTGCCGGATGCTAGCAACACCGCAGCCGCCAGTTCCAAAGTAACCGTTACTCTGCCCGCTGGGTTATCGGTGCTGCGCCTGGACACGCCGCAAGGTTCCGGGGACATTTTTGTCAAGGACGTTGTGGTTGAGTAGCGCGCCGACTCGACGGGTCTCGCAGCCGGGAATGGCTTGTGCTTGATTCAGTGCTGCTTTCATGTCTGTGTTTGGTGTCGAACGGATGGCAGCACTCAGCCTCTTGTAACATTGGCGTGTTGCAACACGTGCCAGTTTTGTGGTGGTTGTAATTTCCGCGTTCACCTGGCGGTTTTCGACGAATCTCTTTCGCACCGGAAGCCTCCGCGCAAAGGCCCACTGAACTCTGTCGGCGGTTAACCCTATACAGACCCAATCCACATGCATAAAAACATTCTCGTCACCGGCGGCGCCGGCTACATCGGCAGCCACACCTGCGTGGAGCTGCTCAACGCGGGCTATGCCGTTACGGTCTTTGACAACTACTGCAACAGCAAACCCGAAGCCCTGAATCGGGTGGAACGCATCACCGGCAAGTCGCTAACCCGCGTACAGGGCGATGTGCGGGACCGCACCGCACTGGAGGCGGCCCTGCGCGCGAGCGGTGCCACAGCGGTGATTCACTTCGCCGGTCTCAAAGCTGTGGGCGAGTCGGGTCAGAAGCCACTGCAGTACTACGACAACAATGTAGTCGGTACGTTGTGCCTGCTGCAGGCCATGAACACCTGTGGCGTCAAGTCATTGGTGTTCAGTTCGTCGGCCACAGTGTACGGCGCGCCGCAGTTTTTACCCTACACCGAGGACCATCCCTTCGCGCCGACCAATCCGTATGGCCGTACCAAACTGATGGTTGAAGACATTTTGCGCGATGCCTTTGCAAGCGATGCCAGTTGGCAGTTTTCCATACTGCGCTACTTCAATCCCGTGGGCGCCCATGAGAGTGGTTTTATCGGGGAAGACCCGCAAGGTGTGCCGAACAACCTGATGCCCTTTGTCGCACAGGTCGCCGTGGGTCGGCGAGAATTTTTGAGCGTGTTTGGCGACGACTACGACACGCCGGACGGTACTGGCGTGCGCGACTACATCCACGTCACCGACCTGGCCGATGGCCATTTGCGCGCACTGCAATGGATGGCAAGCACCAACCACGGACAGTGCAAGGCGTTCAATCTGGGTGCTGGTATTGGCTACAGCGTGTTGGAGATGGTGCGGGCCTTTGAGGCCGCCAGTGGCAGGCCGGTGCCATACCAGGTGCAGGCACGCAGGGCGGGCGACCTTGCGGGCTTCCATGCCAATGCGGACATGGCCCAACAGCTACTGGGTTGGCGGGCTAAACGCAGCCTGCAAACCATGTGCGCCGACACGTGGCGCTGGCAGAGCAACAACCCGCAGGGTTATGGCGAATAGCGCTCACCATGCGGTGTGGATACATGACTACATGGTGTGACAACTTGAAAATAGAACTGTCATGGGCCAACGGTAAACTGCATGCGCACGGTAGCGCTGCAGCGCGTTACCACTTATTTACAGGGAGAAAAGTTTGACAAAAGGCATGATTCTGGCCGCCGGACAAGGCACACGCGTGCGGCCACTCACCAAAGATTTACCCAAACCCATGGTGCCGCTATTAGGCAAGCCGGTCATGGAATACCTGATCGAGCACATGGCGCGCCATGGCGTGCGCGAAATCATGGTCAACGTGGCTTATCACCATCGCAAGATAGAACATTATTTTGGCGATGGTAGCCGCTGGGGAGTTGAGATTGGCTACTCGTACGAAGGCGTGTTGGACCATGGCGATATCTTGCCGCGCCCCCGTGGATCGGCCGGTGGCATGCGCCATATCCAAGATTTTTCTGGGTTTTTTGATGAAACCACCTTGGTACTATGCGGCGATGCGCTGATTGATCTGGACATAGGCGCCGCGGTACGCGAGCACAAGGAAAAAGGCGCAGTGGCCAGTGTGATTGCACTCGACGTGCCGCCCGACCAAGTGCAGTACTACGGCATCGTGGTGCCCGAAAAAGACGGACGTGTGCAGTCTTTTCAAGAGAAGCCCCGCCCTGACGAAGCCAGGTCGACGCTGGCCAGCACAGGCATTTATTTGTTTGAGCCCAGCATCGTGGACCTGGTCCCACCCGGGAAAGTTTTTGACATTGGCTCACAACTTTTTCCCATGCTAGTGGAGCAGAAGCTGCCATTCTTCGTGCAAAACCGCTTCTTTAACTGGATCGATATCGGCCGCGTCAGCGATTATTGGTCGGTGTTGCAACGGGTTTTGCGTGGCGAAGTGGCACATATGGACATGCCTGGGCGCCAAGTGCGCCCCGGGGTGTGGGTGGGTTTGAACACCCGCATCGACTGGGACCAGGTCGAGATCGAGGGGCCGGTCTACATCGGCTCCAGCGTCAAGATCGAACCCGGTGCACGCATCGTTGGACCGACCTGGATTGGCCACGGCAGCCACATCCGCGCCGGTGCCACGGTGACGCGCTGTGTGCTGTTTGACTACACCCGCATCGGGCAAGGCATGGCGTTCCACGAGATGATAGTGTCGCCTGACTACTGTGTAGACAACAAGGGCGGGGCCGTATACCGGGGAGACGACAACTGCCTTCTGCGCTGGAGCGATGCGCGAGCCTGACCACCCTAAAGT
>JANXVI010000435.1 GCA_025351745.1 Rhodoferax sp.
CGACGCCACGCTCACCTTCGACATGGAACAACCCGATGGCAGCCCCCTGAGCGCTGCCGAGATCAAGGCCCGTACGACGACGGTGCTGAAAGATCGCTTTGCGACGCTGTGCACCGTTGATCAAGCGTTGCTGCGCGCCACGGCTTCCTGACCGACGCTTCAACCAAACTCGGCTGCGCATGATCGACGTCTTTTTTGTCCTGCTACCCCATAGTCTGATCCTGGACTGGGCCGGGCCGGCCGAGGCCCTGCGCATGGCCAACACGGCACTCATCGAGCGGGGGCACAGCGCACGGTTTGCACTGCACTTTGTTAGCCCGCTGCCCAGCATGCAAACCTCGGTGGGCGTAGCGCTGGCCGGGCTGCAGGCTTTGCCCGATACGCATACGCTCAGTGCTGACATGGCTACACGTTGGGTGGTACTGGTCGGTCAACCGGGCGACGTGCTGGATGTGGATTCGGACGCCTCGCGCGCCGTGCTCCACTGGCTGCGCGGTCTGCGGCTGGCTACTGGGCGGCTGGAATTGGTCACCGTGTGCGCAGGCTCAGTGCTGGCGGCGCATGCGGGCCTGCTGGCCGGGCGCCGCGCCACGACCCACCACCACCATCTGGACGAACTGCGCCAAGCGGAGCCGCAATGCGACGTGATCGCCAACCGCGTCTTTGTAGACGACGCTCCGGTGTTCAGCAGCGCAGGGGTCACCACCGGCGTCGACTTGTTTTTGCACCGTATCAGCGCCGAGTGCGGCCCCGCGTTGGCCGCACAGGTGGCCCAAACCATGGTGGTGGCGCTGCGCCGGGGGCCCAATGACCCCGAGCTATCCCCCTTTTTGGCCTACCGTGCCCACATGCACCCTGCCCTGCACCGTGTGCAGGACGCGCTCAGCCAGGCACCCGAAACGGGCTGGACCGTGCCCGACATGGCTAAAGTGGCCCACACGTCGCCACGCCATCTGACGCGCCTGTTTCTGGTGCATGCGGGCATCGCGCCGCTGCAGTACCTGCGGCGCATCCGCCTGGCGGTGGCCCAAACGGCGCTGCAGTCGGGCCGCAACGTAACCCAGGCAGCCGAGATGGCCGGGTTCAGTTCGGACACGCAATTGCGCCGGGCATGGCACCAGTTTGAACAGCTCGGCACGCCATCCGATCCGCGGCACGGGCTGTAAGGCGCAGCCATCTCCCTTCCGTTCGTGGCGCCAAAAGCGCTGTGTTTCGCATGCAGATGCGACTCGTCACATGCTGGCAGAAATTCGCGCAGCCCATGGCTACATTCCACCCGTCGGACCGCTGTGGCCCGGCAACCGGAGCCCCCTTCGGGTGCGAGCCCTGAATCTAACCAGATGAACATGCCATGAACCACCCCATGCACCCCACCCCACGCGGAACCTTCTCTTCCATCCTTTGGGCACTGGCTTTGGTTGCCGTGTTGAGCCCGCAGGTCTCTCGCGCCGAGGGTTGGGGATTTGGCTCGAAAACTGTGCCTGGCTCCGGCCATTCCAGCAGCGTCAAACGCGAACTGTCTGCCTTTCATGAGATCGCAGTCAGCCTCCCGAGCACGCTAGAGCTGATCCAGGGCAGCAGCGAAGGGATTGCAATCGAGGCAGACGACAACCTGTTGTCACTCATTGAAGCCGTCGTGAAAAATGGCGAACTGGTGATCCGCGCTGCCAAGGGTATCCACCTGTCGGGGAACTCGCCCATCAAAATTACGGTGTATGCACGCAATGTCGACAAGCTGTCTCTTTCTGGTTCTGCCAACCTGACAGCGGCTCGCCTCGTATCACACAGACTGGCGGGTAATATCGCCGGCTCGGGGCACATGACGATCAATGACTTGCAAAGCGATGCCCTGTCGATCTCCATCGCCGGCAGTGGTCGCTTTGAAGCCCAGGGCACCGCCAAAACCATGGCTGTGGAAATTGCAGGCTCGGGCGATGCGAACCTGTGGGTGCGCAAGAGCCTGACGATCAGCATTGCAGGATCGGGTGACGTGCGCTATTACGGCGAAGGCACATTGCGTGATTCGTCCATCATGGGTTCCGGTCGCGTCAAGCAAATGGGCTCAGCGCCC
>JANXVI010000436.1 GCA_025351745.1 Rhodoferax sp.
CGACGCCACGCTCACCTTCGACATGGAACAACCCGATGGCAGCCCCCTGAGCGCTGCCGAGATCAAGGCCCGTACGACGACGGTGCTGAAAGATCGCTTTGCGACGCTGTGCACCGTTGATCAAGCGTTGCTGCGCGCCACAGCGTCCTGACCCGCACTGCAACACTTGCCGGCGCTGCGCATGATCGATGTCTTTTTTGTCCTGTTGCCCCATAGTTTGATTCTGGACTGGGCCGGCCCGGCCGAGGCCCTGCGCATGGCCAATGGGGCATTGGTCGAGCATGGGCAGAACGCACGGTTTACATTGCATTTCGTAAGCCCGCTGCCCAGTATGCAAACCTCGGTGGGCGTAGCGCTCACCGGGCTGGAGGCACTACCGGATATGCAGGCGGCAGGCGCTGACACGACCACCCGCTGGGTGGTACTGGTGGGTCAACCCGGCAACGTGCTGGATGTGGATTCGGACGCCTCGCGAGCGGTGCTCCATTGGCTGCGCGGTCTGCGGCTGGCCGCTGGGCGGCTGGAACTGGTGACCGTGTGCGCAGGCTCTGTGCTGGCGGCGCACGCGGGCCTGCTGGCCGGGCACCGCGCCACGACCCACCACCACCATCTGGACGAGTTGCGCCGCGCGGAGCCACAATGCGACGTGGTCGCCAACCGCGTCTTTGTAGACGATGCTCCGGTGTTCAGCAGTGCAGGCGTGACGACCGGCGTGGACTTGTTTTTGCACCGCATCAGCGCGGAGTGTGGCCCTGCGTTGGCCGCCCAGGTGGCCCAAACCATGGTGGTGGCGCTGCGCCGGGGGCCCAATGACCCCGAGCTATCCCCCTTTTTGGCCTACCGTGCCCATATGCACCCCGCCCTGCACCGCGTGCAGGATGCGGTCAGCCAGGCACCCGAAACCGGCTGGACGGTGCCCGGCATGGCTCAAGTGGCCCACACGTCAACGCGCCATCTGACGCGCTTGTTTCTGCAGCACGCGGGCGTCGCGCCGCTGCAGTACCTGCGCCGCATCCGCCTGGCAGTGGCCCAGACGGCGCTGCACTCGGGCCGCAACGTGACCCAGGCGGCCGAGATGGCCGGGTTCAGCTCGGACACGCAATTGCGCCGGGCATGGCACCAGTTTGAACAGCTCGGCACGCCATCCGATCCGCGGCACGGGCTGTAAGGCGCAGCCATCCCCCTTCCGGTCGTGGCGCCAAAAGCGCAGTGTTTCGCATGCAGATGCGATTCATCACATGCTGGCAGAAATTCGCGCAGCCCATGACTACATTCCACCCGTCGGACCGCTGTGGCCCGCCACCGTTGCCACCGCCGAGTGCCAGCCCTGAACCTAACCAGATGACCCACACCATGCACCCCACCCCACGCAGAAACCTCTCTTCCGTCCTTGCCGCACTGGCTTTGGTCGCGCTACTGAGCCTGGCAGTCTGTCCCGCCCAGGCTTGGGAGTTCGGCACCAAGACTGTGTCTAGCTCCGGCCATTCCAGCAGCGTAAAGCGCGAACTGGCTGCCTTTCATGAGATCGCGGTCAGCCTGCCGAGCAAGCTTGAGCTGATCCAGGGCAACAGTGAAGGGATTGCAATCGAGGCAGACGACAATCTGCTGCCACTGATAGAAACCGTCGTGACAAACGGCGAACTGGTCATTCGACCTGTCAAGGGCATTCACCTGTCGGGCAACTCATCCATCAAGATTACGGTGTATGCACGCAATATCGACAAGCTGTCTCTTTCTGGTTCTGCCAACCAGACAGCGGCTCGCCTCGTATCACCCAGACTGGCGGGTAATATCGCGGGCTCGGGGCACATGACGATCAATGACTTGCAAAGCGATGCCCTGTCGATCTCCATCGCCGGCAGTGGTCGCTTTGAAGCGCAGGGCACCGCCAAAACTATGGCTGTGGATATTGCAGGCTCGGGCGATGTCCGTGTTTCAAAACTTTCGGCCCAGGACGTCCAGGTCAGCATCGCCGGTTCTGGCGATGCGAACCTGTGGGTGCGCAAGAGCCTGACGATCAGCATTGCAGGATCGGGTGACGTGCGCTATTACGGCGAAGGCACATTGCGTGATTCGTCCATCATGGGTTCCGGTCGCGTCAAGCAAATGGGCTCAGCGCCC
>JANXVI010000208.1 GCA_025351745.1 Rhodoferax sp.
GTCCGCAAAGGAAATTGTTAAGCGCTTTGCGACAGGCGCCATGTCGCTGGGCTCGATCAGCACCGAAGCCCACGCCACGCTGGCCATTGCGATGAACCGCATCGGCGGCAAGAGCAACACGGGTGAGGGCGGTGAAGACCCCGCGCGTTACCGCAACGAGCTCAAGGGCATACTGATCAAGCAGGGCCAGACCATGGCCGACATCATCGGCAAGGACGTGGTCGAAGTCGACATCCCGATGAATGCCGGTGACAGCCTGCGCTCCCGCATCAAGCAGGTTGCGTCGGGGCGCTTCGGTGTCACTGCCGAATACCTGGTAAGCGCCGACCAGATCCAGATCAAGATGGCCCAGGGCGCAAAGCCGGGAGAGGGCGGCCAGCTGCCGGGTGGAAAGGTAAGTGACTACATCGGCCGCCTGCGCCACTCGGTGCCAGGCGTGGGCTTGATTTCGCCGCCACCGCACCACGACATCTACTCAATTGAAGACTTGGCGCAGTTGATTCACGACCTAAAGAACGTGGCACCGCACAGCTCCATCAGCGTCAAGCTGGTGTCCGAAATTGGTGTCGGCACCATCGCAGCCGGCGTGGCCAAGTGCAAGAGCGACCACGTGGTGATCGCCGGGCACGACGGTGGGACGGGCGCATCGCCGTGGTCATCGATCAAACACGCTGGCAGCCCATGGGAAATCGGCTTGGCCGAAACCCAACAGACTCTGGTGCTGAACCGCCTGCGCAGCCGCATCCGTGTGCAGGCCGACGGCCAGATGAAGACCGGCCGCGACGTCGCCATCGGCGCGCTGCTGGGTGCAGATGAATTCGGTTTCGCCACCGCGCCGCTGGTGGTCGAAGGCTGCATCATGATGCGCAAGTGCCACCTGAACACTTGCCCAGTGGGCGTAGCCACGCAGGACCCTGCACTGCGCAAGAAGTTCTCCGGCAAGCCCGAGCATGTCGTCAACTACTTCTTCTTCATCGCTGAAGAAGTGCGCCAGATCATGGCCCAGTTGGGCATCCGCAAGTTCGACGACCTGATTGGCCGCTCTGACCTGCTGGACATGCGCAAAGGTATCGAGCACTGGAAAGCCAGCGGCCTGGACTTCAGCCGCCTGTTTGCCCAGCCACAGGTGCCGGCAGATGTGCCCCGCTTCCAGACGTTGACCCAAGACCATGGCTTGGAAAAGGCCCTGGACAATGTGCTGATCGCCAAGTGCCGCGCCGCCATTGACAAGGGTGAGAAAGTGCAGTTCATGGAAGCTGCCCGCAACGTCAACCGATCGGTTGGCGCCATGCTGTCCGGCGCGGTGACCAAGGTGCATCCGCAGGGCCTGCCCGACAACACCATCCACATCCAGTTGGAAGGAACGGGCGGCCAATCCTTCGGCGCTTTCCTGGCCAGCGGTATCACGCTATACCTGATTGGCGACGCCAACGACTACACCGGCAAGGGCCTCTCAGGTGGCCGCGTCGTGGTGCGCCCCAGCATCGATTTCCGGGGCGTGGCCGTCAACAACACCATCGTGGGCAACACAGTGATGT
Organism: Rhodoferax sp.; assembly: GCA_025351745.1. Classification (GTDB taxonomy): domain Bacteria; phylum Pseudomonadota; class Gammaproteobacteria; order Burkholderiales; family Burkholderiaceae_C; genus Allorhodoferax. The sequence goes on from JANXVI010000208.1 coordinate 1,539, forward strand.
ACGGTGCGACTGCGGGTGAAGCCTTCTTCAGCGGCGTTGGCGGCGAGCGCTTTGCGGTGCGACTGTCGGGTGCAACGGCAGTCGTCGAAGGCACGGGCGACCATGGCTGCGAATACATGACTGGCGGCACGGTGGCCGTGCTGGGCAAGACCGGGCGCAACTTTGCAGCGGGCATGAGCGGCGGAATCGCCTATGTCTACGATGAAGACGGCCAGTTCGCCATGCGTTGCAACACGGCAATGGTGTCCATGGAGAAGGTGTTGTCTGCAGCCGAACAAGAGGCCAGTGTTCCGAAGGCTATCTGGCACCGCGGCTTGGCCGACGAAGTGCAACTGCGCCGCCTGTTGGAAGAGCACAACCGCTGGACCGGCAGCAAGCGCGCCCGCGATCTGCTGGACGACTGGGACACGGCCCGTGCCAAGTTCATCAAGGTCTTCCCCAACGAGTACAAGCGTGCGCTGGGCGAGATCCATACGAAGAAT
>JANXVI010000209.1 GCA_025351745.1 Rhodoferax sp.
GTTGACTGCATGAGTCGCACCGTGCGCCACGGTGTGCGCTGCGTTGGTAGCGCCATGAGCGACCGTATGCGCTGCATGGGTCGCACCATGCGCCACTGTATGCGCAGCATGGGTTGCACCATGGGCTACGGTGTTGACTGCATGGGTCGCACCATGCGCCACTGTATGCGCAGCATGGGTTGCACCATGGGCTACGGTGTTGACTGCATGAGTCGCACCATGTGCCACGGTGTGCGCTGCATGGGTTGCACCGTGGGCTACGGTGTTCACTGCATGGGTCGCGCCATGCGCTACGGTATGGGCGGCGTTGGTAGCGCCATGCGCCACCGTGTGCGCTGCATGGGTTGCATCATGAGCTACGGTATTGGCCGCATTTGTTGCGCCATGGGCCACCGTGTGCGCCGCGTTAGTAGCACCATGGGCGACCGTGTTGGCAGCATTGGTTGCACCATGGGCTACGGTATGGGCCGTATCAGTTGCACCATGGGCTACGGTATTGGCCGCATTTGTTGCGCCATGGGCGACTGTGTTGGCAGCATTGGTTGCACCGTGGGCTACGGTATGGGCCGTATCAGTTGCACCATGGGCCACGGTGTTGGCGGCATTGGTTGCGCCATGGGCCACTGTGTTAGCAGCGTCTGTTGCTCCGTGCGCTATGGTGTTGGCGGCGATGACTGTTCCGTCCGCCACATGGTGGCCAACGAATTCCGCGCCCTGAACAATCGGCTTCGTATTGATGGTGACGTCGCCACCCAACTCCAATCCGCTGATGCCGATGGCGCCCATGACGTTAACCCCAATGGTCAGGTTGCCGTCCTTCATGGTGCCGTCGAAGTGGGCGCCAGCCCCGACCGAGCCGGGGGTTATGTAGCCGACTGTGCCTCCACCGCTGATGTTGTGGTCCCCTGAATGGACGCTGGTTTTGACCTCAACAAAGTCGCCAGCAGCCACGTTAACTCCGGATTTGACGCCATCAACTCCGATCGTGCCGTGGGCACCGGCTTCTGCCTTCAGACCGGCTTCCACCGAGCTATGGGTATCGACGAAGGTTGTTCCACCAACATTGCTGTGGCTGCCGATAGACGCAGACTCTGTGATGCTGGCGCTCGCGCCTGCATCGGCCTTAACACCCGAGATTCCGACCGATATGCCTGCGTGAGCCTCTGCATTGGCATCCACCGCCACCGTGGCTGTCACGGTGGTGTTGCCGCTTTGCACCGTGACGGTTGCACCGTCATGGGCACTGACTCCGACCGAGACGGTTGCCGCGGCGCCGGTAGGGCCGATGTGGGCACCGGCCTCTGCCTTGGCACCCACATTCATATCCTGGGTGACGGTAACGCCATGTCCCAGGTTGATCGTCTGGGTAACGCCCGCTTCTGAATGGGCACTCGCTCCTGCACCGGCTCCTGCCGGGCCAACATAAGTAGTGGCTTCAGCGCCAGCACCGACCCCGGCCGTCTGCGTGACGGTGACGCCATGGCCCAGGTTGGTAGTGTGTGATACGGTGGTTTCGACGCCCACACCGGTTGTTGTGGGGTGTGCGCCTGCTGAGGACGCCGCGATGCCCACAAGGGAATCTGGCCCAATCAGGCTATTCACAGTCTGAAGGTGCTCGTCGGCTTTCTTGGTATTGGACCCAGTTGTGGTGGTGGGAGTACCAGCTCCACCGACCACCCCAGACAGCAAATCGTCGTCTACGCCGGCTTCCGAGCCAAGTTTGCTTTGTTGACGTTGGGGTTGGGATTTGGACTGTTTCATGATGGCGCCTTTAGTGGGGTGGTACAAGGAAAATGCAGATTCAATACAGTGCATGACCCCGACCCAAAGTTTCCCAAAGGTGCAAGTCACAACCGGGCGAAGAATAGCACTTATAGAAAAAATGGCAATGAATTACTAGCATATTTTTTTGGAACATTCTGTGCGCTATGTCTCAAAACCACCATTTAATCTGTGTGAATTCGTATCAATGGGGTTTTGGCTTCACTTCAGGCCTTGGCAAGGGCGCGGCGCAGCTCTGAAATGAGCCGTTCGCAGTGTGCGGCTCCCTGCAAAAAGTCGAAGTCGCGCACCGCCTGGTCCAGCTCTGCAAACCCTTTGGCAGCCGCCTTGGGGCTGTTCAACTGCACCCGAACATGCACATCCAGCGCCCGCAGGTCCGAGCATGCCAGCAGGGCTTGCAACTCTTCCAGATCGGCAAGCAGGTCTGTCCGGTCTTGTGCCGTGGCCGCGCCAGTTTGCGACGCTGCACCAAATTGCGGCACCAGGGGCGCCATCGCGTGCTGGGTCTGGGTAACCGCTTCGTTAAACGTGGCGCACACACTGGACACATCCTGGCCAGCGACTACACGTTTGACGTCAGCCTCAACGCGTTTGGCAATGTCGGACATATGGAGGGCCCCGACCGTCGCCGATACGCCTTTGATGGAATGCAGCAATTGGCCAGCGCCGGCCATATCGCCTTGTTGCACGAGTTGGGCCAGTAACTCGGATTGGCCCGGCAAGCCGTCCAGGTAAGACTTCAAAATCGTCGCATACAGTGCCGAGTTGCCGGCCAGGCGCGCGATGGCACCGTGGGCGTCAACCGCAACCGCTGGCGGAATTTCCTGCGCGGCTCCGTCCTTCGCAACCTGAACCGGGGCGGGGGGTGGCAGCCGTTGACCGGCCGATCCGGGCTTGCCCCGGCGGGTATGCATGAGCAGCACCTCCACCAGATGGGCCAGATCAAAGGGCTTACCAATATGGTCATTCATGCCGCCCCGCAGGCAGGCCTCTCGGTCAGAGGCCATGGCGTTGGCCGTCATCGCAATGATTGGCAGCTTTGTCATACCCAACGCCGTGCGGATCAACTGCGTGGCGGTATAGCCGTCCATGACCGGCATTTGTATGTCCATGAGCACCGCATGGAAAGGCGGCTCGGCACAGGCAACGGCGTCTACGCCCAACTGCCCGTTACCCGCGATCTCGACCTGCGCGCCTTCTTCGCTCAACAATTCGCGCGCCACTTGCTGGTTGATGAGGTTGTCTTCAACCACCAGCAAACGCATTCCTTCCAATCGTCCTACCCGGTCGGACCGGGTGCGCGGACGGGTGCGCAAGTTGCTCACGCCGGAGCGGGCATCGACGACGGTGTCAAACAGCATGGACGCGGTAATGGGCTTGATCAAGAACGCATTCAGTGAGGCCTGCTCTTGCGGGCTGCGCTGCGACAGCATATCGCGCCCATGCGCTGTCACCATCACGGTGATGGGGCTGGTGGCTTGTACGCCCAGTTGGCGCATATTGGCGATCGTCTCCCAACCATCCATGCCGGGCATCAGCCAGTCGATAAACACCGCGTCATAGGGTGGGCGCACGGCCTCGGCCCGTGCACTCAGCAAGGCCAGGGCCTGTGCGCCGCTGTGGGCCAGGTCCGCCTGCCAGCCCCAGGATTTGGCCATCGCGCCCAGCAGTTCGCAGGCCACCGGGTTGTCGTCCACCACCAGCACATGCAGGGGGGCGTCCAGCCGCTGCTGCGGTGGCCGGGGGTCACCCGGCACCTCGTCGTCAATGGCCAGCGTGATGGTGAAATGGAAGGTGCTGCCGTGGTCTGGCACACTGTCAATTTGCAGCGTGCCGCCCATCAGCTCTACCAGGCGTTTGCAGATGGACAGACCCAGCCCCGTACCGCCAAATTGGCGGGTCGTGGAGGCTTCGGCTTGTGAAAAGCCTTCGAAGATATGAACGAGGTTCTCGGCCGCAATGCCGATGCCACTGTCGCGCACGGCGATGCGCATTTGTGTGGTTTGGGCGGTTTGTTCCAGCATCTTGAACTGGATCACCACCTCGCCCTGGCGCGTGAACTTGATGGCGTTGCCACCGAGATTGATCAACACCTGCTGCAGCCGCATGGCGTCGCCGACCATGACGTGTGGCAAGGCAGGGTCTACGTCAAAAAGCACCTCGACGGGTTTGAGTCCTACGTTGGCCGACAAGATCACCGACAGGTCGCGCAACAGCCGGTCCATGCGAAACGGCTGGGGGTCCAGCGCCATCTTTCCTGCTTCAATCTTGGAAAAGTCCAGCACATCGTTGAGCAGTCCCAGCAGGGACTTGGCCGCCCCTTCCGCCTTGGTCGCGTAGTCCAGCTGTCGGGTGGATAGCTCGGTGTTGTGCAACAGCTTGAGCATGCCCAATATGGCGTTCATGGGGGTGCGTATTTCGTGGCTCATATTGGCTACGAACTGGCTCTTGGAGCGCGAGGCCTCCTGCGCGGCTTCGGTAGCGCGGGTGAGTTCCGTGATGTCCGTGTAGGTGGTGACAAAGCCGCCATCCGGCATGGGCGCGCCGCGCACCTCCAGTGTGCGACCGTCGCCGCGTTGCCGCTGGAACCGGTGGGCCTGGCCCAGGCGGGCCCGCGCCACGATGTCGTTGACGATCGAGTCCTGGTCGCCAGCGCCGTATTCGCCCCGCATGGCGTTGAAACGGATGATGGATTCAAAGGTAGTGATTTCGCCCGCAAACAACGCATCGGGAAAGTCCAGCAGGGTTCTGAACAAGGGGTTTTCCACCGTCAAATTGAGCTTGCTGTCCATCACACTCAAGCCCACCGGAATGTTCTCCAGGATGTTCTTCATCAGCACGTTCGTCTGCCGGATCTCATCCTCCAACTTGCGGCGTTGCGTGATGTCCTGAAAAATGCCAACCAGACGGATGCGCTTACCGTCGCGGTATTCGGCTTCGGCCGCGCACCGCACCCAGATGCGCCGGCTCATGGCGGTGACCAGGGGCAGTTCCAAATCCCAAGGCTTGCCGGTTTTTTGGGCACTGTCGATGGCGGTCTGGATCTCTGCCTGGGCCTCGGGCGCAAAGAAGGCGATAGATTCCGCCAGGGTTGGCACATGGCCGTTGGCAACGTCGTGGATATGGCAGGTCTGGTCCGACCATTCAATGCTGCCTTTCACCAGGTCGTACTGCCAACGGCCGATGCCGGCAATGCGGCCGGCGCGGGCCAAAAATGCCGCGTTGTCGCGCAGGCTGGCTGCCTGCTCCTCACGCTCGCCCTCGGCCTTCTTGGTCTCGGTGATGTCCAGTGTGATGCCGTACATCCACTCCGGCTGGCCGTCTGCGGTGCGGGTGCTCAGGCGCCCGCGGGTCAGTTGCCAACCCCATTCGCCATTCTTGTACCGCACCCGGCCCTCAAACTCGTAGCTTTCGCGCAGGCCGGCAAGGTGTTCTTGCAGGTTCTGGCTGGCGATGGCCAGATCGTCCGGATGCACAGCGTCGCGCCACAGCTGGTTGGGGCCTTGTGCTACTTCTTCCAGTGTGTAACCCATCAGTTCGGCCCATCGCGCGTTGACCACTGCATGGTCGGTCTGGTGGTTCCATTCCCAGGTGCCTGCGCGCGTGCCAGTGATGATGTTGTTAAGGCGTTGGCGCTCCACGTCCAGCACCTGCTGCGCCCGTTTGTTGTCGGTAACGTTGCTGCGAATGGAGATGTAGCGGTCTATGCCCTGCTCGCCAAAGTAGGGGGCAATGACGGTGTCCACCCAATAGAGCGAGCCGTCCTTGGCGCGGTTGCAAACCTCGCCGCGCCAGACGTAGCCGCTGGAAATCGTCTTCCACACGGTCGCCCAGTAGTCCGCAGGCTGGGTGCGAGAGTTGATCATGCGGTGGTTTTGCCCGATCAGCTCCGCATGGCTGTATCCACTGACTTGGCTGAACATGTCGTTGGCATAGGTGATAGTGCCGGCCGCGTCGGTCATGGACACAATGGAGTGGACATTGACCGCATCCATCAGGGATTGCGACGCGCGCAGCGAATCCATGTGCGCGGCCTGCGCCTGGCGGCGCTCGCTGTCAAGGCGGCCCAGGTCGGCCCGGGTTTGTGCCAGGCGGCCCAGCACGCTGGACCGCATCCCGTTGGGCACCACGATGGTTGTGCTGAAGTCGCCCTGGCCCAACTGGGTGATGTGGCCATGCACCTCGTCCAGTGGCCCACCAAGCGTGACACGCAGCGCCCAGCGGGTACGTGCCAGCATGGCAAGCAGCAGCAACCCATTGGCCAGTAAGGCATAGCGCAGCAGGCGGACATTGGTCTCGCCCTCGTGCACGACTGTGCGGGTGCGCGACTCCACCATCGCATAAAACTCGCTAATAGGCTGCATGACCAGAGCCTTGGACTGGTGGTAGGCGTCGTCAAACACCATGGTCAAGGCCCGGGCACGACTGTCGTGGGCCTGCGGGCCTGGCGCTTCCAGCAGCGCCATGGCGGCGAGTTCGGTGCGGATAAGGTCGTCTGACCGGTCCTTGGCAACTGCCAGCTTGGCAAACTCTTCTTCGGTCACGCCCGCGCGGCGAATCAGCTTCAGCAGGCTGATGGCCGGGCTGTACTCGGGCTCGGTGCTCGGGCTGTTGGCCGGCAACGGGTCCCATACCATGTTGTGGTAGTCGACGGGGCGGGGCAGGCTGCCGTCGCGGATGGCGGCGACGTCACGGTAATGCTTCTTGTACCGCGGGTCGCCGGTGGCGATATAGCTGCGGACCATGCGGGTCAGCTCTTCGGATGACAACCGCAGCTCGTCCGCCAGGCGCACAGAGTCGTAACGCACGGCGTTGGCAGTGTTAATGCGCTGCTCCGCCACTGCGTAGATCAAGAACAGGGCCGCCACAGCCACCACCAGGCACACGGTGAGCCAGACGTTGCGGGAGAACGGAGACCGTTTTTGAAGCATCAGCGCAGCCGATCCAAGTCTATGCGGGTGGGGGTGCGTTGCATTCTACGCACTCGCTGCCAAGGCGGGGTCACCCATCCGTTCGGAGCCGGGGACAAGGCCGTTGATCTACATGGAATTGCAAATTGCTATCAATAAAATAGCGGAACATTTATATCCCACGAGGGCTAGAGGCTTATCTTGCTAATAAGCTCCAGCGCCGCTCAATTGCACTGCACCTGCACGGTGGACCTCTGCGCCAAGGCGGTGATATCGACCAAGCTGAGCGGTTTGCCAGCAGGGCCGTTGACCGCATAGTCCACGGCGTGCGCGTCCAGAAAGCTCGACAGCGTGGGCAGGTTGATGCCGAAGTTGATGTTTTGCGCCGGTATCGGCCCATTGGTGGGGATCATGGCGCGCACCAGACCCACCAGCAAACCGTTGTGGTCAAAGATGGGGCCGCCGCTGGAGCCCGGCTGAACCGCCGCCGACATCTGGAAGCCCGAGGTGTCATCGCTAACCCCGCTCAGCGCATTCACAATGCCCGTGGTGACCACCGCACCTGAGGACAGGATGCCGGGCAACGGGTAGCCCATGACCACCAGTTCGTCGCCCATGCGCAGCCCCTTGCCAGAGCGGAACTTCATCGCCGTCAGGTTGGCGCTTTCCACCCGCAACAGGGCCAGGTCGTTGCGCGTGTCTTTGGCAATCAGCTTGGCATCCAGACCCATCGGCTGGATGCGGATCTTTTGGCAGCCCCGCACGACATGTTCGTTGGTCACGATGTCGCCGCTGCGGCTGACTACGACGCCGCTTCCAAAGACGTCCTTGCGCGCTGTGGGTGTGGTCGTGTTGGTCGCGCTGGCCCTGGCAGTCATCTCAGCGCCAATGGTCTGGCTGACTACGGTCTTGGCCTGCTTGGTGGCCTCTTCCAGTTCGACGGGGCTCAGTAGCTTGAGCACGCGCTCCTTGCCTTCGGTGGCGGCCTTCAGGTCGTCGGCGGAAGCATTGGACGGAACCGTGGCATACCAGGCATAGGCCAGTGTGGGCAACTTGGCCACGCCACCGCGGCCAAATTCGTAGACGCTCCCCATCCAGTTGTAGCTGGAGACGTAGCCCGCCGCCACCGCGCGCTTGAACCAGCGCAGGGCTTCAGCGCCGTCCGGGCTGACGCCGTGGCCCAGCGCATACATACGGCCCGCCGCTTGCAAACCAAACGCGTAGCCTCGCTCGCCAGCCTTCTTGTACCAATCCAGCGCGACCAATTTGTCCACGGCCAGACCGCCCTTGCCCTCTTCGTAGTAATTGCCCAACCAGCCCATGGCTACTGCGTTGTTTTGTGCGGCAGCGGCCTGGAACCAGGTCAGTCCAATGACTGGGTCCTTGGTGTAGCCAAAATGACCACCAGCAATCCAGGCCCCCAGGTTGGCCTGGGCGGGCGCGTAGCGCTGATCGGCGGCCTGTTTGACGAGTGCCACGCCCCGGGCTTCGTCTTTGGTGACCAAGTTGCCGATCAGGTACATATTCCCCAGGTTGTAAGTGGCGCGCACGGCACCGGCCTCATGGGCCTTGAGCATGTAGTCGCGGGCTTTGAGCTCGTCGCGCGCGCCGCCTTGTCCGCGCATCAGCATTTCCGCCATCAGCGTCATGGCCTCGGCATCGCCCTGTTCGGCGGGCTCGGCCAGTTCCTTGCGCGCGTCGGCGTAGCGCTGCTTGGTGTGGGCTTCCACGCCCTCGGGTACACCCGCCTGCACAGAAACACAGGACGCGGCAAGCATGGCTAGCAATAAAGGGCTGGGTCGCATAGTGGGCTCTAAAAGGTTGACGGCCAATATACCCGGTGTTGACCTCTAGCTGCTAAGCTCGCGCGGTCGCAAACTGTGGGGAACCCATGACAACCAAGATTTTTCGAAACCTGTTCGCCTTCGGCCTGATGCTGGCCAGTGTCTGGGGCGCGCACGCCGCGCTGACGCTGTCGGACCCCGTGCCGATTGGTCCGCAGGTGAAAGTTGGCCAACTGGCCAATGGCCTGACTTACTACATCCAGAAAAACAGCCGTCCTGAGAAGCGGCTGGAGTTGCGCCTGGTGGTCAAGGCGGGCTCTGTTCTCGAAGATGAAGACCAGTTAGGGCTGGCCCATGTGACCGAGCACATGGCCTTCAACGGCTCCACGCACTTCAAGAAGCACGAGCTGATCTCCTACCTGCAGTCCATGGGCCTGAAGTTTGGCGCCGACCTGAACGCCTACACCAGCTTCAACGAGACGGTCTACATGCTGCCCATTCCTACCGAAAACCCCGACAACATCGAAAAGGGCTTTCTGGTGCTGGAGGACTGGGCCCACGGCGTTGCGTTTAACGACCCCGATGTCGATTCTGAGCGCGCCATCGTGCTGGAAGAGTTGCGCCTGGGCCGTGGCGCCCAAGAGCGCATGAACAAGGTCTTGCTGCCCAAGATCTTCAGCGGCTCGCTGTACGCGCAGCGCTTGCCCATTGGCACGGAAGAAAGCATCAAGAACTTCAAGTTTGATGCCATCAAACGCTTTTACAAAGACTGGTACCGCCCCAATCTGATGGCGGTAGTGATCGTGGGTGACATCGATCCCCAGGTCGCGCAGACCTTGGTGGAATCGCACTTTGGCAAGCTTGCCAATCCGGTCAACCAACGGCCACGTGTGTACCCGGCCATACCGGCCCGCAATGATTCTGAGGCGGTCGTGGTGACCGACAAAGAGGCCACCAACAACGTCATGATGATCCGCTACCCGGTGCAGCCGCAGCCGCCCGAAGTCACGCTGGGCGATTACCGCCAGGCCTTGGTGGAGCGCCTGTTTGGTGCCATGCTGGGCCAACGCATGCAGGAGCTGACCCAGCAGGCCGCACCGCCTTTTGTCGGTGGTGGCAGCGGAGTAGGCCGCTTGGTGCCCGGCTACCGTTCGTTCAATTCCAGCGCGTTGTTGGGCCGCATGGGCGCAGAGCCCGCGGTTGCGGCATTGGTGCAAGAGAATGAACGTGCCCGACAGTTCGGCTTCTCTGCCGCCGAAATGGAACGCAGCAAAAAGAACCTGATGCGTTCGGTCGAGCAAGGCTATGCCGAACGCGAGAAGACCGACTCTGCCCGCTACGCCGCCGAGTACTTGCGCAATTTTCTGGAAGGCGAACGCATCCCCGGTATTGAAAACGAGCTGGCCTATGTCCGCGAGATGTTGCCGACCATCCTGCTGGCCGACATCAACGCCTATGCCAAGGTGGCCATTCCGGACAAGGCCACCAAACTCGTCGTCTACACCGGCAGCGACAAACCCGACAACACCACGCCGACCGCACCGCAGTTGCTGGCCAGCGTCACGCAGGCCGAGCAGCGAGTGGTCGTGGCCGCAACTGAAAAAGCCCTGGCCACCAGCCTGATGGTCACCCCGCCTGCCAGCGGCAGCATCGTTGCAGAGCGGCAAAATTCGTTGCTGGGTGTGACCGAATGGGATTTGTCCAATGGCGTCAAAGTCATCCTCAAACCCACCGATTTCAAGAACGACGAAATCGCGCTCGGGGCCAGCCGCTTTGGCGGGCAGTCGCTGTATGGCCTGGCCGACATGTACAACGCCGGCTATGCCAGTTCGGCGGTTGCGGCCATGGGTCTGAGCGAATTTTCGCCTAGCGATTTGCAGAAGATGATGGCGGGCAAGGTGGTGTCGGTAAATGTGGGTACCGGGGCCTACAACGACTACGTCAGCGCCACCTCCAGCATGGCAGACCTGGAAACTGCACTGCAATTGCTGAGTCTGAAATTTGGCCCTACCCGCAGGGATGTCACCCTCTACCAGTCCTTCGTGTCGCGTGCGCAAGATTCCGCCAGGAACGCCATTGCCCGGCCCGAGTCGGTTTTTTCAGATGCAGTGCAAACAACGCTCTACAACGATCACCCCAGGGTCTGGCTGACTCCGCGGCCTGCCAACTTTGACCGGCTGAACCTGGAGCGCATGCGCAATATTTACCAGGAACGCTTTGCCAGCGCCAAGGGTATGACCTTTGTGATGGTGGGCAGCTTCACACCCGAGGCCGTCAAGCCCCTGGTGGCGCGCTACCTAGCCAGCCTGCCCACACCCGAAATCGCCACCGACTTCATAGACATGGGCATCCGCCCGGTGACTGGCGCGGTGAAGAAAGAAGTGCGCAGCGGCAGCGAGCCCAAGAGCCAGGTATCCCTTACTTTCGCCGGTCCGGCCGCGTATTCCGAGGCTGAGCAGTTGCGCGTCAGCGCCATGGTCGAGGTGCTGAACATCAAACTGGTCGACGTGCTGCGCGAAAAACTCACGCTGGTCTACAGCGCCAGTGCACGCGGCAGCCTGGTGCGCACGCCCTACCAGCACTACCAGGTGTCGTTGACGCTGCCCTGCGCGCCAGAGAATGTGGACAAGGTGGTTGCAGCCGCCTTTGGCGAGATGCAGAAAATCCAGGATGCGGGTGCTGACCCGGCCGACTTGGCCAAGGTCAAGACGAATTGGTTGACCACGCACCGCAAGAACCTGCGGGAGAATGGCTACTGGATGGGCCGTCTGCAGACTGCGTCCTTGTATGGCACAGACCCCGCGGCCTTGCTGGACTATGAAAAGCAGGTCGCCGCCATCACCCCTGAAGACGTGCAAGCCGCCGCCAAGCGCTACCTGTCGCGTGACAACTATGTGCAGGTGGCTCTCTACCCCGAAAAATAAAGCCCCCACGCCCTGCGGGTCGCGTCCCCCGTGCGGCGCCGCAGGCTGAACGGTAGAGCGTTCTGCTGCGTGTCCCCCGCCCGCTTTGCGGGCTCCTCCTTGAGCTGCGCAGAACGCCCTACCGCCCAGCCTCCTTTAGGCGTGGGTTGGCGCTGCCAGGAAATTGCGAATCTCGTCAAACGCCTGGCGCGCCTCGGTCAGCTCGGGGTCAAAGATATGCCACACGTGCACCATGTGGTCCCAGGTTTGCAGCGTGACGGGCGAGCCCGCCGCACGCGCCTTGTTGGTGTAGCGCACGCTGTCGTCCAGCAACATCTCAATATCGCTGGCGTGTATCAGAACGGGTGGCAGACCCGCCAGGTCGCCAAAAATAGGGGACACCACTGGGTGATTAGGCCGAATGCGCGTGCGCAGCCAGTTGACCCAGATTAAGCTTGGCCTGGGCACCCAGGATAGCGGTCCAAACAGAGGTCCCAGCATCGCATCGGTGGCGATGTTGTTGCGCATGCTGGGGCTGCCCAGCGTGCCATCGGTGGCGGGTGACAAGGCTACGGCGGCATCGGGCGCACGCAGGCCCTGGTCGCGCACCCAGGCGATCAGTGACAGCGTTAAGTTGCCGCCAGCGGAATCGCCCGCCACGTAGACCGCGCTGGCGGGCACAGCACCCTCGGGGCCGTTATCCAGCATCCAGCAGTAGCTGGTGCGGCAGTCTTCGATGCCAGCCATGCGACTGTGTTCGGGCATCAACCGGTAGTCGATGGCAAGCACGGCACCGCCGGTGATGTCAGAGAACCGGGTGGTGATGGCGCGGTGGCTGCGCGGGCTGCCCATGATCCACGCGCCGCCGTGGATGTACAGCGTGCGGCGGCGGCTGTCGGCACCCGGTGCGATCACCCATTCGGCCTTCACGCCACCGGCATTCACCGGCACAAATTGCGCGTCAAACACGCGGTTGGCACTGAAGTTGTCGATGTAGTCGCGCAGCACGCGCAGGTGTTGGCGCCGGGGCGTGTTCTTCACAACGGCGGTGATGCCGCCCAGCGATGCGATGACGGCGCGGTGCTCGTCGTTCAGCGTGGGGCCGCTGGAGAAGCGCTGCCGTTGTTTCCCGTCCGCCGGGTTGTCAAAGACTTGCAGATCGGGGCCGCGCACCAACCAGGCACCGAACCACCAGATGGCCAGGGCCACCACCACCGCCATCACGATCCATAAAGTCATAGGGCGGCTCCCACTATTTGCGCATCAGCGTGCTTTTGCCAAACAGCGACTCAATCAAGTCCACCGCCACCTCGGCCGTGCGATTGCGCTCATCCAGCGCGGGGTTGAGCTCCATCACGTCGAGCGACGCCAGGCGGCCGGTGTCGGCAATCATCTCCATGCACAACTGCGCCTCACGGTAATTGGGGCCCCCGCGCACCGTGGTGCCGACACCGGGGGCGATGTGCGGGTCCAGAAAGTCCACGTCAAAGCTCACATGCAAATGGGTGTTGGCGTCCACCAGCGCCAGGGCCAGCTCCATCGCAGCGCGCATGCCCATCTCGTCGATGTAGCGCATGTCGAACACTTCGATGTTTTGCTCGTGCACAAATCGCTTCTCGCCTTCGTCCACGCTGCGGATGCCGATCTGGCGTATCCACTTGGGCGAGATGGCGGGCACATGGCCGCCGATCTCGATCAACTCTTTAGGCCCATAACCGCACAGGCAGGCCACCGGCATGCCGTGGATGTTGCCGCTGGGTGTCAGGGCGTTGGTGTTGAAGTCGGCATGCGCGTCCAGCCACAGGATGCGCAGCTTTTTGCCGGTGTCGCGGCAGTGGCGGGCCACGGCGCTGATCGAGCCAATGCCCAGGCAGTGGTCGCCGCCCAGCAGTATCGGCAGGCGGCCATCGGACAGCTCGGCATACACCGCATCGTGTACCGACCGGTTCCACGCGGTGACCTCGGGCAGGTGCCGGTAGCCGTTCACCGGGGGCAGCCACGGGTTGCTGGGGCCGACCACGTTGCCCTTGTCGATGACGTCCAGGCCTTGGGCTGCCAATACGGTGGCGATATTGGCCACGCGCATGGCTTCAGGCCCCATGCTGGCGCCGCGGCTGCCCGCGCCGATGTCGGTAGGGGCGCCTATCAAACTGATTTTGGTGTTGCTCATGGTGTGCTGGGAATTATTGGGTTTCTAGCGTGAACGTGGCACGGCGTTCGCCAACCTGGAGGCCACGGACGTTGATGATGGCCTGTGCGCGCCAGGGCTCCAGTGCCGTGCGCTGCGAGTCGTTGAGCCAGCCCAGTTGCTCCATGACCTCGACACTGGCGGCAAACAGCGCGGGCTTGTTGGCGTCGATGATCTTCAGCGCAAAGGCTTCGCCACGGATCTTGCTGCCGACGACCTGCACGCCATCGGCGCCGACCTTGGTGACCCAGTCGCCGCCACCCGCTTGCATAAAGGCCTTGTCATTGCGGCCGGTGCCACTGACCAGGTCCGGGTGGGCGATCATTGCGGCGCTTAGTTGCGCAAAGCTGGCGCCGAA
>JANXVI010000455.1 GCA_025351745.1 Rhodoferax sp.
CTCGCCCGGGTGGTCCAGCACCAGACCCGCGTCGGTCAAATGGCGGGCGCTGACGTGGCGGGCGGCCAAAAGCTTGGCATTCAGGCGGTCCAGGTGTTTGCGCCAGCGCCCGGCGGCCAGTACCTCCAGCATCACGTTTTCATTCAACGCCGGTGTTGTCAGCACCGAATAAATCTTCTCGCGCATCAAGGCCTTCAGCAGCGTGTGGTCAGCCGCCATATAGCCGATGCGCAGTGCTGGGCTCAGTGCTTTGCAAAAGCTGGAGTAATAGATGACGCGGTCCAGCCCCGACAAACTGGCCAAGCGCATCGCGTGGCCGGGGTGGAAGTGGCCATGCACATCGTCCTCGGCAATCAAGAATCCATGTTGCTGCGCAAGAGTCAGCACCTTGTGCAGGTTGGCCGCCGTGCTGCTCCAGCCCGTGGGGTTGTGCAGCACGGTTTGGATGAAGAGCAGGCGCGGCCGGTGTTCGCGGCAGGCGGCTTCCAATCGCTCCAGGTCCAGCCCATCGGGACGGCGCGGTATGGAGACGATGCGCACGCCGTCCTTGCGCAGGCGGTCGAACATCAAAAAGTAACCAGGGTCTTCGACAAGCACCGTGTCGCCGGGCTGCAAAAAGGCGCGGCAGATCAGGTCGATGGCGTGCGTGCCGCCATAGGTGGTGAGGATGCGCCCGGCATCCACGGCAATGCCCACACCGCGTATAACCATGGCGATGCGCTCGCGCAGCTCGGGCAGGCCCTGCGGTGGGCAGCGTGACGCCATGCCCGCTGTGGCGCGGGCCAGGCCACGCTGCACAGCGGCGGCGGGCACGGCGTCTTCCAGCCATGATGGCGGTAGCGCGCCGCTGCTGGCCAGCAACACCCCGGCGCGCTGGTCATTGGCCTGCTGAGCCAGCCACACGCCCTCTTGTTCTTCCCCCGCTTCCAATGCGGTGGCGTCTGGCAACGTCGAATTGCGGGACTCGCACACGAAGTACCCTGCGGTGCCGCGCGACTCAATCAAGCCCAACGCCATCAAGCGGTCATAGGCGGTAACGACGGTGTTGGGGCTGACCGCCAACTGGCTGGCCAACTGGCGTATCGATGGCAGGCGCGCGGCGGCGGGCAGCTGACCACCCGCGACCAACTCCCGCAGGCGCAACTCGATCTGGTCGGCCAGTGCGGTGGGGGCGTTGCGGTCAAGAGTAAACACGGTATACCTCCAACATCCGACAATCCGATAAGAACAGTGCTTCGCTGGGCTCCGGTCTGTCTTGCAAAGACTCAGGTTACAGCAGAAAGCTCACCGCCAACACCACCAACATGGCGCCCATGCTCAGGTTGAAAATGCGGCGCTTCAGCGGGTCGGTCAGCAGGCGGCGAATCGCCACGCCAAACAGTGCCCACATCGACGCGCTAGGGAAGCCGATGACCAGGCCCACCACCGCCACCAACAGCGCACCCACCGGTGCACTCAGGCCCACGGGCATGAACACCGAGGCCAACGTGATCGCCTTGACCCAGCTCTTGGGGTTGACCGCCTGGAACAGCGCGGCTTGTGTGAAGCTCAACGGCTGGGCCTCGCGCGCCTCACCCAGCGAACTGGCGCTGAGCTTCCACGCCAGGAACACAAGGTACAAGGCGCCGGTGACCCGCAAGATCTGGTGCAGTATGGGGAACGCGACGAACAGGCTGCCCAGGCCCACACAGGTGATATAGGTCTGCACCGCCACGCCGCTGTTGGTACCAAAGATTTGCGGTAGCGCGCGGCGGTAGCCAAACATGGCGCCCGAAGTAGCTAACATCACATTGTTGGGCCCCGGCGTGCTCGACATCACGAAGCAGTAGGTCATCAAGGGGAGTAGATCGGTCCACATATCGCGCAGGCTCCTAAGTCAATGGATGGACTGTAGGGTGCGGCGTGTGTGCCGCCAAGGGACAGATGGGTGTGGAAGCGACTGCGTTGTATCAGTGAGGGGATGCGTACAGTTATGCTATGGAAGTCCCGTGGGCGCGTGCTGCAGCCAACTCCAGCGCCACATCGGCAACCACTACTTCTGTGCCACTCCTCCCCGCCGACAGAAAGAACGTGTTTTGCCCGGAGGGCGGCGTGACCTTTCCACTGACCACGTCTTCGAGCGTCGCGATGGAATCAATATTCGGGACAAAGTATGGCTCGCCATAGCTCGACAGCTGCATCTTTGAATCCGTCACCAGAAACGATCCGACGCGCTGAATATCTGTTGGCAACTCATGGGAACTGAGTGTCTTGGGTCCGATGCTGGATACGAATGCGCCAGGCTTCAGCCAGTCGAATTCAAGTACCGGTGCACTTGCCGAAGTAGCACACAGCACAACATCGGCTTGTTCAACGCAAGCGCGAATCCCGTCCCCCACCGTCACCGTCATCACTCCGAACGCATCTTCGATTCGCCGTGCAAGCACCCTCGCTCTTTCGGGCGAGCGGTTGAAAATCGCAACGGTCTTAAATGGTCGAATCGACAGCGCTGCGGCCGCTTGGAAATAGGCTTGGTGTCCGGCGCCAATCAGCACAAGTTCATTTGCGGCCGCCGGTGCCAAACAATCCATCGCAACTCCAGCAATGGCCGCGGTTCGTATCGCACCCAAAAGGCCGCCAACAACCATGCCTTTGAGTCGACCTGTTTCATTGCAATAAACGGCTACGATTTGATCGCTGTTCGTGCCCTGTGCGTGGGGAAACGTGTCGTACACGCGAAATCCAATCGTCTTTGTAAATTCTGTTTCTGCACCAATCGTGAACGTCAGTCCCCCGTTGTTCGTCGCCACCGAATGGCGAGGTGGTGTGACAACATTTCCGTTCGCTGCTGCCATGAAAAAATTGCGAGCCGCTGCAATGGCTACTGCCATAGGCAAGACGGACTCCAACTCGTGATCGAAAAGTATTTGCATTTGAAATTCTCTGTACCGCGCTACTAACGCCCCTTGCTACGGTGATTGTCTTTGCGCCAGAAGCCAAACTCATCCTCGTGCACTTCGATGTCCAAGTCCGCAACCCGCGCCTGCAAGCGCTCCTGAACGTCGGCAACGGCTTTGTTATAAATGCTCGGACCAATCTCTTCCAAGAAGAAAGAGAGAAGACTGGCGGCCGCCATATTGCCGATCCGCTCATCCAAGTTTTCTTGAAAGTATTTCTCAATGGAGGTTATGGCCTGGGCCTTGGCTTCTTTGCTGAGTTCAATAGGCATCGTTTTAGTCCCGCACGTTTTGGTCAGTTTGCCACATCAGTAAGCGCAAACACGTGTCTCCCCAACAGGTACCTTGGGTGCGCTTGTAAAGCGCATCCATCGGCGTACCATGCACCACACCAGCAGTCACCTGGAGAATCCCATGTTGAAAGTCGCATTCATCATCGCGCTGCTCATTTGCTCCACCTGCACGGCCCGTGCGCAAGTAGTCAAACAGTTGATCGGAAAATACCAGATGGAGGCGGCAAGCGGCGAGGTGCTGGAACTGCGGGCCAACGGCACGGCCAGCCTGGGTGGAGAAGAAACTCGATGGTCTGCCAATGGCACAACGCTGCGCGTCAGTGACGACACCATGCCGTGCGCGCTACTAGGCGGGCGCTTGATACTCTCCATAAGCGGGCTGCAGATTCCCTGGCGCAGGACGGGGGTCCAAGCAGCGCAAACGCAGGGGCAACCACCATCGCCAAGCCAAACGCCCAAGGGCCGCCCGGGCGATGGCGGCGCTGCATCTCGCAACATCATCAGCGGTACCATGCAAGACCAGCAGGCGCGCCAGATTCTGATGCAAAGCGCCTGGTGCTCCTTCACCTACAACAAGGTCAGCGGCACCTCCACCACGCGCAGGGTGGTGTTCCGCCCCGTCGGTGTCATGACCGTTAACGGCGGCGCCGAAACCTATAGCTCTGGCTACGGCGGAACCTATTCGGGGCAGTCAAACTCCGGGGGCGCAGCGCGCTGGCGGTATGAAAACCAACGGCTCTACCTGGACCAGGCCAGCGGCTTTCAGGACATTGGCATGCAGGCCACTACCAACTCCAACGGCTACATCATCCTGCATGCCGACGGGCGCGAATACTCCATGTGCCAATAGCTAAACCAGCGGCGTAGCCCGCTCAATGATCGCCGAGCAATCCAGCCCCCGCGGCATGGCGCCAAAGGTCAGGCCACTGCTTTGCTCGCCCAGGCGTGACGCGCAGAAGGCGTCGGCCACGGCGTGGTTGCCATACCGCACCAGCAGCGAACCCTGCAAGGCCAGTGCCATCTTTTCGACCACACCGCGTGCCCGGTATTCGATGGCCGATGGGTCCAGCAACTCGCTGCCCAGGCGGGCCACATATTGGTCCAAACGGCGGTCGGTGCCGGCTGCGGCCTGCACTTCGTCCATGTAGGCATCGACCGAGCCGGGGTTGCGGCCCATGGCGCGCAGCATGTCTAGGCACTGCACGTTGCCACTACCCTCCCAGATGGAATTGACGGGTGATTCGCGGAACAGGCGGGGCATGATGCAGTCTTCCATGACACCGCTGCCGCCAATGCACTCCATGGCCTCGTAGGCATGGGCTGGGGTGCGTTTGCAGATCCAGTATTTGCCGACCGCGGTACCGACACGCACCAGCATTTTTTCGTGTTCACTGGCATTGCCCGCATCCATCGCGCGGGCGATACGCAGGGTCATGGCCACTGCGGCCTCAGACTCAATTGCCAAGTCGGCAAGCACGTTTTGCATCAGCGGCTGCTCTGCCAGCAGCTTGCCGAAAGCCTTGCGGTTGGCGCAGTGGTGCAGGGCCTGGGCCACGGATTGGCGCATGCCGGCACTCGACCCCACCATGCAGTCAAACCTTGTCATTGTGACCATCTTCAGGATGGTAGGCACCCCCCGGCCTTCACCGCCGACCATCTGGGCGTAGGCGCCGCGCAACTCGGTCTCGCACGATGCATTGGCAACATTGCCCATCTTGTTTTTCAGGCGTTGGATTTGCATCGCATTCTTGCTGCCATCGGGCCGCCAGCGCGGCAGCCAGAAGCAGGACAAGCCGCCGGGTGCCTGAGCCAGCACCAAAAAGGCATCACTCATCGGGGCCGACACGAAGTACTTGTGGCCCACCAGTTCGTAGGCTTGGCCGGGGCCGCCCGCACCCAGCGCGTGGGCACGCAGGGTGTTGGCTCGCACGTCGGAGCCGCCCTGCTTTTCGGTCATCGCCATGCCGACCGTGATAGCGGATTTTTGTTCCATCGGGATGTTGCGGTGGTCGTATTGCAGGGCCGTGATCTTGGGCAGCCACTGGGTGGCCAGATCGGGCTGCTCCAGCAGCGCGGGCACGACGGCCGATGTCATGGTGATCGGGCAACCGTGCGCGGCCTCCACCTGGTTTTGCAGGTAACACAGGGCGGCGCGTGCCACATGGGCACCGGGCTGGGGCTTGCGCCAGTGCGACGCATGCAAGCCGTGCTGGGTCGCTATTTGCATCAAGCGGTGGTAGGCCGGGTGGAAGCGCACCTCGTCGATGCGGTGGCCGTAGTTGTCGTGCGTGTAGAGCACGGGCTT
Organism: Rhodoferax sp.; assembly: GCA_025351745.1. GTDB lineage: Bacteria > Pseudomonadota > Gammaproteobacteria > Burkholderiales > Burkholderiaceae_C > Allorhodoferax. The sequence goes on from JANXVI010000455.1 coordinate 5,535, forward strand.
GTTTTCATTGGCCTGGAAACCCAGCTCGATCAGCTCGCGGCTGCCAGTCAGCGTGCCAAAAGCTTGCAGCTCGGGTTCGGCCCAGGCGGCGCCTTCGCGCGCCACGGCTTCGCGCAGGGCAATGTCGTGCTGGTAGCTGTTGTAGTCGCACAGCGGCGCAGGCTGATTTTCTACGGTATGGGTTTCAGCCAGATGCCCATAGGCAACGGCGGCGACTGTGGCTTCGGTGGTGGTGGCGTAATGCATGGTCTGGGTCTCCAGGTGCCGCAAGGATCTGTTGCGGGGTTTGACTATGGCTGATGAAAAACATGAATTCAAGTTCACACCATCTCCGGCAGTACACCACAGCGCGCCCCAGTCCGTCAACCGGGTGACGCACAGGCCGGGCTTCGCAACACCTATTGCGCTACAGTTGCGCCTGCTCAACAATCATTCAGGCTGTAGCATCCATGGCTTACCGGCCCACAGAAAAAACCGAGGCACGCAAGGCCGCAATTCGCAAGAACCTACTGGACGCTGCACTGGGCCTGGTCAGCAACGGAGGCTTTGGTGCGCTAACCGTAGTGGCTGCAGCGGCCACCGCTGGCATGGCCACTGGCGCGGTCTATAAACACTTTGAATCCAAGGCGCACTTGTGTGCCGAAGTATTCCGCCTGGCGACCGAAAAAGAGGTGGCCATGGTGCGCGCCACGGCTTCGGGGCCAGGCACACCCAGCGAACGCCTGCAGCATACCGTTCGGGCTTTTGCATTGCGCGCCTTGCGCAACCCGCGGCTGGCCTTTGCGCTCATCGCCGAGCCGGTGGACGCCCTTGTAGATGCCCAGCGACTGCGTTATCGCCAAGCCTACGCCACCGTATTTGTGGACCTTGTTGCGCAGGGCGTGGCAAGCGGAGAGTTTGCGCATCAGGTGCCCAGCATCAGCGCGGCTGCATTAGTGGGGGTGATTGCCGAATCGCTGGTGGGGCCGTTGTCGTGGACGGCCGCGGACAAGCCAGCGTTTTTTGCCGATGAATTGATTGCGGCCATCCAGGCGTTCTGCCTGCGTGCCGTGTCGGCACCTGCAGTTCCAGCGTCCGCGCCGAAAACGGGCAATTTGCCGCCGGGCCGCCCCAGAGCAAATTAGCCCCTTGAAGGGGTAGCGACCTGCGCAGCGGCGGAGTGTGGGGGCTTCTTTGAAGCTGCGCGGCGCGCTTTTTGCGCTTCAAGGGTTTCGGTCGGTGCACCTTGCTTGACCCACTCTGTGTAACCACCACGGATGTGGGCAACGTTGGTCATGCCCATATCCTGCAGTGTCTGGGTGGACAGTGCACTGCGCCAACCCGCTGCGCAAAACAGGATGTATTCCTTGCTCTCATTTCCAAAAATGGGCTTGTAGTAGGGTGATTCAGGGTCCACCCAAAACTCCAGCATGCCGCGCGGCGCATGCAAGGCTCCGACTACGGTGCCGTCAGACAGTTCGCGAACGTCACGTATGTCCACCAACTGGGTTTTCGAGTCATTCAGGCGCGCAACGACTTCGGCCACCGTGTATGTGCGAATGGATTGCATGGCGGCATCGACAAGCTGGCGGGAGGACTTGGTAATAGGCATGTTTATTGCTCAGATCTGATCGGGGTTAGCCCCATTGTTGGTGCCCGGAATTGCCCTGATACTACTCTGGCGCTGAGGTTTACACCCCGAGCCAGCGCCATTTTTTTCCAGACAGAACAGGATATGCGTTGGTCAATCTATCCATTCCCGCCGTAGCTTGCGTTGCGTGTGCTTCTGATGAGCGCGGGGCCCTGCCAAGGCTTGCCAGTTGTGCAGCGGTCATTATCGGTACGCTATTTTTCGCACCATTATGGGCACAGACACCGGCCGCACCCGCACGCAGTTCAGACCGCACTGAAGACCCCGCCTACAGCGTTTTTCGCTGGATCAAAATACAGGGTGATGCGCAGCGCAAGCCCGACGCGCCCAAGCCCAAGCCTAAAGCGGAACCCGCTGCGGCAGCGCCGGTGCGCAGACCGGAGTCACAGGCAACTGCCCCTGTGACCACCACCGAGCGACCACGGGCAACGATCACTGAGGCACCAGCCCTTGGGTCGACTGACGCCACCAACACCGCACCTGCGCGAACCGCACAACAGCCCGCGTCGACCGATGCGGTTCCGGTCTCCAGCGCCCCGGTTGCGCCCGTGACGGCCGCTGCACCGGCAGCAGCCGTTGTGGCCGAAGGCAACGAAGAACTGGACGCCGACCTCAAAATCATTTCACAGGCCCAGCCCGATTTCCCCCGCGAGTTGCGCACCGTGATTTCGCATGGCAAGGTGGTCGTCAGTTTTACTGTGCAGCCCGACGGCACAGTGGCAGAACCCACAGTAGTGAGTTATACCAACCGAAAGCTGAGCAAGGCGGCGACGGATGCTGTGTCAAAGTGGGTGTTTGAGCCCGTGCGCATACCCCGTACCGTGCAGGTGGAAATTGCTTTTAATGCGCAGTAGGTGTGTCGCCTGACAAATGCATTGCAAAGATGGGGGAAAGCCCGCATGGTGATCGCGGTGCTCTCTTGTCATACTGCCGCTTGGCGGTCAACTGCATTGGAACCGCGATCAATTTCCACATTCAAGATATGCTCTCGTTCCCAAACACTGCCCCCCATCACGGTACCTCGGCGCGCTATCGGCCGATACTGGCATTAGCGTTGTGCAGCGCGAGCCTCATGGCTGCTGCACTGTTGCCCGTACGGGCACAAACGCCGGCGAATACCGACAAGGCGCAAGAGCGGTCGCAGCAGCAGTCAGACAACGTCTACCGCTGGATCAAGTATTTTGCCGATCAGCCCAAAAGGGTCGACCCGAACAAGGTGCGCCCCAAGGCCGAAACACCGCAGCTCGTCAAAAAACCGGAAGTCAAGGCAACTGCCGAGCAGACTCAGTCGGCGCCTGTTACCGATACCCCTGCGGCACCTGTGGCGGCACAACCCGTTGCAGATGCACAGCAACCGCCCGCCCCTCAAGTTGTTGCCACTGCGGCTCCAGTCACGCCAGAACCTGAAGTGGTCGCCGAGGTCGCGCAGCCCCTCAGGCCCGTCAATGTGGTGGAGCCCACCATCCCACGCGAGTTGCGCAACGAGGTGATCAAAGCCAAAGTGCTGTTGAACTTCACTGTTCAGCAGGACGGGAGGGTCACGGACCCGACGGTCGTCGCTGGCAGCAACCGCCGCCTCAATAGGACGGCGATGGAGGCCATTGCACAGTGGCGGTTTGAGCCCATCCAGACCGCCCGCTTGACGCAAATCGAATTTGAGTTTCGGCAGGAGTGATGGAACCCCCACGCTCCGCCACTGGGCGGGTCGCAGCGCTCAGTTCGCCAGCGCCCTCTGGATGATGATCTTTTGTACATCGCTGGTGCCTTCGTAAATCTGGCAAACACGCACATCGCGGTAGATGCGCTCCAGCGGGAAGTCGCTCACATAGCCGTAACCGCCCAGCGTCTGAATGGCGGCGCTGCACACCTTCTCCGCCATCTCGCTGGCGAACAGTTTGGCCATCGCGGCTTCTTTCAAGCAGGGACGGCCCGCGTCGCGCAGTGACGCTGCGTGCCAGATCAACTGGCGTGCAGCTTCGATCTGCGTCGCACATTCGGCCAGCCTAAAACCTACAGCCTGGTGGTTGAAGATGGCGGTGCCGAAGCTCTGGCGGTCTTTGGCATAGGCCACGGCCACATCGAGCGCGCTGCGGGCCATGCCCACGCTTTGGGCGGCGATGCCTATGCGCCCGCCCTCCAACCCACCCAGCGCGATGCCGTAGCCCTCGCCCTCTTTGCCAATCAGGTTCTCGGTTGGGATGCGGCAGTTGTCAAAATTGATCTGCGCCGTGTCGCTGGAATGCTGGCCCAGCTTGTCCTCAATTCGCGCGACCACATAACCCGGTGCATTGGTCGGCACCAGAAAGGCACTCATGCCGCGCTTGCCTGCACCCTTGTCGGTGACGGCGATGACGATGGCCACATCGCCGTTCTTGCCGCTGGTGATGAACTGTTTGACGCCGTTGATGATGTAGTGATCGCCCTCGCGCACCGCTGTGGTTCTGAGTGATGAGGCATCGCTGCCAACATGTGGCTCCGTCAGACAGAACGCGCCCAGCATTTGTCCATGGGCAAGCGGCACCAGCCATTGCTGCTTTTGCGCCTCGGTCGCGAACTTCATCAGAATGGCGTTGACCGGGCAATTGGTCACGCTGATGACCGTGCTGGTACCGCCGTCACCGGCCGCAATTTCCTCCAGCACCAGGGCGAGCGTCACATAGTCCAGGTTGGCACCGCCATAACTTTCGGGCACGCAGATGCCGTATGCACCGAGGGCCGCCAGACCTTTGTGGGCGTCTTTAGGAAAGTGGTGCTCTTTGTCCCACTTGGCGGCGTTGGGCCAGAGTTCGGCTTGGGCGAAAGAGCGGACGGCGTCGCGGACCATTTCTTGGTCTTGGGTTAATAGCATTTTTGTTTCCTCGTATCTTTTTAGAACCGAACTTCCGGGGTAGCCAATTTCCGAATTCAAACAACCCACTCTCCCCCAACCCCTCTCGCCCCGCCGGGCGAGAGGGGGGCTTTTAACTGCCGATTTGGGAATTGCGCGCCGGTTACGGAATTACAGCAGAGAGGTTGCGTCGCGTGCTTGTTTTTTCAAATGTGTTGCCAACGATCGTAGATGCATCGCACACCCTAGGCACTCCACCATCTGGCACGCGCAGCGGCCAGCGTTGGCACACCAAGACGACACAACTCCACTACGACCGCCACCCCAAAAACCTCCACACTCCAAAGCCGCACCGCAGCATCTCGCCCGAAATTCCATATTCGGCGCACGCGGTCAAATCGGCTGTTAAAGGCTCCCCTCTCGCCCGGCGGGGCGAGAGGGGCTGGGGGAGAGTGGGTTGTTGGAAGTTGGCAATTCAGAGGTTGGAAGTCGGCAGTCCAAAAGTTAAATCATCTCCAAAGCAATGGCAGTAGCCTCCCCTCCACCAATACACAAAGTAGCCACCCCCTTCTTCAAGCCACGTGCTTGCAACGCATACATCAACGTCACCATGATGCGCGCACCCGACGCGCCGATGGGGTGGCCCAACGCGCAGGCGCCGCCATTCACGTTCACCTTGTCGTGCGGCACGTTCAGCTCCTTCATCAGCGCCATGGGCACGACGGCAAAGGCCTCGTTCACTTCCCACAGGTCCACATCGCCCACTTCCCAACCGGCCTTGGCCAACACCTTTTGCGTGGCGC
>JANXVI010000481.1 GCA_025351745.1 Rhodoferax sp.
GATGTGCTGGCGCAATTTGACGCGCTGTCCCAGATGGTCGATGTGGCCGCCAAGGCCCCCATCATCTGCAAAGACCCGGACGACCAGAAGTTCATAGACCTGGCGGTCGCGCACAAGGCCCTAGTGCTGAGCAAGGACAACGCCGTGCTCTGCATGAGAAAAAGGCTGCTAGCCTTCGGCGCACAAGCACACTGCGCTATTGAATGTGTAGCAGATGCTGCGTCGATCGCCCCTTGACTCCTTACACCGGCAGCGCCTGCAGTGGCTCGCTTTGCAGCAAGAAAGTTTCGGCAACCGCCAGCGGCCAGGTCTGGCGGTAGATCACAGGCAGGGCCTGCAGATCGCTTTCCAGCAGCGCCCGGTCGGGCAACTGCGTCAGAATCAACTGGGCCAGCGACTGCACCTTGTGGTCGCCCGAGCGGCGCACGATGTGGTGCGCCGTGATCTCGGCCGGGTGGTACACGCCCGCGGCCTGCACCAGCTCTTGCAAGGCATGCAGAGTTTGCTGGTGGAAGTTGAACACGCGGGTCGCCTTGTCGGGCACCACCAGCGCCTGCTGGCGTACCGGGTCCTGCGTGGTGACGCCAGTGGGGCAGTGGCCGGTGTGGCAGGTCTGGGCTTGCAGGCAGCCCAGCGAGAACATGAATCCGCGTGCGCTGTTGCACCAGTCGGCACCCAGCGCCATCATGCGGGTGATGTCAAAAGCCGTGACCACCTTGCCCGCACAACCGATCTTGATCTGGTTCCGCAAGCCCACGCCACGTAGCGTGTTGTGCACCAGCAGCAGGCCCTCTTGCAGCGGTGAGCCCACATGGTCGGTGAACTCCACCGGGGCGGCGCCGGTACCGCCCTCGGCCCCGTCCACCACGATGAAGTCGGGCACGATGCCGGTGGCCAGCATGGCCTTGACCATCGCAAACCACTCCCACGGGTGGCCTATGCACAGCTTGATGCCCGTGGGCTTGCCGCCGGACAAATCACGTAGCCGTTCCACGAATTCCATCATTTCGATCGGCGTGGAAAATGCGCTGTGCGAGGCCGGTGATATGCAGTCCACACCCACCGGTACGCCCCGGGCCTCTGCAATCTCGGGCGTCACCTTGGCACCAGGCAGCACGCCGCCGTGGCCGGGTTTGGCGCCCTGGCTCAGCTTGATCTCTACCATTTTGACTTGCGGGTCGCGTGCGTTGGCGGCAAACTTCTCGGCGTTGAAGCTGCCGTTGTCGTTGCGGCAACCAAAATAGCCCGAGGCCACTTCCCAGATCAGGTCGCCGCCATGTTTGCGGTGGTGGATCGATATGGAGCCTTCGCCGGTATCGTGCGCAAAACCGCCCCGCTTGGCGCCAGCGTTCAGGGCCTGGATGGCGTTGGCGCTGAGCGCACCAAAACTCATGGCCGAGATGTTGAATACGCTGCAGCTGTAGGGCTGGGCGCGACCCTCCCCGATGGTAATGCGAAAGTCGTGGGTGGACAACTGGGTGGGTGCCAGCGAATGGTTAATCCACTCATAGCCTTCGGCGTGCACGTCCAACTGCGTGCCAAACGGGCGCTTGTCCGGGTCACCCTTGGCGCGCTGGTAGACCAGCGAACGCTGCGCGCGGGAGAAGGGGTTGGCATCCGTATCACTCTCGATGAAATATTGGCGTATTTCAGGGCGCACAAACTCCAGCATGAAGCGCAGGTGGCCAATGATCGGGTAGTTGCGCAGGATAGAGCGCCTGTGTTGGCGCAGGTCGTACACGCCGATGGCCACCAGCAGCGCAAACAGCACAAAGTACGGCAACCCCACCCCAAAAGCGACCAGGCTGAAGATGCTCAGCAGCAGTCCAAAACAGCACAGGCCCATCACCGTATAACGCACGGGGAACATCGAGTCGAGATAATTCAGCATTGCCCGACAATAGCAGGCAAAAACATCAGGGCAGAGTGGTGTAAACCCGTTCCAAGTACCTTTGTCGCGCACATTCCACGTAAAGAAGCTTTCCATGCCATCCACACCCACCACCGCAGACGCAGTTGACCCGTCCCACTCCCCGGCAGTTGCCGACGCTGCGGCCGACGTGTCCGGCGCCGTGACCGCCGACCAGTTTGACGCCATCGACGCCATCCTGGACGACCTGCGTACCCGCTACGACGAAACCCCGCAATGGGAGTTTTGTGAAGGCTTTATGGCGGCCCTGATTTGCTGCCGCCGCGCCATCCCCCAGGCCGAATACCTGGATGTACTGTTGGCCACGGGCGACGGGGGCGACGACGCCTCACAGGTCGTCCAGGATGGTGACGATGCGCCCGGAGCAGACGGCTCTTTTGCCGATGGGGCACAGCGCGCGCAGTTTTTGCAAATCTGGGACCAGCGCTGGGCCGAAATCCAGACCGCACTGGATACGCCCATCGAATCCCTGGAAGACGCCCACGCCTACCACCCCGAGGTCATGGACGTGCGGGGCGCCATGGCCGAGCTGACGGAGGCCGAGCGCGCCGAGCTGCCCGACGAGGCGCTGCCGGCCTTTGGCCAGGTCTGGGCGCTGGGCTTTATGTATGTGGTCGAAGCCTGGCCCGACGAATGGGCCGAGCCCAGCGACAAGAAGGCCGCCAAGTGGCACGACGTGGCGCTGCAGGCCATCGTGGCCTTGACCGAAGACGACGAGGGCGAGCCTGAGCTGTCACCGTTCAGCGACGACGGCCCGCCTTCGATGAGCACGGAGCGGCTCAACGCCTTTGCGGATGCGGTCTGGTCGGTCTATGACCTGCGCGAAATCTGGCGCGGCATCGGCCCGCGCGTGGAGACGCTGCGCCGGGCCGATGTGCCCGGCCGCAACGACCCCTGCTATTGCGGCAGCGGCAAAAAATACAAAAAATGCCATGGCGCTTGATTATTCAACCGGTGGCAAAGATAGGCGGTCAAGACCCGCCAATAGCAAATCAAAAACATTGCCACTGCCATATAGGCAGGCTAGGATACGGGCGAGCACGCGATAACGCTGGTTTCCGCGATATGTGGCTTAAGTAGAGCAGTGCCCCCATACCTTTGGAGCGATCGAATGAACATTTCTTCCTGGACCGTGCGCATGCGGCTGACGCTGGGTTTTGGTGCGGTGTGCGCGCTCATGCTGATCATTCTGGGGGTTGGCCTGTTTTCGATGAGCCGCATCGAGGACGGCGTGACCACCATCGTGAACGATCGCATCCCCAAAATTGATGCCGCACATACTGCAGCGGCCCAGATTGACAGCATTGCCGTTGCCCTGAGAAACATGATGCTTTCGTCCGATGCGGTCGACCGTAAAAAGCAAATTGAAGTCATTGGAACTGCGCGCAATGTGATCGTTAAAAATATTGAGTTGCTGGACGGACAGATTGCGTCGCCCAAAGGAAAAGAGTTGATGCAAAAGCTCAAGGACCAGGGATCCAAATACCTCGCGGGCCAGGAGGCGTTGATTGCACTCATCATGGCCGACAAGGCGGATGAGTCCAAGGCCTACCTGAGTGCAGATTTGCGTCCGGTGTTACTTGGATACAAATCTGCAATTGATGCGTTGCTTGCGTACCAGACCGAGCTGTTGGACACAGCCGCCAAGACCGCTTTTGACGCCTATTCCGACGCCCGTTTGGTGATGATTGTGTTGGGCCTGTTGGCGCTGGCGATTGCCACGGCACTGGGCTACATGATCATCCGCAGCCTGTTCAAACAATTGGGCGGTGAGCCGGCTGAGGCCGCCGAAATTGCCCATGCGGTGTCGCAAGGCGATTTCACACGCACCATTGCACTCCAGGCCGGTGATACGCAAAGCCTGATGGCCAGCCTGAGCGCCATGCAGGGCAATTTGGCACAGGTGGTCACCACAGTGCGCAGCGGTTCCGAAGGCGTGGCCACCGCCAGCGCCGAGATTGCCGAGGGCAATAGCGATTTGTCGGCCCGCACCGAACAGCAGGCCAGTGCGCTGGAAGAAACCGCTGCTTCCATGGAGCAACTGGGTGCCACCGTGCGGCAAAACGCCGACAGCGCGCAGCAGGCCAACCAGTTGGCACAGAGCGCATCCACCATTGCCATCCAAGGCGGCAATGTGGTCGGCCAGGTGGTAGAGACCATGAAGGGCATCAACGAGTCCAGCCGCAAGATATCGGACATCATCAGCGTCATCGACGGCATTGCCTTTCAGACCAATATCCTGGCGTTGAACGCGGCGGTGGAAGCGGCTCGTGCCGGTGAACAGGGGCGCGGCTTTGCTGTGGTGGCCAGCGAAGTGCGCAGCCTGGCCGGGCGCTCGGCGGAAGCTGCCAAAGAAATCAAGATGCTGATCAATGCCAGTGTGGAGCGTGTCGAGCATGGCACCACGCTGGTGGACCAGGCGGGAGACACGATGTCCGAGGTGGTCAACTCCATACGCCGGGTGACCGACATCATGGGTGAGATCAGCGCCGCCAGCAATGAACAGGCGCTGGGTGTGGCCCAGGTGGGCGAAGCCGTCACCCAGATGGACCAGACCACGCAGCAAAATGCCGCCCTGGTAGAAGAGATGGCCGCAGCGGCCAGCAGCCTTAAGGGCCAAGCCACCGAGCTGGTGCAGGCCGTGGCATTTTTCAAAGTGGCGGCCCATGCGGGGTCGGCTTCGGGAGCTAACAGCATGCCCCGCACGGCGGTCCGCGCGCCCGCCTCGCGGGCCAAACCTTTCAAGGGCGACGAGCGCCGCGCTATCGGCACATCGGCCGGTGCGCGCAAACCCGCTGGCAGCGCAGCCAAACCGACCGCACCCAAGACCCAAAGCAAAGCGGCACCAGCCGGCGGCGGCGATGATTGGGAAACATTCTGACCGACGCATACGGTCAAAAAGTCAGCAGTATGTTGGTGCGGCGCAGCGCTGACAGGCTTGCAACTAATCCTAGGAATTTACGTGTCCCAGTCAATGTGCAGGGCCTTCGGAGACAAAAAATCGGTGTTGCCCGCTACGTCGTAATAGACAGCGAAATCGGGGTCCTGGTCCGCTGCAATCCTGTGGAATTTTCGGGCCTGTTGCTCAGCACCGTTACGGTGGTGTACCAGCCCCATCAACCAATTTGCTGTACGGTGTCTCGGGTTGTACGAAATCGCTTTGTAGAGATCGGCTGCCGCCTTCGTCTCGCGACCCGACAGTAGATACGCCTCGGCGCGGAAGCGGTAGGCACTCGCCATCAAATTGCGGTTATACATACCCTCTTGAATGTGGTCAATGGAAACGGTGGCGAGCCTGATTGCCAGCGTAACGTTGCGACATCGGATGGCGCACAAGGCCCCGTGATTTGCCGCCGTATTGATCAAGCCCGTCTGGTTGACTGGAAAGCGGTTTGCTGCTTCTTGAAAGGGCCGCAGCGCCTGCTCATAGGCACCTGCCTGAAGCAAGGCGCTACCCATGCCGAACCAGCCCTTGTAATATGCAGGCGCAACCCTGGCAACCTTCCTGCTCAATAAGTAGGCACTTCGGTAGTCGCGAGCGGCCATTGCCTCTTTCGCGGCGCGCACGTGGGGCACGCATGCAATGTCAAAGCCGCCGAGGAAGATGTCCTCGCCGTTTTGCAAGGCGGCTTCGATTGCATCGGATCGCCAGGCCGGTGCATCCGAGTCTTCGCTGTCAACTTGCAAAACGAACTGCTCCCTGAGCACGAACACCGCATCATGCCAAGTGAAAACAGGATTGGGTAAAGCGAGCCCGGAACAATAGTCGCCGTCTGCCAGAATGAAGATAACTGTATCCGCGGATAGCGCAAGATTGTCGATATCGTAGAACCACGAGAATAAAAAGCGCGTTTCCAGTTTCACGACCGGCGCAGTGCATAACGTTTCGTGGTCCTCTGCCCACAGCCATGCGCAGTCTCGCGCGTAGACAGTGCCACCGACCGGGTTTCGCAGCCATTCGTTGTTGAGACTGATTGTGTTGCAGTAGATATCGCCGCTGACGTACAAGATGTGGGATGGACAACCATCGACGTGCAGGTGTCCATCGACTGCCAGCATGATTGAATAATCCAACGTATCGAGTTGTTCTTGTGTAACGCTGATGTTTCCCTCAATCAGGATGACCATCCGACCATCCACTGTAGACCAGAACGCTTGCCCATTCCTGTCGTCTTCGTCCTCGTAATTTTCGTCATTGTTTTGCAATGCTTCCACGCCTGGAAATTTTTGAAGAAATTGTGCAATGTTTAAATGTGGATGGTCAGACCATTCCCGCAATATTGGGTAAGTTGGGACGTGTTGGACAGTCATGTACGAAGAGTGAAGTTGGTTGACATTGAAGTCGGTGAGTCGGCTAGTCCTGCGTTTAGGTTCAACCGTCTGCGCACAACGAATTTGTGCTGCAACAAGTGGGGCTAGATAACCTGCGGTAGTGCGTCTGCTAAAAAATTGTAGGCCGCGCGTATGCGTCGGTTGGTGCGGATTTCGCGGTGCACGGCCAGCCACATCGGCAGCGCGGGAACGGGCAGCACGCCGTGCAAGACCGGCACCACATCCGGCTCGGTACGCGCCATATAGTCGGCGACAAAACCAATACCCAACCCGGCACGCACCGCTCGCCATTGCACGATGAGGTCGTCGGTGCGCAGCACAAAGGCCTCAGGCCCCACTGCATGACCCATGGACAGAAAGCCCCGCAGGATGGCGGTGTCGGTGTCGCCACCAATGAGGTCATGCTGTAGCAAGTCCGCCGGCTGGCGGATCGCACTGTGCCGAGCCAGGTAGCTGCGGTGCGCATAGGCGCCCACGCCAACATCACCAATCTTCTTGGCCACCAGCGTCCCCTGCTCGGGGCGCACCATGCGCACCGCGATATCGGCCTCGCGGCGCAGCAGGTTGGACACCTGGTTGCTGGCCACCAGCTCCACCTGGATATCTGGCAAGGCCATGCGCATGCGCGCCAGCAGCGGAGGCAACAGTTGCACCGCTACTGGTTGGCTGGCCGTGATGCGCACCGTGCCCGTGGTCTGGGCCTGTGCCCCCGTCAATACGCGGGTCAATTGCAGGGCGCCTGCCTCCATGCCACGGGCCGCATCGGCCAGTTGCAAGGCGGTGGCCGTGGGTACCAGGCCACGCCCGGTGCGCTCGAACAGCACCACGCCCCATTGGGCTTCCAGCTCGGCAATGTGACGCCCCAGCGTGGGCTGGCTGGTTTTGAGTACGCGCGCTGCGCCCAGCAGGCTGCCCTGGTCAAGCGCCGCGAGGAAGGAGCGGATCAGGCTCCAGTCAAAGGTGTTGGGGTTGATCGGAGGCATGGTGATATTCAAAAACGCATAGCTGGTGTGAGCATATATGCAATTGTGCAAAGTGCTGCCAGTTTCCACAATACACCCGACGGTACAACTACCCAACGCGCAAAACCCCGCAAACCACCTGAAGGAAACACCATGCACAGCACAACCCCAAACACCGTCTTGATCTTGGGCGCAGCAGGCCGCTTTGGCCTTGTTGTCGCCCGCGCCTTTGCCGATGCCGGATGGCGCGTACTGGGCCAACTGCGGCCGCAACGGGTAGCCCCCACCCAGCACAAGGGCATCGAGTGGCTGGGCATCGACCTGCAAGACACTGCGGCCTTGGCGCACGCCGCCCAAGGGGCCGCCGTGGTGGTACACGCGCTCAGCCCTGCCTATACCAACAAAGCGTGGCAAACCCAGGTGCTGCCCATGACCGACGCTGCCATTGCCATCACCCGCAAATTGGGCGCCACGATGATGGTGCCGGGCAATGTCTACAACTTTGGCGTCACCATGCCCGCCGTGCTGCGTGAAGATACCCCGCAGCGGGCCCACACCGTCAAGGGCCAGGTCCGTATCGAAATGGAAGCGCGCTTGCAGCAGTCCGGGGTGCGCAGTGTGGTGATCCGTGCCGGAGATTTCTTCGGCGGCGGCATCGGCACCTGGTTCGACACGGCCATGGTCAAGGACATACGCAAAGGCGTGTTTACCTATCCTGGAGCGCCAGAAGTATCCAGGGCCTGGGCCTATTTGCCCGACCTGGCGCGCAGCTTTGTGGCCGTAGCCCAGCGACGCGCCCAGTTGCCCGCTTTTGACGTACTGCACTTTGCGGGCCACCGCATCACCGGCCAACGCTGGCTGGATGTGCTGACCCCGATCGCGCAGTCTCAAGGATGGGTCAAACCCGGCACGGTGCTGAAAATGGCCAAGCTCCCCTGGCCCATCATTCGCATCGGTGCGCTGTTCGTGCCCACCTGGTCCGCGCTGCTGGAGATGCGCTATATATGGCAAACCCCGCATGCCCTGGCCAACGACAAGCTCACCGCATTGATAGGCCCCGAGCCTTTCACACCTCTGCCGCAGGCCGTTCAAGCCGCGCTGGTGGATCTGGGTTTGATGGCTCAGGCAACGAGCGTCCGCGCAGCCCGTGCCGACATGCAACACGCAAGAGCGGCCCATTCGTAATTCAAACCCAGCACATCGGAGTACCCGCATGCCCTCCCTCCATCTCAACCCCACACGCGGCCAGCCTTTGCAGCGCCGCCAGTTCATACGACTGGTCGGCGGCGGTGCCGTGTCGGCCGTTGCCGCCACGGGTGTTGTCGGCCTGTCTGCCTGCGCCCAGGGCATGCCGCCCGAGGCGATTGAAGCCTGGTCCGGGCCCAGCCAAACCCTTGCCCACGCCGCCGATGTGCGCCACTGGTTGCTGAGCTATGCCATCCTGGCACCGCACTCGCACAACCTGCAATCGTGGGTGGCCGACCTGGGCACACCGGGTGAGATCACGCTGTACTGCGATGAGAAGCGTGTGCTGCCGCAGACCGATCCGCTGTCGCGCCAGATCATGATGAGCCACGGCACGTTTTTGGAGTTGCTGGATTTGGCCGCGCGCGAGCGTGGTTTGCGGGCCGACACCACGCTGTTCCCCCAGGGCGCGTTTGGTCCCGGCAAGCTGGATGCACGTCCGGTGGCTACGGTGCGTTTGACGCCCGACGCGGGCGTGACAAAGGACCCGCTGTTCGCACAGATTCTGCAGCGCCACACCAACCGCAGTCGCTACGACATTACGCGTGCCGTGCCGGATGGGGCTTGGGCTGCGATGGCGGCCGCGGCCTCACCGCCGCAGCCGGCAGGCAGCACCTCCGCCGTCAGCTCGTCTGCTGCGCCGCGCGTAGGCTTTGTCGGCCTGGAGCAGGCCGCTGCCTTGGTAGAACACCGCCGCATCGCACGCGAGGCCTGGCGTATCGAGCTGACGGTGCCGCGCACCATCATGGAGTCGTTTGATGTGCTGCGCGTGGGCCAGTCCGAGATTGCAGCCCACCGCGACGGCCTGTCTCTGACCGCGCCCGTGGTGGTCGCGCTGAACACGCTGGGGCTGTTTGACCGCAGCAAAGCCCCGGCACCGGGCGACTACGCCACCACCAGCCAGATTGAAGAGTTTGAGGGCAAGCTGGCCTCCACACCCGGTTTCTGGTGGATGGTGACGCCCGCCAATGACCGTGTGACCCAGGTCAACGCCGGCCGTGCTTACGTGCGCGCACAACTGGCGGCCACGGCCCAGGGGCTGGCCATGCAGCCGCTGTCGCAGGCGCTGCAGGAGTATCCGGAGCAAAAGCAGACCTATGCCGACATCCATGCGCTGGCGGGTGCCAAGGCTCCGGGCGAGACGGTGCAGATGTGGGCGCGCGTAGGTTATGCGCCAGCGGTGGAGCCTGCGCCACGGCGTCGTTTGAAGGACTTCATCCGGGTGTAGCTTGGGTTTCCCCGCCCAGCCGCCCAGGCTCTTCGCTTTCCAACAGCTCCACCAGGCGCTGCAGTGCTCGCTGCACCGTGGCCGCGCGTACTTGGGCGCGATCCCCCGCAAAGTGCTGCAATTCTGTGACGACACCCGCAGGCGTTGCCCAGCCCATCCAGACAGTACCCACAGGTTTGGCGTCACTGCCCCCGCCGGGTCCGGCGACACCGGTTACGGCCACGGCAACCTGCGCTCCAGAGCGTTCTATAGCGCCCTGCGCCATGGCCCGCACTACCGCTTCGCTGACAGCACCGTCCCGCGCAATCAGGGTTGCGTCCGCGCCCAGCATCTCGGTCTTGGCGGCGTTGGAGTAGGTCACAAAGCCGCGGTCAAACCAGTCGCTGGAGCCGGCGATGTCGGTGCAGCAGGCGGCGATCATTCCGCCCGTGCAGCTCTCGGCGGTGGCCAGCTTCCAGCCCAACGATTTTAGTAAATCGGCTGCTATCCCTCGTGCAATATGCGTAGTCTGCTCTGTATTTGATAGCGACAGCTCTGGCGCGCTGCTCACGTGGCAAACCTCCACATTGCCACCACCAGCACGGTGCAGGCGGCCGCTACCAGATCGTCCAGCATGATGCCAAAACCGGCCTTGCGCCAGGCGGCGGGGTCGGTCGCAGGGTCCAGGCGGTGGTACAGGCTGTCAGCCCAGCCCACCGGGCCGGGCTTGGCTGCATCAAAGTAGCGGAACAGGCCAAAGACCATGACTTGACCGACCAGCCCGGTGGGCATGACCAGCCACAGCACCAGCCAAAAGGCCACCACCTCATCCCAGACGATGCTGCCGGGGTCCAGCACTGCCATATTGCGCGCGGTCACGCTGCAGGCCCACCACCCAACGGGCAGCGATACCGCGATCAGCAGGCCCCAGCGGGTGTCGTTCATCCACGGCGACAGCGCCAGAAAGGCCAGCCAGCCCCACAACGTGCCAGCAGTGCCAGGCGCGATGCGCGACAAACCCGACCCGAAGCCCAGTGCGATCCAGTGCGCCGGGTGCGACATCAGGAAGCGCGAACTCGGACGCGCAATCGGTGCGGGGCGCCCCAAGTCCGCAGGGAAAACGGTGACGGGGTCGGCAAGCGGGTCAGCCGAAGGGTCGTAATGAATAGGGTTCATGGACGCGGGAGTTGCGCCAGGCGGGCGTCAAGTCGTTCAAGGCTGGTGCGGCAACCTTGGGCCATGGATGCATGGTCGGCTTTGAATGCTGCTCCGGCGGGTGCGCGCAGATTGACGCAGCTGATGGGGAAGATGGCGTCGTCTTGGGGGATGCTGGTCGTGCTGACATCAGGCATGCGGGTGCTCCGGTTGAAGCGCTGACTTTAGCAGCAGCGCATCGAGAACTGCAGGCAAGCACGGCGGCCGCAACTTTCCGCCGGGCCGCCCCAAGGGAAATTATCCCCCTCGGGGCGCAGCGACCCGCGCAGCGGAGGAGCGTGGGGCCCCCGCCTTCCTACTGCCGATTTGGGTCGTTCGGCGCGCGGTCCATGCCGTTGGGAACGCCGTCATGGTCGCGGTCGCCCCGGTTCCAACGGCCGCGCTCCAGTTGCCAGCGGTCATCGCGTTGGGTCCACGTGGGTTGCGCAAAATAGTAGCCATGGCGTGCGCGTTCCCAGTGCCCGCGTTGCCAGACGTGGCGATTGCCGCGCACATTCCAATAACCGGGCGACCATACGTATCCTCGGCGGGGTGCAGGCACCACTTCGCGGCGAGCCTCTGGTGGCGGGGCGTTGAAGTAAATGACCTGCTGAGCATTGGCATTCAGCGGCACGGAAATGCCGGCTAGCGAGCCAATACAGATCGCGACCAGCAGGGTTTTTCGCAGATAGATCATGGGGCAACTCCTATGTGGCAAACGCGTTTGCCGTGGCTTACCATGGGCTGGGAGAGAATCCCGGCCAGCAAGCAAGTCAATAGAAGTTACCCAAACGACCCCATGCAGTCTGTTAGCTACTCAACACTCGGATAGTTTGCTGCGCTGCTGGTTGCGTATGGAAACGCAGGACCGACGCGGTCCGGTCCGGCCCTAGCCGCAAGATGCTCAATAAGCGCCCACCCGGTTCACACTTGCGCGCGACTCACCCAATAGATTGCTGTTGACGCGGTTGTCGATTCCCCCTGGCGGTACGGCGGGCGTGGCTGGCAGCTCTGTCCAGGAAAAATTGGGGATGGCGGCAATGCTGAACGTGGTGACGTTGCCACCGGGCTGTGGCCGCCAATCGCCCGCAGC
>JANXVI010000483.1 GCA_025351745.1 Rhodoferax sp.
AAAACCCAGGAAGATATAGCTGGCGATGTGCAGCGCGCCAAAGTGCGGATCGCCTTTTTCTCCCAACAACGTGGACCATAGATGGCCCGAGTTGTGGCTCAACACGTCGAGGCCCGGGTATTGGGTCTGCAGCCAACCCGATATCAAGTAGATGGTCAGCGGAAAGCCGTACATCTCGACAAACAAGGCCACGATAAAGGCCGCAAACGCGCCAAAGGTTCGCCAGTCCCGCGTGGTTGCGGGCTTGAAGAAGCTGTAGGCAAACATGATGAAGATGGCGGAGTTCAGGATCACCAGGCTCCAAAGCCCATAGGCCGTTTGGTCGTGGCTCATGACGGCTCTCCCTTTTTGGGTGCGCGGGGTTGTGGCGGCTCGTCAGCATGTGTGTGGTGGTCGCCATGCCCGCCGTGACCATGGTGCATGAATACATGCATCAAGGGGCAGGCCAGCAGTAAGAGGAATGGCAAGGCGCCGACTACATGCGCCAAATGTTTGGTCAACAAAAAGTATGCGGCCACCGCGCCGATCACAAGCAAGCCGATGGCATAGCGAGAACTCCAGAAGCTGGGCAGCGCTTCATGCCCTGAAGGATCGTGGTGCATGGTGGTAGCTCCTTGTGTCTTACTTGGCCGCGTTGTCCGACATGCGGTCCATCATCATCTGCATCATGGACATCATCATCTCCATGCGCTTCTCCATCATCTCGTGATGGCTTGCCATGTCCATGGATTTGCCCTCCATGCCAGACATGCCGGCCTTGCCTTGCATCTTGCCCATCATGGCCATGCCGTCCTGCATCGCCTTCATGTGCTCGGCCATCAACGCCTTGCGTTCTTCAGGTGTTTTGGCTGCCATCATTTTCTCGTGCATGTCCTGCATGGTCTTCATGCTGCCGTCCATGGCATTCATGGCGACTTTCGCAGCTTTGGGGGCTGAACTTGGCGCCGCCGCCTTGGATGCCTTGGCCGCAGGCTTGCTGGCGCTGGCCTGTGGGTGGTGCTGGGCATGCTCGGCGTCAGTTTGTGCAATTGCTGCAGCAGAGGTCAGCGCAAAGGCGCAAGTGGCGGCAAGGGATGCAACGGTGTAAAGACGGGACATGTGTGACTCCAAGAAGTTGAATCGATCTAAGGGACAAAGCGTGACGGCCTGCCACCCAACCGTCCGTGCGCTGGGTAACGCGGTGGGTATTGGTGTGGTCATAGTTTATTTTTAGGGGCAGTCTGACTATCGGGGTTGATGTAGGTCAGGTCCCGACGACTCTGATAGCGCTAGTCTTCACCCATGCAAGTCATTGCCACTCCATCATTGCAAGGCGCTGCCATGACCAAGTCGGCCTGGGCGTTACGCTATGCCGCGTCAATGGCTGTGCTGAACCTTTTGTGGGAACTGCTGCAACTCCCGCTCTACACCGTATGGGCTAACGGCAGCGCGCACGAAATCTTGTTTGCCGTGTTGCATTGCACCGCTGGCGATCTATTGATCGCAGGCTTGAGTCTGTTGGCCGCGTTGGCGCTGGTGCAGCCGCATGGCTGGCCGCAACAACGCAGCATCGCAACGGGGCTGCTCACGCTGGTGTTGGGTGCAGGGTATACGGTTCACAGTGAGTGGTACAACACCACGGTCACGCATCTGTGGGCGTATTCCAGCCACATGCCGCAGATTGCGGGCGTTGGCCTATCGCCCATCGCGCAATGGCTCATCATCCCGTGTGTGGCGCTCTGGTGGGCGCATCGCCCGGCACAACACGATCCCGTGCGGTGATCCAGTAGTTCACATAATGCATGCTCATAGCCCAATTGTTTAGGAGAATCTCATGCGTGCCGGTCTCAAGTTATCGCTCTTCGCCGTGTCTGCAGTGCTGTCGATGGGTCTGGCGCTCACGGGCTGCGCGGGCACGGCCCCATCCGTGCCCGCACCATCACTGCAGCAACGGATTGAGGCGGCACACAGCCGTGCCGATCACCAGGCACTGGCTGCCTACTTCAACGGCGAAGCGGCGGTAGCCCGTGCTAAAGCCGGCGAGCATCGCGACATGATCAAGGCCTATCAGAAGCAAGTAGCGGCTGGGCATGGCAACGCCAATATGGCGACACACTGCAACTCGCTGATCACTAGCTACGAGAACATTGCCGTGGATTACGAGCGGATCGCGGAAAGCCACCGGCAACAGGCGGAGCAGGCCAAACCCTGATGCCGATTTTTGGGTTGCCGTGGATCAGTGCGCACAGCAACATCCGCCACCGGATGTCCCGCAGCCCTTGGCCATCATGCCTGGGCCGGTCGCAGGCATGGCGGCTGCAGCTTCGCGCGCCGACAGCGCTGTGGCTGGGTAACCCGCCTTGCCCAATGCCGCTACCATCTGCGCCAGATTGGTGCCGTCAATATCCGCGTGGCTGGTCACCGTTGCAACGCCGCCTTTCAGGTCGACCGCTATCGTGTCAACACCGGGCACATCTTGCAAAGCGCGCGTGACTGAAGCGACGCACGACCCACAGCTCATGCCGTCAATTTTCAATTGGATGGTTTGCATATGCAGATTGCCTTCAAGGTTTAGATGCCGAATTCAGGACCACTAACTTGCGAAGCCCTCTACCCAGAGCCCATTCTCATTGGCAACGTGAGGAACGCATTTGTTATAGATCAACCCACCACAGCACGGGGAGCTCTTTAATCACCCATGACAGGACGCTCATTCCAACCATCGTGGTAATGTGTGCTGCTCAATGGGATGTACGGCGGCGTACAGATGAGATATCCAGCAGCCGCTACGCTAATTGACACATCGCACATGAGCGAGTCCTTCATTATGACGAAGGGCATGAACTTGGCTATCGATGGGTCGCAGATGCGGCCTGACATTTCAATTGATTTAAACGGGAAACGCATGCGAAAACTATCAATGGCCGTTGCGGCGACCTTGGCGCTAAGCCTAACCGGCTGCGGCTACAACACGTTTCAAACGAACGATGAGCAAGTCAAGGCGAGTTGGTCCGAGGTCATCAACCAATACCAACGCCGGGCGGACCTGGTTCCCAATCTGGTCAGCACGGTCAAGGGCGAGGCAAAGTTTGAACAGGACACTTTGACCAAGGTGGTCGAAGCGCGCTCCAAGGCCACATCCATCCAGGCCACGCCGGAACTCATCAACGATCCGGCGGCCTTTCAAAAATTTCAACAAGCGCAGGGACAACTGACGGGTGCACTTTCACGGCTGATAGCAGTTTCTGAAAACTATCCGTCCCTCAAGGCCAACCAGGGTTTTCGGGATCTGTCTGCCCAACTGGAGGGCACAGAGAACCGCATCACGGTCGCGCGCAACCGCTACATCGCATCGGTGCAAGCCTACAACGTGACGGTGCGCTCCTTTCCGTCTAATCTGACTGCCATGGCGATGGGCTACAAGGAAAAGGCAAACTTTACCGTCGAGAACGAAAAGGAAATCTCCAAGCCACCCACGGTGAGTTTTGACGCTGCGCCGGCCAAGCCCGCAGGCCCCGCCTCTGGGGTGGCCCAGTGATCACTGGCAAGGCAATCAACGCAGTCGGCCGGGCGCTGCTGCTGATGTTTGTGCTCGGTTGGCTTGTACCGGCCGCAGCGCAAGTGCCGGTTCCCCCACTGACCGGGCATGTCATCGACCAAACTGGCACGCTGTCGACCGAACAGAAAGCGACGCTGGAGCAAACGCTGGTCGCGTTTGAGGCCAAGAAGGGCAGTCAACTCGCGGTGCTGATGGTCGCTTCAACGGCGCCTGAAGAAATCGAACAATTCGCGTTGCGCGTTGCTGAAAAATGGAAGCTCGGGCGCAAGCGCGTCGATGACGGTGCCATTGTGGTGGTTGCCAAGAACGACCGCGCAATGCACATCGAGGTCGGCTATGGGCTCGAAGGCGCACTCACCGATGTCACCAGCAAACGCATTATCAGCGAGACCATGTTGCCGCAGTTTAAGGCGCAAGACTACATTGGCGGAATCACCGCTGGGGTGGCACAAATCATCCGCGTTGTGGACGGTGAACCCTTGCCAGCGCCTAGTGGCGGCGCGCGTGGCGAGAGCCAAGGCGGCATGCAGCAGTTTGTACCCGTGTTTTTTATCATTGCCCTGGCTGTTGGCGGAGTGCTGCGCAGCGTCTTGGGCAAAGTGATGGGCTCGGTGGTGACGGGTGGCGTCGTCGGTGTGATTGCCTGGTTTGCGCTCGGCGCGGTGGCGATGGCCGTCGGTGCCGGTGTGGTTGCGCTGTTGGTCACGCTGCTGGGCGGTGGATTGCTCGGGCGTGGAGTGGGTGGCTATTACGGCGGCATGGGAGGCGGCGGGCGTGGGGGCGGCGGCTTTAGTGGCGGTGGTGGTGGTTTTGGCGGCGGTGGCGCGTCGGGGAGGTGGTAACCATGCAATTCAAACGTATCGTGAAGCATTTGTTCACAACCCAACGACAAGTCACAAAAGCTTTTCCCCCGCACACCTTGAAGGTGATTGAGCAGACCATCAAGTCCAGCGAGGTCGCGCATGCCGGTGAGATCCGATTTGCCGTGGAAGACGCACTGGACGGCGCTGCGCTGTTCAAGGGACAGTCACCCCGGGAGCGTGCGATCGAACTCTTTGCGCAACTGCGCGTGTGGGACACCGCGCACAACAATGGCTTGTTGATTTACCTGTTGCTCGCGGACCGGGCAGTGGAGATTGTTGCGGACCGCGGCATCCACGTCCGCGTTGGCGCGCACGAGTGGGAGAAAGTCTGCCGGCAGATGAAAGCCGCCTTCAAGAAATCCAACTATGAAGAAGGTGTGGTCAGCGGTGTGCAGGCCATCACCCTGCACTTGGCATCGCATTTTCCCGCTGGTGAGAGCAACAGGAACGAATTGCCCGACAGACCGGTGTTCGTGTGACGCGGTCAAGTAAAGACCTCGGGTACAGATATTGAAACCGCTAGGGCCTGGGCCTGGATGTTGACCGCGTGGCGATGCCTTTGCGATGTATATCGCAAGGCGATAACTGACGATGGCTGAAGGGATCAAAAGCGCGGTGCTGCTGTTGGGCTCGATGGTCTCTCTCGTCTTTCTCGTCCTTCTGGGCTACAGCAGCGGGCGGCCGTAGACCCGGCACTACTTGTTAGGGTATCAAAGCTGCAGGAGGCACGATTTTTGCCCAAGACTCTTCTGCCGAAATAAGCGGTATGCTTGTTAGCGCTCAGGCTACTGGTTGTGTTGACTTCGTGCTCTCACCCGACAAAATTCCGGCGGAGCTGGATAAATTGATATCCAGACTTGGGGGAAACGTCGGGTGAGTTTGGACGGGTCAATGGTGCACGTTACTTTGCGGCTTGAATGTCCGTCACCACCATGGCACCGCCCATTTTTTCTGCCGTGAAACGCACCTTGTCTCCGGCCTTGACCCGGTTCAGCATGGCATCGTCCTTCACTTGAAACACCATGGTCATGCCGGGCATGTCAAGGTTTTTGATCTCGCCGTGTTTGATGGTGATTTTTTTGTTGTCCATATCGACCTTGCGGATCTCTCCTTCGGTCATAGCACCAGGTTCAGCCACCGTCGGGGCTTGTTTCTTGACTTCTGCAGACGGCATTGAGCCGTCCCGCACGGTGACGATGCCCTTCATGCCGGCGTCGTAGTGGCCCGGCTGCAGGCAGGCGAAATTCACTTTGCCGGCTTTAGTGAACTGCCAGATGATTTCGGCGGTCTTGCCCGGCGCGACCGTCATCATGTTGGCGTCTGCATGCTCCATCTCCGGGTTTTTCTTCATCACCTCGTTGTGTTCTTTGAGTTCTTTCTCGGAACCCAACACCATTTCGTGTTTGATGGCCCCAGAGTTTTTAGCAATGAGTCGAATCGTCTCACCTTGCTTGACGGTGATGCTGGATGGTGTGAAGCGCATTGCGTCGCTCATATCGACAGTGACCGTGCGGCTAACCTTGGCGGCGTCGCCAGCATTGCCGATGGACTCTTCTGCGTGAGCATGGCCTCCGGTATGGTTGCCAGAAGAAAAAGCGGCTGTAGCCCTCGTCAATATTATGCATACCGCTATCAATTTGAGAGTATTAATGGATTTCATGGTGTTCCTTGTGTTGTGTGTAACGGATCAATGCTTCATGTTGCCCATGCCGCTGCTTCCACCCATGGTGGGCTTGCGGATCTGGACTTCGACTTCTTTGACCGGCATGTTCTGGGCCTTCATGGTTTGCCCGCCCTCAGCTGCAAAGCGCGCCGGGTTGGGCAGCGCGCCGGTCCACTCGTATGCGACCTCGCCGGGCGGATGTTTGTACCAACCGGGGTCCTTGTAGTCGCCAGCCTTTTGGTTCTTGCGCACCTTCAGCACCGAGAACATGCCACCCATTTCCACCGATCCGAACGGGCCTTCGCCCGTCATCATCTTGGCGGTGTTATCGGGTATAGGCATTTCCATCTCGCCCATGTCGGCCATGCCGCGTTCACCCATGACCATGTAGTCGGGGATGACGTTGGTAATCTCGCGCACCACCTTGCGGTGGTCCACGCCAATCATGGTGGGTACATCGTGCCCCATGGCATTCATCGTGTGGTGGCTCTTGTGGCAGTGGAAGGCCCAGTCGCCTTCTTCGTCGGCCACAAATTCGATCTGTCGCATCTGGCCTACCGCCACATCGGTCGTCACCTCGGGCCAGCGCGCGCTGTGGGGTACGGGCCCGCCGTCAGTGCCGGTAACGGTGAACTCGTGTCCATGGATGTGGATGGGGTGGTTGGTCATCGTCAGGTTGCCCATGCGGATGCGCACCTTGTCGCCCTTGGACACCACCAGGGGGTCGATGCCCGGGAAGACACGGCTGTTCCAGCTCCACAGGTTGAAGTCCAGCATGATCATGATCTTCGGGGTGTAGGCGCCGGGGTCAATGTCGTAAGCGTTGAGCAAAAAGACAAAGTCGCGGTCCACCACATCGATCTGCGGGTGTTTGGCCTTGGGGTGTGTGATCCAGAAGCCCATCATGCCCATGGCCATTTGCGTCATTTCATCCGCATGCGGGTGGTACATGAAGGTGCCGGGGCGCCGTGCCACGAATTCGTAGACAAAGGTCTTGCCGGGCTGTATGGACTTTTGCGTCAGGCCGCTGACACCGTCCATGCCGTTGGGCAGGCGCTGGCCGTGCCAGTGCACGCTGGTGTGCTCGGGCAGCTTGTTGGTGACGAAAATGCGCACCCTGTCGCCCTCAACCACCTCGATGGTCGGCCCTGGCGACTGGCCGTTATAGCCCCACAGGTGGGCCTTAAAGCCTGGGGCCATCTCGCGGACCACCGGTTCGGCGACCAGGTGAAACTCCTTCACGCCCTGGTTCATGCGCCAGGGCAGCGTCCAGCCGTTGAGGGTAACGACCGGGTTATACGGGCGACCGGTGGCAGGGACCAGCGGCGGCATGGTGTCGGGCTTGGTTTGCATAACTGGCTCTGGCAGCGCGGCCATGGCCACTTTGCTGACCGATGCGGCCAGTACGGCGCCGGTAATAGCGCCGGTAAGGGCGCCAGCTCCACTTAAGAAATTGCGTCTGTTGTTCATGGTGTGGTTTGTGTTTGGGGTTTGCCCAGCAAGGCTGTGGATAGGCCAGCATCGGCCAGCCAGAACTGTTGCTGCGCGTTGATGGCGGACATTACGCTGGCGATTTGCTCGCGGGTCTCGGCCAGCAGCTCGAACACGCCAA
>JANXVI010000093.1 GCA_025351745.1 Rhodoferax sp.
CGAAAGCCCCTCTGGCATTGCAGAAACGGCCTCGGTAGCTACTGCCGAAACTGCCAGAAGTCTTGAAACAGCGGTTTCGTCAGTTTTGGCAGTGCCACTCTGGCCCTTTTGTGAAATTGCCGCCTTTGCCCGTTCCGCCCAGGTGATCATTTCGCCACCTTCTTGATTTGCGGGTTGACGTAATAGCGGACGGTCGGGCGACCCAGGGTGTTGATGCCGTCTTGACTTTGCACATGGCCGTTTTCCTCCAAGATGGCCAGGGCGGTTTCTACCTGCATGGCGGTGGTGACACCAGACCATTGTTTGCGCACCATGTCGCGCACCGTGAAGCCGTCGTCTAACTTGCCCTCGGCCAGTCGGCGGCTAACCATGCGGGCGGTGGTCACCTTGGCGGCCTCCACCAACCCATAGATGCGCCGTGCATGGCCGGTCAGGTACTCGCACCAGGCGGCGGCGCGCAATGCGCTGTTGGCTGTCACCGGCCCGATGGAGCCTTCTGCCAAGTGCAGGATCAGCGCGATGGAGCAGAACAGTTTTTCAAACTTGCCAAAGTGCTGCTGCATCAACGGGTTTTGTTCACTGGCAATGTGCACCGTATGCAGCTCGGTGCACCACTCGACAAAGATGTCTTGCGCCGCGTCGTCAAAACAGAAGTGGGGCAGCTTCACAAAGTCGTTATTCGGCGCTGCACCGTCTTGCACAGGGTCAAACACGGCCAGCCGGTCGAACAGATCACGCACGGCCTCGCGCGCACCCTTGACCGGGTAGCGGTCGCGCCATTCCCAGGGGACTGCGTTGGGGTACACCATCACCTGAAAGCGCTGGATGCGGCCATCGTTGTCGAGCGAAGTGGTGATACCGGCGAGATAGCGCTCCAGCAAGTCCGGCTGAATGCCGCCAAACACCGATATGCACAGATTTTTGATGTGCAGGCTGCCACGCCCAATGCGGTCAATGTTGAAGCTGCCGGTGCCGTTCCAGCCCTCCAGATAGAAAGCCTTGTCGCCTTCCTTGCCTTCTTTCTCCCAGGAGGCAAGCAGGCCGATCAACTCGTCCCGATAGACCAACATGCCCTGCGGGTTATGCACCAGCAAGTCGCCCAACTTCTCCACCGTGGAGTCGTTGGATTTGAAGCGCCGCTCTTTGGGCTCTTCTGGGGCTTGCAGCTCTTGCAAGTCAGCAATGGCGGCGTTCATTTTGAGGTGGTCACCTTTGCCGCCTGCGGCCTTCTTCATACTGGCCTTGACGGCGGACTGATGCGCCTCAAAAGCTGCGGTTTCGGCGGTAAATATCTTCTTGGCATCCTCCAGCTTTTCCGCTTCTTTGGCCTCCAGCCGGTCCAGAAAGCGCGTCACCGTACCCAGGGCGGGCGACTTCTTGGAAGACGGATCACCCACAATGCCGCCAAACAGGTTTGGAGTGACGATCCAGTCGTCCCGGCGCTTGGGCTTGATGCCGCAACGCGCACCAATGACCGAACCCAGGCACACGATCAGCGCTGCCGCGATGTAGTCAGGCGAACACGGCATGCGGTCGGCTTCGTCCAGTACAAAGTCTGCCAGCGTTGGGGGTAGCAGGGTCTTGGCGTCGAAGGCTGGAGCAAGTGGAAGATCAGTTTTGATCTCTTTCGGCTCCGGCCATATGCTCAATTGGCCTGTAGCCCTCGTATCAATTGCGCAAGCAGCTACTGAATTGATAGCGGAGTCAATGCACTCCCTTACCGCGTCTGGCCCTGCCAGTTGGTGCAGATCGTTGAAGTCGGTCATGTCTTTCATGCTGTTGTCGCCTTAAACACCGGTACGGCCAGCGTGGCACCCGTTGCTTGCACCGCCGCCCTGGCTTTGGTCATGCCGGGGTTGCCGGGGGTCTGGTGGTCGTCGTCTGCGGCGATGATGATTTTGAGAGTGGGGTACTTGCTGCGCAGTGCCAGGGCGACGGCTTCAAGGTTCCCGGCATTGAAGGCGACAGCGACCGCGTGGCCCGTGCATTCGTGGATGCTTGCGCCGGTGGCGAAGCCCTCGCACACGATCAGCGCGCCCTTGGGTTTGCCGATACCGAAGTAACAGCCCTTGACCCTGCCACCCGACATAAACATCTTGGTGCCGTCTGGCTTGATGGTTTGCAAGCTGTGCACCGTGCCCACCGTGTCACGCATCGGGATCAACAGCTTGTCGCCCTCCATCTTTGCGCCATGGGGCTGGATGCCTTTGCGGGTCAGGTAGTCGTGTTGGGTGCACGGAGTGGCTGCCGTCCAGCGTTTGAGTGCGTCTGCTGCTGCCAATTGCTGGCGCTGTGCCAGGTCGTCTTCACGCTGGCGCTGCATGGTCTTGATGCGCTCACGGTGTGCAAACCGTTCCGCGTCGGTCATGGAGGTGTCCGCCTTGCTGCACCAGTTTTGCGTGAAGCCCTCGCGCCAGTCGCCAAACGCCCCAGCGGCGATGCCGTCGGTGTGCAGCATGTACCAGCCGTTGTTGTGGGTGGGTTTTCCACTGGTGCTGAAACGGTGGATTGCGCCGTCGTCAATGATTTCGGTCGGTGGCGTCAGCCCCGCCGCCGAAATGGCCAGACGGAATTGGTCGGTCAGGTCGTTCATACACAACCTTTCAACGCAACACCCAACAGGATTGCAATGGCATACGGCGCGGACTGGACCAGCCAATAAAAGAGGGCCTGAAGTGCTTCTTTCATGGCTACAACCCCCAAGCTGCCATCAGGTCTTTGCGCTTGGTGTGCAGCGACTGAACTAGCTCGCGGATTTGGGTATCGGTCTTGCCCGAGATGCGCGCGGCGTTCAGCGCCTCAATTTCGTTGGAGGGCCAGCCGACGGCGTGCGGCCCCAGGCTGACGGGTTTGGTCCACAAGCCTTGCGCAATGCGCAGGTATATGGTGGAGCGGGAGTAGCCGGATTGGGTTTTGGCGGCGGGGATGCGCAGAATGGTGGTCGTCATGTTGGGTCCTCTTTGACGGGTATGGAATGAACTCAGACGCAAGTTTGTTTGGGCGTTTTGGGCGATAAAAGGCCCACGCGGCGGCTTGCTGTGAGTGGCGTTTCAGAGGGAAAGAGGGACGCGCGGCCTGGAACAAAACAGCCCTGAATGGCGCGCTGTCAGGCGTAAAAGTTGGGCGAAAACTTTCCGCCCAACTATTTCAAGCCAATGGGTTCATGAGTCCAAAACGTTCCCCAAGCATGCACTTGACGGAATATTCCATGGAGGCTATATTTGCGCATGACTTGGGACGTTGAATACACAGACGAATTTGGTGACTGGTGGGGCAGCCTGACGGAGGATGAGCAAGTGTCATTGGCCGCCTCGGTGCAGTTGCTGGAGGCGCGGGGGCCAGCGTTGGGGCACCCGCACAGCAGCGGCATCCATGGCTCCAAGCACGGGCATATGCGCGAACTTCGCACTCAGCATGGCGGGCGACCTTTTCGAACGCTGTATGCATTCGACCCGCGCCGAATGGCGATTCTTTTGATTGGCGGCGACAAGACGGGCGACGACCGCTGGTATGACGTGAATGTGCCGATTGCCGACCGGCTGTATGACCAGCACCTGGTTCAACTTCGAAGTGAAGGAGCGATAGATGGCTAAGAAATTTACAGAACTGCGCGCAGGCATGAGCCAGGCCGCACGCGAGAAGGCGGATGGCATGGCCCGGCAGATGTTGGCTGAAATGCCGCTCAACGAACTGCGCCAAGCCCGTGGCCTGTCGCAAAAGATGTTGGCCGAAGTGCTGCATGTGCAGCAGCCGTCGATTGCCAAGATCGAGAAGCGAACCGACATGTACCTGTCCACCCTGCGCAGCCACATTGAGGCCATGGGCGGTGAACTGGATGTGATTGCGCGGTTTCCAGACGGGTCGGTGAAGATCAACAACTTTACCGACTTGGGGGCTGCCAGCCCGCTTTGATTGCCGGTGGCTGACCTGCTGGCGCTCAAGCCAGCATGTGTTTTTTGATCGTGCTGGCGTCGCGGCCTAGCCCGACGGCGCTTTTTGCAATTTGCTCGGAATACCAAACGTCGGACATATTGGGGCGGCGTTTCTTGAGCGCTTTGTATTCCTTGTGCCAACTCGCGTACATGGCCTGCGTGTCGATTTTGCGTGCCTCTCGCTTGGCGGTGCTGGGCGTGCGGCGCGGGTCGGCGGTGGTGGCTGAGTCCACCGTTTGGCGAATGACCGCCACGTCTAGCGTGAAGCTGCCATTCTCGAAGCCGACCACATCCGCCAGCGGCATTGCATCCGCGCCCACTACCAGAGCCAAACTCCCATCCAGGCGCAGGCACAGCATTTGGGTGCGTTTATTCCCTCGCGCCATGCCAATCGGCAGCAAACGGTTGTCGGACGGCTGCACAGTGGTTTGTTGAAGGCCAAGACAGGCAGTAACAAACCCGCACACCGCGTGAGCATCGCAGCGCCATTGGGCCAGCCGTGCGGCGAGGATGGGCACGCGGTTGGTGTCGCTGCGCTTGTCACACACCACGAAGGATGCGGCGGGCGCATTGGCGCGTGTCACCGTATGCACGGGCATGGTGCTGCATTCTTGCTCGCAGCCAGGACAGACAACGCTTTTGGCGGGGCGTGCTTTCAACAGCAGGTTCTGTGTCTTCATGGCGGCCACTGCCGCTGCGGGCCACTGGTTCAATTCTTCCGTGCTGACCATGGTTGCCGTGCCATTGCGCGCGCCTACGCGGCCCAGCATCTCGATCAAGGCGGCTTGCGGCGTCATTCCACGGGTGCGGCTACAGGTGTGGGTGCATGGGCCGTGGTGGCGTCGGGTGTAGCCAGGTTAGCCGGTTTGCGCGGTTCGATGCCCGAGGCACTGAGCATGTCGCGCAGTTTCAGGCCCAGCTCGTCGTACTTGAGCGAGCAAGAGTTGGGGTAGGTGATATGGATGTTTACCGTCTTGGGTGGCCCGTCGGCCTCTACCACCATGCACACCGCGAGGTCCACTTGGGTGACGCTGTACTGGGCCATCGGCATGGCGGCTTGGATGCGATCCAGCAAGGCGTAAACAGCTTGCGGGTCTTGGCTGGTGTCGGCTTCCAGTGAGATGCGTTCGCCTCGGGTGGCCCGTGACGACAGGCGCAGCTTCTTGACGACAACGCTTTCAATTCCGCTGCCCAGCTCGTAGGTGAATTCAAAATTGCGCTGCTTCAACGGCCCCAGGTCATACACGCGCGAGTCTTTGGGGTCGGGCGGCAGTTCGGGCAGTTGCAGGATGGTTTCGGCAAACATGGCTTGCAACGGCTCTATGGCTTTGTAGGAGCCGCGGTAGTTCAGGTTCAGCGAGCCCTCAGTCTGCGAATAGACAAAGACCACCTCAAACGCTGGGTTGTGCGGGCGAATGCCAAACTGCCCGTTGACCCACTCAGGGCTTTGCTGTGAATAGTCTTCGGGGTACGCAAAGAAGTAATCGAGGTCGCCACGGCGAAACGCCTCCACCACGCAGTTGTTGCCCCGGCCCTCGGTATGGTGAAAGTAGGTGCGGATTCGGTTTTCCAGGGCTTGGATGCTGGTGGCGTCAACGGCGGCGGCGTTGTGCGGCAGGTTCTTGCGCTTGCGCCAGAATGGCAAGTTGTCTGCATGGTAGAAGTGCGTGGCCCCGCGCCAAAACAGGTTGTGGTCCAGATACGTGACCATGGCCCGCTCAAAGTGGTTGACCAGCGCGGCCAGCATTTCGGTGAAGGCAATGGTGGCGTTGGGGTCTGCGTCTTGGTCCAAATGCCATTTGGCTTCATCCAGAATGGCCCGGCAACCTTTCTCGCAACTCATCTCGAAAATGTCGCGAAACTCCGCATCCATGGTGTTGCGCTGGGCTTCGGGCAAGGCCAACCAGGCGGCAAACAAATTGTCATGCCGGGTTTCGGACATGGCGGCAAAGTCGAACTCGTCAAACACCGTGCGCCCAGCAAAATAGCGGGCCAACAGCGCGTTGGGCATCTGCCGAAAAAAGTCTCTGGTCGAGTAGTGACGGGCCATGTGTTCTCCCTGCTGGACGTTGAAGTCAGCGTATGGCGAACGCTGTCGGACGACTCTGAACTTTGCTGTACATTGCAGTATATCTACAGCCAAACCGTCGTTGGAAAAATCATGGCCACAGAGAAAACCACCACATTAACCTTTCGTATTGAACCCAACATTAAAGAAGCGCTATGCAATGCCGCCGAACGCGACCACCGATCCATTGCCAACATGGTGGCGGTGATGATCCTGGAGCATTGCGCGCGGGTGGGCATACCGATTCAAGACAAGCTGGCACTGGATACACCTGTCCCAGCTAAACCAAAATCACGGAAATGACGTAAGTCAACCCAAAGCGAACCCCATGGAATTGCAGTCGTCTAATCCTTTCTTCGACCACCCCATCCTCAACTCTCCCTATGACTGCCCACAGCGGCACTGGGAGCTTGACACTGACGGCCAGCCCACCCAGCAGGTGCTTGAATCGCGCAGGCGTGCAGAGTTCATTACCCCCATTCCCAAGCCCAAGAAGCGCAAGAAGGCCGTAGCGCAAGACGAAATGGTGTTTGACGAGGGCAAAGACCTCTCCACCGCCGCTCAGCAGTACGACATCACCTCCATCATCAACCAGGTACGCCAGGCAGTGGATACCTGGCGCGGCTTGCCCAATCCCACGCAGTGGCAGGTCACCCCTGAAACTGCCCGCCTGTTGCAGCATTGGCGGCATCACAAGTTCAGCGGAGTACGGCCGTTCTTCTGTCAAGTAGAGGCTGCAGAAACTGCAATCTGGCTAACCGAAGTCGCACCGCAGACCAAAAATGGCAAGCTCCTGCTGGACCACTTAGCCAGCGCCAATAGAGAGGCCAACCCCGAGCTGATGCGCCTTGCCCTGAAGCTGGCCACGGGCGCAGGTAAAACCACCGTCATGGCCATGCTGATCGCCTGGCAGACCATCAACGCCATGCGCCGCCCCACCAGCAAGAATTTCACCCGTGGATTTCTGATTTGCGCACCCGGCCTCACCATCAAAGACCGCCTGCGCGTCTTGCAGCCCAACGATCCCAACAGCTATTACAAAGACCGCGAGCTGCTGCCCAGCGACATGCTGGACGATATGAGTCGGGCCAAGATCGTCATCACCAACTACCACGCCTTCAAGATGCGTGAGCGCATCGAACTGTCCAAAGGTGGTCGCCAGTTGCTGCAAGGCCGTACGGGTGATGCGCCATTGACGCTGGAAACCGAAGGCCAGATGCTCCAGCGTGTCATGCCCGACCTGATGGGCATGAAAAACATCATGGTCATCAACGACGAGGCCCACCACTGCTACCGCGAAAAGCCTACGCCCGAAGATGACGAAGCCCTGAAGGGAGACGAGAAAAAGGAGGCCGACAAGAACAACGAAGCCGCGCGCCTGTGGATTTCTGGTTTGGAGGCCGTCAACCGCAAGCTCGGCGTCACCCGCGTCATGGACTTGTCCGCCACGCCGTTCTTTTTGAGCGGATCGGGCTACGCCGAAGGCACGCTGTTCCCTTGGACCATGAGTGACTTTTCGCTGATGGATGCCATCGAATGCGGCATCGTCAAGCTGCCTCGCGTGCCGGTGGCCGAGAACATTCCCGGTGAAGAAATGCCGGTGTTCCGCAACCTGTGGGAGCACATTCGCAAAGACATGCCAAAAAAGGGCCGTGGTACGGGCGGCGAGTTGGACCCACTCAAACTGCCTCTGCGCTTGCAAACCGCGCTGCTGGCGCTGTATGGCCACTACGAGAAAACCTACAAGCTGTGGGAAGAGCACGGCATCAAGGTGCCGCCCTGCTTCATCGTCGTCTGCCAGAACACCGCCATTTCCAAGCTGGTCTATGACTTTGTCTCCGGTTTTCACCGCAAAAACGACGACGACACCACCACGCTGGAAAACGGTCGCCTGGCTCTGTTCCGCAACTTTGACGACACCACCGGAAACCCGCTGCCGCGCCCCAATACGCTACTGATTGACAGCGAACAACTAGAAGCAGGTGACGCGCTGGACGACAACTTCCGGGGCATGGCCGCAGACGAGATCGAGCGCTTCCGCCGCGAGATCGTCGAGCGCAGTGGTGATGCTCGATCTGGTGACAGCATCACCGACCAGGAACTGCTGCGCGAGGTCATGAACACCGTCGGCAAGGCGGGCCAGTTAGGCGGCGGCATTCGCTGCGTGGTGTCGGTCTCCATGCTGACCGAGGGCTGGGATGCCAACACTGTCACCCACGTGCTGGGCATTCGCGCCTTTGGCACCCAATTGCTGTGCGAGCAGGTCATTGGCCGGGCCTTGCGCCGCCAGTCCTACGAGTTGAACGAAGAAGGGCTGTTCAATGTTGAATATGCCGACGTGTTTGGCATCCCGTTCAACTTCACCGCCAAACCCGTCATTGGCCCACCCCAGCCGCCGCGCGAAACGGTACAGGTCAAAGCCATGCGACCGGCCCGCGATGCGCTAGAGATTCAATTCCCTCGCGTTGAAGGCTACCGGGTCGAGTTGCCTGACGAACGCCTCAGCGCCAGTTTCAACGACGAGTCGATCCTGACCCTCAGCCCCACTTTGGTCGGTCCGTCCATCACCCGCAATTCCGGCATCATCGGCGAGGGTGCCGACATGAGTCTCAAGCACCTGGGTGATATGCGTCCCAGCACCTTGCTGTTTCAGCTCACCCAGCGGCTGCTGTACACCAAGTGGCGCGACCCTGGCGAGGCGCCCAAGCTGCACCTGTTCGGCCAGCTCAAACGCATCGTCAAGGAATGGCTGGACGCGGTGGATGACGAAGGCAACCCCAAATACCTGGTCTGCAAAGGCGACACCTACCCCGCGCTGCTGATGTACCAGGAGCTGGCTGACATGGCCTGCAACAAGATCACCGCCGCCATCACCCGAAAATTTGAAGGTGAGCGCCCCATTAAGGCGCTGCTGGATGCCTACAACCCCACCGGCTCCAGCGCCCAGGTGCGCTTCAACACCAGCAAGACCGACCGTTGGGAGACCAGCTCCAAACACTGCCAGCTCAACTGGGTGATTCTGGACAGCGACTGGGAGGCCGAGTTCTGCCGCGTGGCCGAATCGCACCCCAAAGTGCTGGCCTACGTCAAAAACCACAACCTGGGGCTGGAGGTGCCTTACCGCTTTGGCTCCACCCTGCGTAAATACCTGCCCGACTTTGTGGTGTTGGTCGATGACGGCCACGGCCCCGCAGACCCGCTGCACCTGGTGGTTGAGATCAAAGGCTACCGGGGCGAGGATGCGATAGAGAAAAAGTCCACCATGGACACTTACTGGGTGCCTGGCGTGAACCATCTAGGCAGCTATGGCCGCTGGGCCTTTGCCGAGTTCACCGAGGTGTTTCAGATTCAGGCCGATTTCAAGGCCACGGTGGATGCCAACTTCAACACGCTGATCGAGGGGCTGGAACATGAAAGTTAGGCCAGTTCCCAATTCCCCCGAATTCGAGGGAATTGGAAACGAAAGTTTGCGTCGAGTCTTTGAAAGATCGAGTCCATGACCCAAATCATCCCTAAACCAGAGAATCTGGCAAAACTCGTTTTTTTTATCCGTGGCGAGAAGGTCTTACTGGACGCTGACCTTGCCGACCTGTATGGCGTAGCCACCAAAGTGCTGAATCAGGCGGTCAAACGTAACCTCGATCGCTTTCCCGCAGACTTCATGTTCCAGCTCACGCTCGAAGAATGGGAAGGTATGAGGTCACAAACTGTGACCTCATACCCCGGAAACAGCCCTATGAAGTCACAAACTGTGACCGCATCCCGACGCAAACTCAGCGCGCTGCCCTACGCCTTCACCGAGCAGGGGGTCGCCATGCTCTCCAGCGTGTTGCGGTCCCAGCGTGCGGTGGAGGTCAACATTGCCATCATGCGCACCTTTGTGCAATTAAGCCGCCTGATGGATTCCAACCGCGACCTGCGGCTGCGCATCGAGGCCATGGAGACCCGCTACGACGAGCAGTTTTCGCAGGTGTTCGACGCCATCAAACAACTCATCGCCGACGACAAAACACGCAAAACCAAGCCGCCCATCGGCTTCCTCTGAACCGCATTGCTTCTGCCACCTACGCACACACCAGATTCTCCATGGCCACCAAACTAAGTACCAAACACGTCGAAACCCTCACCCACGACGAGGCAAAGCGCAAAAACATTCCGTCTGTGGAGCAGCAATCCATTGCCACCCAGGAGCAGATCGCACCCAAGCAAATCCGCTACCCGCGCAACACCGACCTGGACCCGCAACTGGTCTGGCGCGGCAAAGACGAGCAGGACTGGAGCGACCTGGTGGTCAACGCGCCGCCGCTTTACATCCAGGAAAAAGTCCACCCCAAGGTGCTGATTGACGACCTGCTGCGCACCACCCGCGAGCGCGAACACGAGGCCGGGCAGACCACGGCCGATTTGTTCTCAGACTTCAACGGCATCCCCAAGGGCGCCGACAAAACCGAGTTTTACCAGCACGACCAGAATTGGACCAACCGCATGATTCTGGGCGACAGCTTGCAGGTCATGGCCAGCCTGGCCGAGCGCGAGGGGTTGCGCGGCAAGGTGCAGTGCATTTACTTTGACCCGCCCTATGGCATCAAATTCAACAGCAACTTTCAGTGGAGCACGACCAGCCGCGACGTAAAAGACGGCAAGGCCGACCACATCACCCGCGAACCCGAGCAGGTCAAGGCGTTTCGGGACACCTGGCGCGATGGCATCCATTCCTACCTGACCTATCTGCGTGACCGACTGACGGTGGCGCGGGATTTGTTGACGGACTCGGGGTCGATTTTTGTGCAGATTGGCGATGAGAACGTGCACCGGGTGAGGGCGGTGATGGATGAGGTGTTTGGGGAAGATAACTTTGTTTGTCAAATTGCGTTCGCGAAAACAACTGCAACTTCTGCTTCACTTCTTCCAACGAGTGGCGACTTCATTGTCTGGTTTGCAAAAAGTCACGATCAAATCAAGTACCGCCAGCAATATATTCAGAAATCGAATGAACTTGCAAGCTACAACATTGCTGAAAATAGAGCGACCGGTGAGTGTAGGAAATTGGTAGCGAGCGAGATTAAGGACTGGGACTCCGTACCAAAAGGATGGAGCATTTTTTCCGCCCAGAATTTGCGCTCTCAAGGTGTGCGTGCAAACACGACTTGCGCATTCGACTTCCTTGGAAAGAGTTTTCACAGCGGTGCGAACCACAATTGGAAAACGACGATGGAGGGAATCCAGAAACTGATTAAGGCTAATCGCCTCATCGTTGCTGGAACTCTCCCGAATTACAAACGTTACGTTGAAGATTTCCCGGTAGTTCCAGTGTCAGATAACTGGGACGATACAGCGATTGCGGGCTTTTCAGGTGAAGACAAGATATACATTGTTCAGACTGGAACAAAAGTCATCCAACGCTGCATCCTCATGGCCACCGACCCCGGCGACCTCGTGCTGGACCCCACCTGCGGCAGTGGCACAACCGCCACCGTCGCCGAGCAATGGGGCCGCCGCTGGATCACCATCGACACCTCGCGCGTGGCACTGGCCTTGGCCCGCGCCCGCATCATGGGGGCACGCTACCCGTTCTACCTGCTGGCCGACTCGCGTCAGGGCCAGATCAAGGAAGCCG
This sequence comes from Rhodoferax sp., assembly GCA_025351745.1. Lineage (GTDB taxonomy): Bacteria > Pseudomonadota > Gammaproteobacteria > Burkholderiales > Burkholderiaceae_C > Allorhodoferax. The sequence goes on from JANXVI010000093.1 coordinate 11,618, forward strand.
AAGTCACCCGCACCGCGCCCAGCAGCCAGCCGGTGCACGGCAACATCCGCCACGGCTTTGTCTATGAGCGCGTGCCGCACATCACGCTGAAATCCATCGCCAACAACGCCGAGATCGACGTCATTTGGTCGCAGTGGCAGGCCACACTGGAGCCGCTGCGCAGCCAGTTGAACGCGCTGCTGGGCACAAACTGGCAGGAATGGGAGGTTCCCCGTGAGCTGCCATTAGACACCCACACCGCAGCCAGCACCGCTGGAAATATCAAAAATGATAGCGCCTCACGCACGATTGACGGGGGCCAGAGGGCTAAAACACTGCTAACCGACTGGTGGCAGGCGCGCATTGCCCGCCAGCGTGAGATAGACGCCTCCATCGCCGCCAAAGCCGAGTTTGAGTACCTGTACGACAAACCTTACGCCAACAACAAGGCCGTGCGCGTGGCTGGCCCGTTCACGGTCGAATCGCTCAGCCCGCACCGCATGCTGGGCGTGGACGAAAACGATGAGCTGATCGACACCGCCAGCGACAACGTGGCGGAATACAAAGCCCGCCAGTCCTTCCCGCAGATGATTCTGGACAACCTAAAAACCGCTGGCGTGCAGCAGGCGCACAAGGCGGACCGCATTACCTTCACGTCCCTCACGCCCTGGCCGGGCGAGGGTGCGGTGTGTGCAGAGGGTCGCTACATGGAAGGCGATGTGGAGAAACGCGCCGGTATCTTCATCGGCCCAGAGTTCGGCACCGTGCAGCGCAGCGACCTGGTCGAAGCCGCCCGCGAGTGTGGCGACGCAGGCTTTGACGTGCTGATTGCCTGCGCCTTCAACTACGAAGCCCACGCCACCGAATTCAGCAAGCTGGGCCGCATCCCCGTGCTCAAGGCCCGCATGAACGCCGACCTGCACATGGCCGAAGACCTGAAGAACACGGGCAAAGGCAACCTGTTCGTGATCTTTGGCGAACCAGACATTACCTTGCTGCCCCAGACCAATGGCCAGATGTGCATCAAGGTCAACGGCGTGGACGTGTTCAAGCCCCAGACCGGCGAAGTGGTCAGCGATGGTGCCGACGGCATAGCCTGCTGGTTCATCGACACGGACTACAACGAAGAAAGCTTCTTCGTGCGGCATGCCTACTTTCTGGGGGCCAATGACCCGTACAGCGGACTCAAGACCACGCTGAAAGCCGAGATCGACAAGGAGGCTTGGGACACGCTAAACAGCGATACCTCGCGGCCCTTCGATAAACCGAAGTCCGGGCGGGTTGCGGTGAAGGTTATCAATCACCTGGGGGATGAGGTGATGAAGGTGTTTAAGGTGAGCTGATATGGAGCATGCAGATTTTGTAAGTGACTTTCCGAAAAGATGTCTTGATATCTTGGATGGCGCATCGAGCTTGGCGAGCTTGACGGGACGTGAAGTGACTCTGTTGCTGGTTGTGGCGTCGGCCAGTCTCCTGGTGCCGTTCGAGCGACTGCGTCCTGACACAGAGTATTCCGCACACGCGTTTGGTGACAACAAGGTGTTTGCGGAGGAAGCCGAGAGGTTGCAGCGATTGCTCGCGACAGACTTTGTGGGCTCAGACATGTGTCCAAATCTCGAAAACAGTTGGCGATTTTCGGATTCGGTGCTTGATGTCTCAGGAGGATTGGACAGTTGGTATTCGCGGCCAGATTTGAAAGTTATTTCGGCAAGCAAGAAAGGCCGAAAAGGCAAAGCAATTAAGTCGATGTTGCCTCACATTCGAAATGCGCTTGCTCACGGAAGTATTTATACGAAAGGCCGACCAATTGAAGAATTGATCTTTGTGAAAGAACGAATCTCGGTAGGAGGGGGGGGAGTGCGGAAACGCATCGGATTTGAAGTGTTAAGTGTCAGTCCCGACGACTTCAATACGTTCATCCGGGCATGGATTACTCAACTTGCCACGCAGAAGGCATGGGAGTTGCGACGTGTCGCATAGAACCGCTTTCTACCCCTGTTGTTGTCGCGATGTTGTGCAGCCAGTTGACTTGATACAGCCCTACGCAGACCGCATAGTTTTCTGCGACATTGACAGTAGCCTCGAAGCTGAATGGCAAGCGCGAAGCCCTCTCTTGCCTGGCTCAGTGCAAACACAATTTCGAGTTGATGACGCACTGAATGTCATAGCGTCCATGGATCAAATCGACGTGCTTTTTTACCGTGGGGACAGCGAGGGCGAAGGGGGGAGTGGCGTGTTTGTGCTGGGCGACAGTGTTTTGCCCAGCATACTGGCCAAATTTCCAAGCCAGGGTGGTTTGATCATCACGGACGGTTCCAATAGCCGGGGCAGCAACTTCAAGCGGATGATTCGCCGCAGTGGTCTGCGCAAGCACGGTTGGCGGTTCAACTTGGCACAGGCCCAGCCATTGCTGAAATCTCATGGTTTGCACATCATCACGGTGCTGCCGGACACACCTGATACTTGATTGGCACCACCATGGACTTCCGCATCGCCGACACCTTCACCGACAGCCTGGCACGCCTTACGGGCGACGAGCAGAAGGCGGTCAAGACCACCGCGTTTGACCTGCAACTGAACCCGGCGCACCCCAGCATGAGCCTGCACCGGATTGAGCAATCCAGAGACAAGCATTTTTGGTCCGTGCGGGCCGGCAGCGACATTCGCATCATCTTGCACAAGACGCAAGCCAGCATGCTGCTGTGTTATGTGGATCACCACGACAAGGCCTATGACTGGGCAGCGCGGCGCAAGCTTGAGACCCATCCCACCACCGGCGCAGCGCAACTGGTGGAAGTGCGGGAGACAGTGCAGCAGGTAATGGTGCCGGTTTATGTGCAGTCTGAGCTGCCCCTGGCACCCAAGCCCAGCGCAGCACCCAAGCGCTTGTTTGCCGACAGGCCAGACGATGAATTGTTGCGCTACGGCGTGCCCGTCGAATGGCTGGTCGATGTCAAAGCTGCCACTGAAGACAGCTTGCTGGTGCTGGCCGAACACCTGCCCGCGGAGGCGGCAGAGGCCCTGCTGGAGCTGGCGACTGGCGGCAAACCCCGTGTACCCACCCCGGCACCGGCCACTGCCAACCCGTTCGACCACCCTGATGCGCAACGCCGTTTCCGCGTCATGAGCAATGTGGCCGAGCTGGAAGCCGCGCTGAACTTTCCTTGGGAAAAGTGGACGGTTTTTCTGCACCCCGAGCAGCGCAAATGGGTCGAGCGCGACTACACCGGCCCGGCCCGTGTGTCTGGCTCTGCGGGCACGGGAAAGACCATTGTGGCGTTGCACCGCGCCGCATACCTGGCACGCCACAACCCCGATGGCCGGGTGCTGCTGACCACCTTCTCCGACACCCTGGCCAGCGCACTGCACACCAAGCTCAAACGCCTGCTGGGTAGCGAGCCGCGCTTGGCGGAGCGCATTGATGTGTTGTCGCTCAATGCTGTAGGGCTGCGCCTGACGAAAGCCCAGGCCCAGCAAGGCCCAATCACGCTGGTGAGCCGCGCTGAGGTGCGGCTGATGCTGGAGCGTGCGTCCAAAGCGGTGGGCGGCCACAAGTTCAGCCTGCACTTTCTGGTGACCGAGTGGGAGCAAATTGTCGATGCCTGGCAGTTGGCAGGCTGGGACGATTACCGCGATGTCACCCGACTGGGCCGCAAGACGCGGCTGCCGGAGCCGCAGCGGGCCATTCTGTGGGCCATTTTTGAGCAAGTGCGTGCGGCCCTGGCAGCACAGAAGCTGGTCACACACGCGGGCATGTTCACCCGACTGGCCAGCACGCTGGTGGGCAGCAAGTACCCGCCATATGACTTTGCCGTGGTGGACGAGGCGCAAGACCTGAGCGTGGCGCACCTGCGCTTTCTGGCGGCGCTGGGTGCTAAGCACCCCGACGCGCTGTTCTTTGCCGGTGATCTGGGTCAGCGCATTTTTCAGCAACCGTTTTCGTGGAAGGCGCTGGGCGTGGACATTCGGGGTCGCTCGCGCACCTTGCGCATCAACTACCGCACCTCCCACCAAATCCGCCAGCAGGCCGACCGTTTGCTGGGCGACCAGGCGGTGGATGTGGATGGCAATACCGAGACCCGCAGCGACACCGTGTCGGTGTTCAATGGCCCGCCGCCTGTGGTTCGCGTGTGCAAGACCGCAAGCGATGAAGTCCAGGCCGTCGGCACATGGCTGGCGGAGCGATTCAACGACGGCATCTTGCCGGAAGAAGTTGGCCTGTTCGTGCGCTCAGATGCCCAGTTGGCACGGGCGCAAGCCGCCGTCACCGCAGCGGGCCTGCCCTGCAAGTTGCTGGATGAACATGCGGAGACCGCCAGCGGCCATGTGTCCATCGCCACCATGCACCTGGCCAAGGGTCTGGAGTTTCGCGCGGTGGTGGTGATGGCCTGCGACGATGAGGTCATCCCGCTGCAAGAGCGCATCGAAACTGTGGGTGATGACGCTGACCTGCAAGAGGTGTACGACACCGAGCGGCATTTGCTGTATGTGGCCTGCACCCGTGCGCGAGATCAGTTGCTGGTGACTGGCATTGCTCCGGCTTCTGAGTTTTTGGATGACTTCGGTGTGGCCAAAGCGGGAAGGGATTGAATGCGTGCTTGCGTCGCACAGTGGCAACATTCTGAAAATATTGTTGTCACTTGTTGGACGCTTTCCCGCTAACGACTCCGCTGCAATGGAACAACATTGGTTACCCGACCATGGGCCATGTCTTGCAGCAGCGTCAGGCGGCTGCCCAGTAGTTTCCATGCTTCGCGCATGGGGCCTTCGTACTGGGCGCGTTGGTAGATGCGCTTCACCTTCCCCACCTCGGTGTGGTTCAGGCACTTTTCAACCACATCGGGGAGCGCGCCGAGTTCTGCCATGGTGGTGGCTGCTGTACGGCGCAGGTCATGCGGTGTCCACTTGCCGCCGGGTAGCACCAGTGCGTCCACGTCCTTAGAGCGGCCGCTCATGGGTTCGTCACCGGGGCGTTGCCTGTCGCCCACTTGCTTGGTCACGGTCTTGACGCAGACATGGTCGGCAAAGTCAGGTTGATCCTTTTTGGCTTGCGTCGCCGGGAACAGCCAAGGCGTTAGGCCGGTGTTTTCATGCAGGCTCTTTAGTTGGCACAGTGCAAAGTCACTAAGCCAAATTTCATGCCGCTTGCCGTTCTTGGTTTCGGGCAGGGTCAGGTTCTGCCGTTCAAAGTCCACATGCTCCCAACGTGCGGCCAATACTTCACCGATGCGGGCGGCGGTTGCCAATTGAATCAGCAGCGCCAGTTGGCTGGTGGCTGCAAGCCCTGCCTTGGGCAGCTTCTGAAACAGCAGGATCAATTCAGCTTCGCTCAACACGCGGTCGCGCTCCACGTCAGCACCGATGCGGGCCTTTTTGACGCGGGCAGTGGGGTCGGCATCCACATAGTCCCGATCCAGCGCGAAGCCAAACATCTGGCGCATGTCGGCCAGCGTCTTTTTGGCGGTGCGCACCATGTTCTGGGTGGGTGTGGCGCGTGATTTGATGGTGTCCACAATCTCCTGGATGTGCGCTTTGCTCACGTCCGCCGCCGCCACATTGCCGATGAGCGGGAAGACATCGCGCTCAAAAGAGCGCAGCGCCTCGCTGCCTTTGTCGGCGCGCTGGACGAGCTCCAGCCGCTGCCATTGGTCAAACAGGCTGCGAACAGTCATGCGCGCGGTCTTTTCGGCCAATGCTTGCAGTCGCAACTGTTGCTGGTGCACAGCTTCTTGCCGGTCCGCTTCGATTTTGAGGAGTTCGGCCTCACGGTCTGCCGCCAGGCGCAGTTGGTCGGCTTCGCGGTCGGATTGCACTTGTTCGCGCACAAGTTGGCTCTGTTCCACCGGATCAATGCCGTTTTGAATCTTCACGCGCAATGCGTCGCGGTCTTTTCGGATGGCGGTGATGTCAGATTTGGGCCAGGTGCCTACCAGCACTTCGCGGAATTTGCCGCCGAACTTGTAGGCGAACCGGAACTGAACCGACACGGCACCGTCGCGCGCCACATAGACCTTGCCCTTGAGCGATCCGCCGTCAGTTAACCGGCGTCCGTGGTCCGCAGCACCCAGCGCTTTGAGTTCCAACATCGTCAGTGCCATAACAGACCCCCGTAGACTGCGTGACTTCCGTTGTCCCAACCATTGTCCCAACCGCAACGCAGGCTTTGAGTGTATCTTAGTGGACGTTGTTGGATAATGCCTTTTGTGGTGATTGGTAAAAAATCGTTTAAATTCAATTAGTTAGATTGTTTTTGAGCTTTTCTTGAGTTTTGTTGAATTCACTAAAACTTGCATGGGGTGCAAGGGGTCGAAGGTTCGAATCCTTTCACACCGACCAAAAACTTCAATGAAATCAACGGCCTAGCGGGGCAGCTCTCTAGGCCGTTTTCTTTTGTGCGGATTCTGGCACCAGTTCTAGCACCACTTGTGTTGCGCTAGGCTGATTCGGGTTGAAGCTGGCACGACTCCTCTGGCATCACTGCACCACCAGACGTAAAAAAGCCCGCTTCAGGCGGACTTTTCCGATTAACCGGTGACAACTAGCCGAGAGCGCGCCGACCAGGCTTTGGACCAGACCGTGCATCCTCGCGGCGCAGTAATTCGGTCGTCGCCTGATGCTTGGCGATTTTGGCCTCACGCAACGCAGTCGACGTAGCGTCATAACTGCGAAAAGCTCAGGGTCGACACGTCGGTCGCCCTGCTAGCCAACTACGTCATTCCGGAGTTCCGCAAAAGGACGGAAAAGTTACGCCCGAGCTAGTTGTGGAACAGCGCAAGCGCTGAGGTTGCCTACAGACTGGCGAGTTGATCCAGAGTCTTTCCGGACTCGATGGTTTCTTTCAGCCACTTGGGACGCGGGCCCATTCCGCTCCATTCATGTCCCGCATCGTCTTTGTAGCGCGACCTAGACGTGGATTTTGCATTCGCTCCTGCGTTTGCCCGTTTTTTCGATTTTGTTTTCTTTGTGGATTTGTAAAGCACGGTTTGTGCGGCCGTCGTCGTTGCCTGCGCGGCAAAATCTTGTAGTGCCGCTCCAGTCGCCAGCGCATCGCGAAGCCAACGTGGACGCGGTCCGCGACCACTCCAGACGTTGCCATGTCCGTCAGAAAATTTAGGTGATTGCGGTGTTGAAGACTTAGCCTTCGAGGCCACTGGCATGCCTGGCAAAGGGCTGGACTCAAAACCAAGTTGCCCAGCCGTAATCCCGTAGTGCGCTATCGCTTCCTTGATTCGCTCGATCACTCCCACGGCTTCGCGTTCAAGCAGCTTCTGTGCTCTCTGCTGCAACAACTCGATTTGCTTTTGCACTTGCTCGTATGTCTGCGCCATAGGTAATTCCCGGGACTATAAAAGACTCGACTTTACTCCTCGCTGACTCGGGGTTGGAATCAGGGACTCTGCAAGCGGATAAATACGCGATCGGCTTGGTTGATTGCAATCTAATAAAGGGCGCGCCACGGTACAAATGGTATGCAAATCCTTGTGCAGCGTCTGTGGTCGGGAAAGTGAATAAATCGGTGCGCCGTCGAGAACGGACTGTGTCCGCGGTGTAGCCACGCATTGCAGCGTTAGATCTTCGGCATCGAGTGCATCGAGTTAATCCAACTTGGGCGACCTCCGGCTGTTCTTGTGTTGTGAGCGGTGTTATCTGAGCTGGTGCGGCGTTGGCGGTGTCCGGCGCATTGGTTTTCGGATTGAACTGCTGCACCCTGCGGCATATATAGGCAGCCGCTACATGATTCGGTCTTGCTAGACGTCAAGCGGGCTCCGGCCGGATTGAGCATCAAGTGATACAGCCGATAGCGGTCACCCAAAATGCAAAGCGCTCCTTTTACCCCGGGCTGCGCGAGCGCACGGCTGGACACACCGGTCACAGAACTCTGCCGGCAATTGTCCGGCGTCGAGTCAGAACGGCAACCTGGCACACAGCACAATTGCGGTTACCGCACGAAATCATGACCAGCACTTTCGTCAAAACGTTCGAAGCTGGGAGGCCGCGCAAGACTCAAGCGTCATATTCCAGCCGTTCACTCCAAGCACCGACTGCGTCAACAGCGTTGGTATGTTCTGGCGTCGCCTCGCTGACGTTTAGAGCGAGTGAAAGTCAGTGGTTGATTTCGGCGTTTTTCAAGTAACTTGACGACAGCCGTTTCGAAACACGCGCGCTGGAAATGAGGATCTACGTATCGGCAGAGGAATTACGATTTTCAGCCGGGCCAGCGCTATAGCCTCCCCGTATTCGAGCCTCGAATCCTTGCAGCAGCCCTAAACGGCTTAGACATGAAAAAAGCCTGCTATCAAATAAATAGCAGGCTTTTCAATAACCACAAGCTGTTTGGTGGTGGGCCCTGAGTGACTCGAACACTCGACCTACGGATTAAGAGTCCGCTGCTCTACCAACTGAGCTAAGAGCCCCTGAATCGACATCGCTGTCATCAGGCAGTCCTCTGATTATAGCCCAGCAAAAACTAGCCGCGCTAGGGTGCTTTTTTGTTGGTCAAGGAAACACCATGTTCGAGCCAGACCCTCCATAAAACGTCGTACTCACAGGCGCTGCAGGAGCCTTAG
>JANXVI010000234.1 GCA_025351745.1 Rhodoferax sp.
TTCGCAGTGGGCGAGCCAGGCTTCTAATGTGTTTGGGGTTTCCATATCGGAGCCAATTGTCGCTGAGCCCGTCGCGGGCAGCGCGAGTCTGGCTTCCGGTAGGACCAGGCAGGCTGGGCATTTTGCGCAGGTAAAGGAGGAGACCGCGCAGCGGGCGGGGGACACGGAGCAAAATGTCCGGCCTGCCTGGTCCGTCCTCCCTGCCCCGTCTTGGGCGCGCGCAGGATGGGATGCCTTGGACGTTCTGCTCCGTGTCCCCCGCCCTTCGGGCTCCTCCTTTACCTGCGCAGAACGCCCAAGGCATCCCATCCAGGTTTCGTAGACGGCGTATTGCTCTTAAACCGCTCCTAAAACAGTAGCAGCTTACGCATACCGCACGAGGGCTGCAGCCTGATTTGACTTAAGAAAAGTGCAGCCCCGACACCCGCACCCACGGCATGCACCAGCCGCCGGTGTCGATGCGCTCGGCGCTGACGGCCACTACGTCGCGCAGCATCTGGGCCACGTTGCCGTTGATCATGGTCTCCGACAGCGCCGTGCCGACCACGCCACCGTCAATCGCAAAGCTGTTTTTGATGATGCCGGAGAAGTCGCCATTGGCGGCCGGGTTACCCATGGACAGCCGCCCCACGACTGCGCCGCGGGGCACGCCACGCACCAGCTCGGCCAATGGTGTAGCACCCGGAGCCAGTTCCCAGCCGCTGCTGGCAGTGGGTACATGGGTAAGGCCGGTTTTGCGGCTGCCGTAGAGGCTGGGGGTCAGCGTTTGCAGGCGGCCGGCCTGCAGCAGCTGCACTGGTGGCGTCACAAAGCCATCACCCGACATGGCTGCGATGCCGGGCGCGTCGAAGCGGCTGGCCAGGTTCAGCAAGGGTGAGGCCACGACCTCACCCACTTTGTCCCTGTACATGGAGCTGCCCGAGATGAGCGCCATGTCGTTGACCTGGCCCTGCAGCCAGCCCAGCAGAGTGCCCACTGCGCCGGGTGTCAGCACCACATCGCCGACAAATTTGCCGCCAAAACAATCCGCCACGCCCTGGGTGGCGATTGAGCAGGTCAGCTCGCGCATCATGTCGGCGATGCCAAAGCGGCTGTGGGCCGGATCACCACGCAGGTCTTCGGTTTCGCCACCGGCGTCGTTGAAGGAGCTGGTGCGCACCTGGCCGTCGGGTCCAGGGCCGCGTGCCGTGCCGAAGACGCTGACGCCATACCAACCCAGCGTGCTTTGCAGGTGGCTGCCGCCGCTGGTCAGCATCTGGGTGTCGGCCCGGGTGTGGCTGACGGCGCCCTCTTCGATGTTCATCGTGGGCGTGGCCTTGGCGCGGAAATCCAGGACGTCATGCGCCGCGTCGGCCAAGGCTGTCAAATCCGCTTCCATCGGGCCGCGGGTGATGGCGGTGTGCTGGCCGCTGGATACGGCGTGTGCCGTGTCTTGCGGTGCGGCGGCGGCATCACCCCGCAAGGCGCGGGCGGCGGCGGTCAGGCTTTCTGGCGACAGGTCAGACAGATCGGTGCTGGCCTTGCGGCCATCCCAGATGCCAACCAGGCTCAAGCGTTGGCTCTGCGTGCTGCGCAGCAGGCTGGGTTCGCTGTGGGTTATGTTGAGTTCGGTCAGTGCGCTGGTGCTGACGGTGGCCTGGGATGCGTCGGCGCCTTCGTTTTTCAGCGCGGCCAGGGCTTGTTCGGCAATGTGTTGCAAATTCATGTACGGGTCTTTCTAGGAACGGATAGTGGTGGTGGGTTTACTGGCCACCCATGTGTGCACGTGCGCGCAGTGCCGGGCCGCCCATGGACACGACCATCACCTGCTTCTTGCCACAGTAGCCACCGGCCTCCCAGTGCATGTCGTCAGACACGGCGTCCACACTTTGCAGCACCTTGATGGCCGAGCCGGACACTGTGGTGTCGCGGATCGCAGAGCCCAGTTTGCCGTTCTTGATCTCATACGCCAGCGTCACGCTGAACATGAATTCGGTGGTGCTGTCGGCCTGGCCGTTGCCGGTCTTGGCCAGCAAGTAGCCCTCATCGACACCGGCAATCATGTCCTGCAGCTTGGACGTGCCGGGCAGGATGACGGTGTTGCGCATGCGCACCAGCGGCTCGTCGCCCGGCGCGTAGGCGCGGGCACTGCCGGTGGGGGCCTGGCCCAGGCGCTCGGCGGTCTCGCGGCTGTGCATGAAGCCGCTGAGAATGCCCTTGTCAATCAGCACCGCGTCGCGTGCGGGTGTGCCTTCGTCGTCCACATACACCGGCATCAGCGCCTCCTGGCCCTGCCAGGTGTGGGCGATGTCCACCATGCTGACCAGCTCGCTGGCCACACGCTGGCCCAACAGGCCGGCGGTGACCGCACCGCCCAGCACGATGTCGCCCTCGCAGGGGTGGCCCATGGCCTCATGCGCCAGCATGCCGGCCAGCGCGGGCGCCAGCACCACGGTCTGCATGCCGCCGCGGGCAGGCACAGCGTGGCGCTTGGCCTGCAGGTGTTGGTACAGCTGGTCGATCTGCGGGGCCAGGTGTTCGGGCGACAAATCGCCATCGGCGGCGCTGCCCTTCCACGAGATGGGGTGGCTCAGCTCAATGGGGCTGCCATCGTCGGCATTGCTCATCAGCGTGACGTAGCACAGCCCGCGCTGGATGCTGGACAGCGAATCGCCGCCGCGGCTGGTGGTGAGCCACTTGCTGTGGTGCTCGTCGCTGAGCAGAAAACGGGTGCTACGTACATCGGGATAGCGCTGTTTGCAAAAGCTGTGCAGGGCCTGCAGCCGCTCATTGCATTCTGCCGGGGTCAGCTCGGCTTTGCCTTTGAAGCGGTGCTGGCCGACATAACTCTCACCCGGCAGCGCCAGTGTGGAGCGGGTGCCGAAGCGGCCCATGGCCATGGCATTGCTGCGTGCCTGCTGCACGACTTTGGCCAACTGTTCCGGGCTGCCAGCGCCGGGCACCGCCGAGAAGCCCCAATAACCGCAGTGGTGGGCACGGGCGCTGACACCGCCCTCAGTACTGCGCAGGTTGGTGGTCAGGTTGCCGTCCACCATCAGCATGCGCATCTTGCGCAGTTCGTGGCGGCGGGTTTCCAAATAGTCGGTGGCGGCGGTGGTAGTCGTGCTGGCCGTTGTTACGGTCTGTGGCATAGGGGTCTCCCGTGTATGGTAAACGGGCATTCTAGGAACGGTGGCTGCGCGCGGCCATGGGGCTGACCCTGAGGGTCGCAAAACCATTTTAGAAATTTACTATGGATTTGATAGCGGCTTACGCACATTGCACGAGGGCTACAGCCCGATTTGGCTTGAAGATCCGTGGCAAAATCGCCGCATGATCACCCTCTACGGCATCCCCAACTGCGACACCGTCAAAAAAGCCCGCACCTGGCTGACGGACCACGGCGTGGACTATAGCTTCCACGATTTCAAGAAGCAGGGCGTGCCCGAAGCACAGCTCGACATCTGGCTCAAAACGGTGGGCTGGGAAACGGTGGTCAACCGCAAGGGCAAGATGTGGCGCGGGCTGGATGACGCCACCAAGGCATCGGTGGTGGACGCCGCCACAGCACGCGCCGTGGTGCTTAGCGCCCCCAGCATCGTCAAACGCCCGGTGGTGGTGTGGGCGGACGGTGCGGTGACGGTGGGCTTCAAGCCCGAGGCGTTTGCGGTGCGGCAGGGCTAACGCCGCGCAACTCCCGCGGCCACGGCCGTGCCAGACACCCGGGCTGCGCAGGCCGCCAGACGGCGTTCGCTAAAAATCGAGGGCTGACCCTCCAACACCCCCCCTTTTGGCCCAGCGTCACACCAGCGAGCAGTTCGTGCGATTCCTGGAAGACATCGTGGCTGACCATGACGAGAACCAACAAATCCATGTAATCTGCGACAACGTGAGCAGCCACAAGACGGCCTTGGTCCAGACGTGGTTGTTGCTGACTCCCAATGTGCATATCCACTACACGCCCACCTACTCGTCCTGGCTCAACCAGGTGGAGATCTGGTTTGCCAAGATCCAGCGCGATGTGATAACGCGGGGCATCTTCCCCAGCGGCAAGGACTTGGACAAGAAAATCATGCGTTACATCTGTGAGCACAACAAATACTCCAAACCCATTCGATGGAAGTACGCCAACCCAAAGCATCGGATTACAAGCAATCTCATTGAGTCAGTGAACTAGCGCTATACGGTGTAGAGCGCCGGGTATCGATCAGGGCTTGCTCGGACAGGCGGGCGCCAGCGCGATCGGCGTCAGCGTGTCTTCAACGGGGATCCCCTGCGCGTCCAGTGGCTTCACAACTATCCAGCATGTGTTCGCATTGCTGCGCAACACGGTTTCGTAGTCCTGGCCACTCGCGGGTATGAAGGAAATTGCCGGGGGAAAGCACTTGACCTTTGTTTCGATCTTGGTGACGGGGTCGATGGACGACGAGTCGATCCAGGCTCTGATCGAGATGGGCTGGCCAGCAGTAACCACTTCCTCCGTAAAGATGGAACTGTTCTTGGCCTTGCTGCGAGGCATGCCCACGCTGATGCTATCTCCCACCACACCTGTGTGCATGACAGCACTCATTTTTAACAAGGTCCAGGCGCGCTGGCCCAAGCTGGAGGGGTTGTCCCCATAACACTGGGAATTTTTAGTGACGTAGCCACTTAAGACGCGAATGCGTGCTTGGGTTTCTGGAGCGTATGGGGTTTCTACGACTGTGACCGGATAAAAATCCCCTTTGCCAGTGGCGGCGTCGTAGAGCACCTTGTACGCACAGCCTTGCAGCAGGCCTAACGTGAGCAAAGTGGCTACCAGTGTTTTTGATTTCATGCAAATTCCAGGTGATATGTCAGCGATAGCACATGGCGCTATGGCGGATAGCGGATAGGCGTTTCAACCACATGGGGCCAAGTATCGCACCGTTGAAACTCCCTCAATCCGTGTGAAACGCCCGATTTACCAGCCCAGGTACCAGGTTCACCACCAGGGTTTGGTGTTCAGCAGCGAGTCAAAATCGCCGCCTCAACCATTCACCAATTGACGCGCTGATCAACCTCAAAGTCCGGTGCCGCTTGCGGTGCCAGGTCCCAATCTGCCGGCTCAATGTGCACCCCCTCATCCGTCTGCGCATCACTGCAGTCATCCCACAAAGGTGGCCCGCGCGCCGGGGAAATTTGCGGGGGATCTGAGTCCACCCCGATGTGATCAAGGATCTTCCTGATTTGCGTGCCCTCGGTATTGAAGGCGATCAGGCGCATCTGTCCACCGCGCAGCGGGCACAAGAGCGGGAACACTTCGTAGATTCTGGCGATCAACACCGCCCACAGGTAATGCGCCGGTGAACGTTTGGGCGGCGCGGGTCCTGGCGTGGATGGGATCGCATGGCCCAGCGGTGCCACCCCCGGCGCGCCCTCGCCCGTGGCGGCTGGCTGGGTCTGCACGACGACTTGCTTGGCCGGTTGTGCCGGTGTCGCCAGCGCCGTCACCGCAGCCCTGAGCGGCGAATTCGGGGCCAGCACACCAAAGTAGCGATGCCGGTGGGTGCGTGGGGGCGGCAGACACCCCGGCCTTTGCAGGAGAAGGCCACGAAGCAGTCATTTACTCCTGAACTGATAGCGCACAACCCATATTGCACGAGGGCTGGAGCGGGTTTGGCTATTCATTATTGCCAGAGGCGGCATCACCCTCCTCGCATGGGTATCAACAGGGCGGTTGGGAAGCCTACTACCCTACCCGCCGACCTGACTGTCAAATATGCAACGCATGCCCCAGCGCCCGCAGCGCCGCCTCTTGCACCGCCTCGCCCAGCGTCGGGTGCGCGTGGATGGTGCCGGCCACGTCTTCCAGCGTGTCGGCTGCGCCCGCAGTAAGGCCGTGCCTGGCCGATCCACCGCCAAAGTGGCGCCTGCGCGCTGGTGCGGGCCCAGGCCAGCATCATCAAGCGCCCGGTCGTGGAGTGGGCAGACGGCCAGATCACGGTTGGCTTCAAGCCCGAAGCCTTTGCCACACGCCTGCCATAGCACCTGGCCTGGCGCCTGCCTTAAAATCACAGGCTTGGCGCCAAAACGGCGCGCCGCCCTGAGCGGCCATCCTCTTACTTCACCTCGCCACACACCATGAGCAACACCCCCACCACCCGCATCGACGGCGTTTCCGTCACCACCACCGCCAACGTCTACTTCGACGGCAAATGCGTGAGCCACGGCATCACCTTTGCGGATGGCACCAAGAAGTCGGTCGGCGTGATCCTACCGTCGACGCTTACCTTCAACACCGGCGCGCCCGAGATCATGGAATGCGTGGCTGGCAGCTGCGACTACAAGCTGGCAGGGTCTGATGCCTGGGTCACATCCGGCGCGGGCGACCAATTCAGCGTGCCAGGCAACTCCAAGTTTGAAATCCGCGTGACCGAAGGTCATGCCGCCTATCACTACATCTGCCACTTTGGTTAATCAGCGGTTGATTCATTCCATTTGAAAACGCTACGTTTTTTATAGCTACTAAAGCATATTTCACGAGGGCTAGAGACCAATTATGTCAAACACAATCCTGCAAAACATCCCCGTCAACCAAAAGGTCGGCATTGCTTTCTCTGGCGGCCTGGACACCAGCGCCGCGCTGCTGTGGATGAAGCAAAAGGGCGCCCTGCCCTACGCCTACACCGCCAACCTGGGCCAGCCCGACGAGGCCGACTACGACGAGATCCCCAAGAAGGCTCTTGGATACGGCGCCATCAAGGCGCGCCTGGTGGACTGCCGCCCGCAGCTGGCTGCCGAAGGCTTGGCCGCGCTGCAAGCTGGCGCCTTCCACATCACCACTGCCGGCTCCAGCTTCGCCGCAGCCAACACCTGCGCGGTAACGGCCTTGTCCTTGAGCAATTAAGCCTTAAGTTTGTCGCCCGCAAAACCGGCAAGACCGCTGATACATTGGGCTTTGAAAGTGGCTTGCGGTATGGCAACGCCACTGCCACCGGCCGGAACCGATGTCACTGCAGTGCCGGCACCTGGCGTTGGGGGCTGGCCATTACTGCTGGACGAGCCCTGGCTCCAGGCTACGCCAGCTGCGAGCAAGCCAAGTCCGATGATGAGCAATTTATTCATGCGTTGCTTTATCGATGTTTGAGATGAAACGGGCCCGGCACCTAGTCAATTGGCTGCCGGGTTGTCCTACAGTAACGACGGTTCCGCAGTTGATGGTTCCATCACTCGGTTTGCATTGGTCTAAGGAACACTTTCGGGTTTGATTTCAGACCGGAAAACCAAATGCGCCGCTCGTGTTTTTTTCACGAATGCACGCTTAGGTCTTTCCCGTGTCCGCTCACTTTGGAATGGCTGGGCCAACCGTGATCTTGACGAGGTCACCTGGCACGGGGTAACTAACAAAGCATTGACTTGTGCCGGTACCCGGCAGCAGGCGGACCTGGTAAATGCCCTCCTCATTGATTACGAAGGTATCTGACCTTGGCCAGCCGCCCGACTTGAAGTTACTTGGGGGGTCGCCGTAGTCGTTCTTCTGATTGGGGGCGAGCTGGTCGATGAGGATGGACGTTGGGCACCATTGCGGGTTGGCACCTACGCCATTGACTTTGACGATCAACGGATGGCCGACTTCCACATAGTTTGAAGACACGGTAATTCCGGTAATCCTTACTGGCACCAAACTAACGTTGGGGTGGGGGTCGATCGATGTAGTCCCAGGTGGAATTACCGTAGTTCCACCTGGCTTACCCGGCCCTGGCCGTGGCGTAACTATCAACGCGGGCGCTGGACTGATGGCACTCTTATTCTTCTTAGCAGACCCCAAATCCGGCGTCTCGGAAACATTCGGAATATTTCCACCGGCCGCGAGGGCGCCGCCGGTGAGGGCAAGGCATGAGAGTGCGACGGAAAGAATATTGATTTTCATGATGTACCTTCTATTTTCAAGATGACGTAAAAACGGTCGAGTCAGTTGAGGTTGCAGTCACTGCCGGCAACTCAGTTAAAAAGTGGATAAAAAAAGTGATCATTCCACGGTGAAGGTCTTAGGACCGGCGTTCGGGCCAAGCGTGCAGCTGTCGTAATCGGCGTTGGACGGCGAGATAATTACAGAGTAGGTACCAGGGGTGGTATAGACGTGTTGCTCGTCCGAACCAGGCTGAGCCGGGCCGGCGGCTGTTTGTTTGCTGCCGCCATCACCGAAATGCAGGGTGTAGCTGCAGGCAGAGTTTGGCGCGGTGCCAACCCATTTCGTGCTGATCAGGCGCGCCTTAGGATTGACCATCGGGGTGACGACTAGCTGGGTCATCATCGATGGCGGCAGCGGTGTAGGCGGGTTGATCTGGATGCTCACTTGGATCGGGCTGTCGCTCACGCAGGGGTTGCCGCTGTAGTTCTTAGGCAATACAACAGCGGTGTAGTTTCCGGGCTTGGCATAGGCCTTGGTGATCGTTCCCCACATGCCGTTGTCACCCAACATGTTGTCAAACTTAGTCCCGTCACCCCAGGTTACGGTGCACCGCACATCTTGCCGGCAGCCAGATTAATGCCATCAAACTTCATAGAAACCAACTCACCAACCTTGACCTCGGCCTTCAGGAATTTAGCCGATACCAGCTTCGCAACAGGGGCCGGCGGAGGTGGGGGCGGCGTCCACGGCGCTGGCTTGGACACAGAAGGGGCTATGAGCACAGGAGGGGGCATGTGCGGGTTAGGGCCAACGGATTTGTCGGCGCCCAACACTTGGAAGGCAAGGCCGAGTGCGGCGAGGGCAGCCAGGGATAGGAGGGAACGGTTCATAGTGAATCCTTTAATTCGGTGGTGACGGAGTGTTGCTGTACTTGAGTCGCGGGTTGCACACAAAGGGTTCAATCTCTCTATGCAAGCTATTTGCGATGTTGAAGAGTCTGCGTGGGTGGAACCTGTGCCGCCTGTGCTCCCTGCGTGCCCGGTTTCCCGCTTGCCTTAGCACTGTCTGATGGGGGCGGCGTGGGTGCTGGAGGCCCCGCGGGTGCGCCGATAAGCAGCGCCTTACGCGGCTTTCTGAACTCTACCCATTCGCTTGGTTGTGGCGCAAGCGTGGCGTCAAAAACTTCAGCCAGCACCCGCACTCTGTACTCGTGTTCGGTGGCAGAGGTGATGTCAAAAGAAAAGCCAGAAGCACTGCCAACGGCCTGTACTGGGTAGCTTCCCGTCGGCGCCTGCGTCCAGGCACCGCCTACCTTTTTCTGTAGCTCAATGGTGCAGCACTGGAGACCATCCGCTTTTAGTTCCTCGGTCAGCTGGCCTTTGACAACCACCTGATCGCCGTGAGCGCTACCGGGCAGTGGCGCCACAACCAGCGGCTTTGTCTTGTAGGCCGCTAGCGAAGACGAGTTGCCAGCCTGAGTACCTGAGTCGAGGTAAAAGTCAAAACACTCTGACGGTTTTCCGTACAAAATGCTCTGGCCCCAGCCAGGTGCGATGTATACCGAGACACACATGTTATAGCTGCCCGGTTTGTTGTCAAAGGCCTGCATCATGTTCGTGACGTCAAGCGACATCTCGTTGCCATCGTCCAGACTCTGTTTTGCGAATTTGGTGCGCAGGGATTTGTTGTCATTGCGCACAATGTCTATATCACAGCACTTCTGCCAGGCTGGGTGTGGAGGCAACAATGCCTTGATTTTTAGCACCCCACCTTTCTTGAAATGACTCCCTGCCTTAGGCGACAGGACGTTAGGCGTGACAGATGACGTCATGTTGGCGATCTTGTCGCTCCCGGCTTTTTTCTGCGCCAGCATGGCCGCTGCAACACCCAGCGCACGGCCTCTCGCCAGTGGGAATTCGCTGTTCTTGAGGGCTTCCCAGAATCCGACTCCCAAACTCGAGAGATCAGTGCCGTTAGACGCAGTTGTCGTGCACCCATACTGGCCCGGCTGCATCTGCGAAAACGGATCAATGTCGCAAAGATGCATGCTTTTGACGGAATGACTTGTGTTGCCGAAAGTCAGTGTTGCGTCTTCCCAGCTGTAGACTTTCCATTCGTGTGGCGGTGCAGCGCTCTGCACGGTTTCGGCCTTCGCCGTCACCTTGACGTTGACCGGCATGGGTATCAGCGTTCCGCCCATATTCATAGTCAAAAAGCATGAACCTGAAAATTTGTAGTTCATGATGAGGCCGGTTTCCACACTGCTCCCCGGAGATGTCTGGACCACTTTATCCACCCTTGTGACATCGTCCATCTTTAGGTTAGAGCAGTCGGGGGCGGCATGCGCCGCCACCCCCCACAACATCAGGCTCATCAGAACGGCAAAAATACGTAACAGCGAAATGATTTTTTTCATGGAGTGCGCCTTTCGATGGAGCAGGTGGTGCGGGTGGAAACCAGACAGAGCAAAAACGGTTTGAAGCGTTTTCTCTTCCCTGGCTGCCCGCTCGGTTTAAACGGTGTAACGGACGTTTCGGTACTGAGTCGCGGAACGTGCGCAAAAGGTTCAATCCCGCTGCGTACCGCGCCACTCTCTGGGCGCCTACTTAAAAATTAGTTTTCTGGAAAAAGCTAATACGGCGCATCGGGCGATGGCCGAACTACGCGAGCGGGCTTCGATGGCACCCATCTGCATGAGGCCGGCCAGCATTTCGTAGGCGGAGGTCCAAGCATCGCGAACGGTCGGCGTGAATTTCTCGCCGAGACCCTGTTCCAACGTCCAAAGCAGCGCACTCCCGACCGTGGCGTAGTGCTCGTCGAGAACGCCATACTTAACGTGTCGTGCGCCAAGCTCACGCACTACCGGCCCCAGAGCGTCGAGCTTGGTCAACCCGTTGACGACAGAGTTGAGCA
>JANXVI010000236.1 GCA_025351745.1 Rhodoferax sp.
GATCCGTGGGCTTACCTGAAGGACGTGCTGACCAGGCTGCCTGGCCAAATGAACAACCGAATTGACGAGTTGCTGCCGCATCGCTGGCGATCGCAATTCTGAATCGGCGCAACGGTCAAGGTGCCGTGCCTAGCCGCTTACCCTTTGTGGCTTCCGATGTACGCGCTAACGATCTCACGGCGGGTGTGCCCCAGGCGTAAGGCGATTTCGTCCCGGGCTTTCCGATCAATTTCTGGATCCACCCGGGGCCCACCCATGACCGGGGCATCCACCCCAGTGAGCATCTTGTAGATGCGGCAGGCATATCCATGGCGCAGGCCGTGGGCCGTGATACCCAGATCCTTCTTATTAATCCCGGCCTTGGAGATTTGGTAATAGAAGTGCTTGACGGCCTGGCGTAAGGAGCGGTGGGCACCTACCGTGACGAGGCCTTGAGGGTGCGCTTCAGACAATTCCAGGAAGCGCGCCAGAACCTCCCGCTGCTCATCCGTTTCAATGGGCACACTGCGCCGGCGACCGCCCTTGGCCCCGTCTATCACGTCTATGAAGCCCGGAATCTTCATGGACAACGCGGGCTTGAACATGATGAATTCCTGGACACGGACGCCAAACTCTTTTGCCGCGCGCAGCTGGAGGCCTGTGATCTCGCAATCGGCTTCAACTTGGGCTATCGCAATCTCAACGTCCACACCGCGCGCTTCCCAGTCCTTGGCCACGATGGCTGAGTATTGGCGCTTCGCCAGGGATGGGTGAACCAGCAAATTCGGCAGGGTCGGGCACATATCCGGTTTTCCCAACCAAATGCCCATGCGCCGCCCCGTCGTGTTCATGTTGGCCAGCCAACCAGCTGGGCGCCCTGTCGCTTCAAAGTGTTGGAACATCTTCTTCACCTGCTTGGCGGAAATCTGGTCGATGTTCTGGATGGGCATGTTCATTTCCTTGAGCGTGCGCACCACCACATTCATCCGGTCCTTGTAGGCCTTCTGGGTTTGAAAGGACGCGGCACGTTTCCGCCCAGTGCCCGCGGGAAGCAGAAAGCGTTCAAAGAATTCCCCAACCTGGCGGTATGGGTCGTTTGGAAACATGGCCTTTAGCTCCGCGACGAGCTGGATGCCCTTGCCCGTCTCCTTCTTCTGCAGGTTGACAACTGAACGGTGCACGGGCGCAGTAACGGGGTTTGGCGAGTGATCGTCGGACATGGGGTGGTCTTGGAACATTGTTTTCTCCTATCAAGGTGTTGAGGGGGTGAAGCTCCTGGATGGCAACTGGTCAGAGAAGTCAGTTGGCATGCAGCAGCTCCCCCGGTTGGGACGCGCATCTACAAATTTTTTGAAGGTTGGGTATGGCTGGTCAGGACTGGCTTACTAATGGAAGCTCCTGGGCGGGTGATCTTGTTAGCATTTCTTCCTCCGCGTCCCTTACCAGGGGGGCGGCCCTCGCCTCAAGCGAGTCATCTACACCCCAAAGACTGGAGAGGTGTAAAGGGTGGGGTTTGTGGATTTGAGGTCCACACCTTTCTTCCCGGGCGGGGAAGCGTTGACTGTTGAACCCCCAGGCGGCCAAGCCTGGTTTCCTTTTCCATGGGTGGGCTCGCCACGCCCAGTCATAAAGACTAGAAGCGTGGTGCCTTCTTCTTCAACTCCAATTACTTGGTGCCAAGAGGAAACATGGGTGGGTGATTCAACGTATTTGTTCAGGTGTTCCCTGTGGGAACTGGTTGCCGACTACCTCTAAGAGGTGTCCGCCTGGGCCTAGCCCAAAGAAATGCTAATCCGTCAAAGCCTGTTGGCCAAGACTTGATTCCACAGTAGCTGAGCCACTTGGATTCATTGCCATCTACATGATGGGTGTTTGCTTCTGTGAAGCTGAACCAGATGACCTGGTCCTTTTTTACCACTCGCGTGGTGAGTTTTGTTGCAGATGGGGTTACCACCTGACATGTACTGGTAAGCCAGCTCTACTTTGGCCTAGGCCATTAAGTGCGCCAATTCTAGATCAGCATTCCTGACTTCTGCAAGACATATCAACAATCTTTTTTTATTAGACATGTCTTCAACCCGCCCCACGTTTTTCTAATTCTGGTGTTTCCAACAACGTTTGAGAGGGGAACTTCCAAAATTCCAGTCTTTCACTCTCCCATCAACATGCCGACGCCCATTTTTTAAGCGACATTCTTTCAGCTTTTTTTTCCTTTTTAAACTCGTTGAGGTTGCGATTTGTTGGATGAAAGGCGTCCCCACACTGAGAGGGGCAGATCGTGTAAACCGTTACGGCTTGAAGAATGACCAAGAAGGACCTTTAGAGACAGCTAAACATGCCCAGCAGGTTTACGGAAACTAGCTGGGCCACTTTTGGGCCACTTTTGGGCCATAAATGGGCCACTTTCGGGCCAGGTGGTCTCCCAAAGCCCGTCGAAAATAGGGTTGGCCCAAAAGTGGCCCAATTCTGGCCCACCCAGTGCCACGCGTGTGCGTGACCGCGCTTAAGCGCTAGGCTTGTTACTTAGCACCCCAACTTTTGCCCGCTTTCTGTCAGACAAGTGTTGGCGCCGATTGTTAAGGGTTGTAGGATGCCCGCCCGTGCAGGCGCGCCAACGATGCCACGAACACCCGCGAAGGGTGGGCGTCGTACAAGCCCCAAGGGAGGAAACCGCGGGGCGATAGACAGCCCGCGTGCAAACCAAATCGTTATAGAGAGCTATGGCGATTTCAAGTTGCCAATCACCCCAACCCCGTAATCCGCCCGTGCGATGTTGGCATGCAAGCTCCTGAACCGCTTGCGCCAGGGCGTGCATTGCTGGCGATTCGTTGTTGGAGCCCGTGTGCAAATGCCTGTTTGACCTGCCAGAGCCGCAGCAGACAAGCCCATCCCCGCTGACTTGCAAAAGGCTTGCATCAGTTTCCCATTTCGCTGCCGAAGTGAGTCTGTGTTCATGGCGGGCCCCGCGCTAAAGGTGGCGCACGAATCGTCTGACCCCGCACAAACAATTCCACAACAAGCATTTGCGCGCCGCAGTGCGTACACACAAAGTTCGGCCGCACCGGCTCATCGGCGACGACATTGGCATCCGTAACCTGGACAGATGGAAGCGCAGCCACCACGTTCAAGAGTTCGCGCGCCAGTGCCAGCTTCTCCTTGCGCCCATTGTTGGCAATCAGTCCAAAGTGGCGAATGCGGTGGAACCCGCAAGGCAACACATGCAACAGGAATCGGCGCATGAACTCATCGACCGCGAGCGTCATCGTCTTGTGCCGTGCCCTATCCGGATTGCTCTTGTCCCGGTGGTCCTTCCAGCGAAAGGTGACGCCACGCTCGTCCATTGCCAGCAAGCGGGAGTTGGCAATCGCCACCCGGTGCGTGTAGCGCGACAAATAGGCCAGCACCGCCTCAGGGCCGGCAAATGGGCGCTTGGCATACACCACCCATTCGATCTTGCGCAGTGGTGCCAGCCACCTGGCGAAGGCGTTTGGATCGATCAGGAATGCGCTATCACCAAAGAACTGCAGCTTGCCCGCGCGGTGCGCATCCTGCAGCGCCTCCAGGAAGCGGCGCCGGAACAGACGTGAGAGCACCCGCACCGACAGGAAGAAGCCTGGTTTGCAGGATACCCAGCGCTTGCCATCCGGTGATAACCCGCCACCGGGCACGATGCCGTGCACATGCGGATGGTGCGTCAGCGCCGAGCCCCAGGTGTGCAACACCAACGTCACCCCCACCTGGGCGCCCAAGTGCTTGGGGTCGGCGGCGATGGTGGTCAGCGTCTCAGCTGCGATCTCAAACAACAGGCCATAAACCACGGTCTTGTTGTAGTAGGCAATATCGCTGATGGGTGCTGGCAGCGTGAAGACCACATGGTAGTAGTCCACTGGCAGCAGATCAGCTTGTCTGGCTTCCAACCAGCGCTTGGCGGCAGCAGCCTGGCACTTGGGGCAATGCCGGTTGCGGCAGGAGTTATAAGACACTTGATCACGCTGGCAGTCCGGACAGCGCAAAACGTGTCCCCCCAGTGCCGCGGTGCGGCACTGTTCAATGGCTGTCATGACCTTGAGCTGACCCAGGCTCAGGTGGGAGCGCTGTGCCAGACGCAAGGCTGGCCCATGGGCACGGAAGATGTCCGCCACCTCCAGGGCACCAGGCCCCATGGATGGGGCCTACTTCGGCTGTAGTGTGTCCAGCGGGCTGATCACCTCTTTAAGAATCTCGGTGGCCACCTGGGTATAGAGCGCCGTGGTCTCCAGCTTCTTGTGGCCCAGCATCACCTGGATCACGCGGATGTCGACCTTCTGTTCCAGCAGATGCGTTGCAAAGCTGTGGCGCAGGGTATGCATGGATACGCGCTTGTCGATCTTTGCCAAGGTCGCCGCTTCGTGAATGGCTCGGTTGAGCTGCCTTGCAGTCAGCGGGTCGATGGGATCACGTCCGGGAAACAGCCAGCCACCGTTGAGCATCTTGCCTTGGGCGCGTGCGACACGCCACCACACGCGCAGCCGCTCCAGCAGGACTGGCGAGATCATGGCGTAGCGGTCCCGTCCACCCTTGCCCTGTTCCACGCGCAGCGTCATGCGTTGGCTGTCGATGTCGGTTACCTTCAAGGAAATCACTTCATTGACACGCAGCCCGGTGCCATAGGCAAGAGACAAGGCCGTCTGGTGTTTGAGATTGCCGGCACAAGCAATCAGGCGGGCGACCTCTTGCTTGCTCAGAACAACGGGGATCTTGTGCGGAACCCGCACCGATTGCATCTTCGCCAGGACGTCGCCGTGACCCAGCGTTACATCGAACAGAAACTTCAGGCCGGTGATGGTGGCGTTGAGGGTGATCGGCGATGTACCCGCGTCAACCAGGTGCAACTGGTAGCGCCGCAGATCCTCTGCGGTGGCAGTGTCCGGCGAGCGCCCCAAATACTTGGCGAATCTGTTCACTGCTCGGATGTAGGCTTCCCGAGTCTTGGGCGCGAGTTTGCGCATACGCATATCCTCCATCATGCGTTGACGCAGTGGGGATACCGGTTGTTGGGTTGACGTTTCCATGGCTGTGCTCCTGTGTGAACGAGGCCAATTGCCTCAATTCACAACATAGGCATGCACAGGTCCTCAGCGCAAACTACATGCGCTGGCGTGGGGACTACCGCGGAGCGGTTTCGTCCAGTGAATCTTGACAGTCGTCGCTCAAAATACGAAAGCTCGTCTGCAGCCCAGTATTCACCATGTTTTCCTTCCTTGAACCGTGGAGAGGCAAGCGTAGCATCTCAAACGAAAAGCGCATTGAGAGCGTTCGCCAGCAGATTTTCCCGTTGCGGGGTGCAAGTTATCCCATCAAACTGTGGATGGCCCTGTGGATAACTCGGGCACAACTTGCTCGCTTGGCGCAGCCAGGCGCTTTGGCGACTGCGCCTTAAAAGTACGCAGTGTCCCTCGGCGCGACGTGCCCACTGCCGAGCTCCAGATATTGAGGGGTTGACACACGAAAGTCTCATGAGACCCTGGTGGGTGGACGACGACGATCATGCCTCCTCAGGAGTACCGATATGAAACCGACAAGGGGCAATTGCACCAGACCGAAGAGAAGCCGGAAAAACTTGGCCACTCTGCCTGCCGCGGTAGAACGCACCATGTCTGATCTTGATGTGGGGTGCATACGGTTCTGTTCAGCGGTATTGCCCATATCAAACGGTCGACGGTACTGGAGTTGCAGATGCGGCACGGCCACGCACGTGTATCAGTGGTCGGCACTGAAACTTGCTGGGAAGCCTTAAGCCACTGAACCTGACAACGACCTTATCCCGTACGCAATCAACCCAACATTCATATGACTGAGCATTCCGCTGAACCTCCACCGGCCGCCATGCGGCTCTATTGCTTTCATACCTTGGCTCGGCAGGAGCATCCGAACTTGTTGGTTCAGGAAGCCCTATCCTGGGCCGTTGTGACGATGCCCTCGATCGTGGAAGGTGGGCGTATCGCACTCGTTGCAGCGAGCGCTGAAGTCTGGAGCAGCGGTCCCAGCGCAATCCGCAGCGGGCTGTTAGCGCTGAGCGCGCATTTGGA
>JANXVI010000146.1 GCA_025351745.1 Rhodoferax sp.
CACTTGCATGGGGTGCAAGGGGTCGAAGGTTCGAATCCTTTCACACCGACCATATGAATCAAGGACTTAGCGCAGAAATGCTCTAAGTCCTTTCTTCTTTGTGGCTCCAGAATCGTCCATTGTCCCAACCGTTGTCCCAACTGCGGGCAAAGCTGGGAATGGCGCAGTCGTATCAAACGCACACCGCACCATTCGCTACTATTTTGATAGCTTCTTGCGCAATGAGTACGAGGGCTAGAGGCCGATTTGGCATATAGACAGTGCTGCGCAAGGGCTTGATCAGCTACCGCGAAGGCGGCAGACAGTGACGACCCTTCGGCGCTCGATGTTTGCGGGTGATCTCCACCAGCGCGGTCATGCCGGGCACGCTGCCTACTAAACGGCGCTGCGCGCTGGTGGCAGCGCACCCAACATCACCGCTTTGCTATTGCGTGAGTCTGTAGCTCTGGTCAGTGGCCAATGCGGAGTACCGCAATGGCCAGGCACCACGAAGCTGTCGCGTGGCACCCTCCAGCAGCGCGGCCATGTGTCGCCGCCAGTCGCTGCGCTTGGTGGCAACGGCACATCGCCGCTTGACGTTGTTCGATGCTCTGTAGTTTTAGCCAGTGGGCACGGCGGAGTACCGCCATGCCCAGGCATCACGAGGCTGTCGCGTGGTGTGCGTGGCAGTTGTGGCACTCGCCCGCTGCGGCCACCCGCTTCGCTTTTACATAACGCCGCATTGCCCTCAGTGCCCGCCAGTCGCTGCGCTAAAGCTCCGCTTGGTGCCGGTCACCGCTTCGCGCCCTGTCGGGTGAAGGCAACAGGCGTTATGCAAAGTGGCCTTCGCTGGAGTCGGTCGCACAGCCGTCTGCGCTTTCCGGTCGTTGGCACGCCCTACGCGCCGCCGTCCGCACGCCCTTGAGGTTGTCGTCCGTTGTGGCATCAGTCAGGCGCTGCGCGCTGTGTGGTCGGTCAGTGGCCGGCGGCCAGTCATGTGGTGTGTGCCCCCGCCCACCCTTGTGCTTCGCCGCTGCGCGGCATCAGCCTGCGCGCTGGTCTGCCCGTCCGCCCCCCCTGGGGGCTCCCTCAGCCCGCGCGCCTACTGGGTTGGCTTTGCTACGGGTTTTGTAGCGTTCCACGCACGGAATACGGGGGCTACAGGCCTAACGGCCTGTAAGCCAGCGTGGCCGCTGGCTTACTTTTCAAACGCAACAGTCATTTTGATCACTATCGTTCTGAAGGCTACCTGGAGGGAATGCAAGGTTAGCTTCGCGCATTTGCTTGAGGTAGCCCTCGAACGAGCTGCTTTTTTGGATCGTGATTCCGTTTTAGGCACCGAGCCGACCGATAACCGAACACGCTCAATTTCGGGGCTGTTGATGACGGAAGAACTTGTGCCGCCATTGCACACCGCAAGTACCGAGGCAGTGATGCCCATTTTGCGAAACAGATTTACCCCTCCAGCAACTTGTGCAGGAAACCCAGCTTCCGGCCAATGTCATGCAAACTGACCTGCACCAGGGCATCGTGCCGGCTCTTGTTCCGCTGGTAGGTCTTCCAGTGCATGCCTTTGGGTTTGCCACCGTCGCCATTCAAGATTCCAGCTTGCCACCCCATGCGTTTGCGCAGCTTGTCAGCCTTGGTGGATGCCCGGTCACCTGCGCTTTCTTTCTGCGTGGCATAGCCCAGCCCGCCGCATTGGCGGCAGGCGAAGTACCGGCCCGGCGCGTAGAGCACCGCCACTCGCTTGCTGCACCTTGGGCATGTGAACCAGTGGCGCTGCCCGCCCAGGTGGCAGGGTGAGGTTTGCGTCTGCACCCGTTGCTCGACCACTTCGCCGGTACTCTTCATGCGGTATGAAAGCACCATGCTTTGCCAGTACACCCGGATAGTGATGACCGCGACCTGACGGTCGTTCACCAGCCATTGCCAGCTAAAGCCATATCCTGGCACCAGCAAGCCTTTGCGGGTGATCTTGCGAATGTCCAGCGGCATGGAATCACTGGTCTCCGCTTTGCCGGTGTAGCTGCTGCGCCGCCCACTTCCGCGTCCACCCATTTTTATTCTCCGGTTTTTGCCGAAATCAATTGGCAAGTTGAACAGGTGCCGTGATCTGAAAACCCATGAAACGGGCCGTAACCCGCATGTATGCTGGGTTCAGGGCGGTTTGGGTGTCGCTCGAAAGTACGCATGCTTTTACGGTGCGCGGTTGCTTCTAAGGTCTTTCAGCTTGATCAACATGGCCAAAGTGCGCTCAAACTTGCGGTCCAGGTGGGTTTCGTAGCGCGAAAGTTTCTCCAGCCTGTAGGCTTGCAGCCCTTCACCGATGGTTTGGTTGACGATGGCGTCGTGGTGGCGGGATTCTTTTTCTTGCTGGTGGCACAGGGGTGACAAGTGCGCGGTGATGAAACCGGCCAACCCTTCGGCATCGGCGGTGTATTCCTCTTCCTCCACGTAGCTGTCCCACCAGTCCCGTGAATCGGGTAACAGGACACGCAGGGCCTTGTCATAGGCGCGGTCGCCACCTTTGCGCAGGATGGCGCTGGCCTTGTTGGTGGCGTCCAAGTCGTGGCGGGCAGCGCGCTGGCTTTCTGTCACGTCTTCGGGTTTCAAATCCATCAGGTCGCGAATGTCGGTGCCTTCGCCCGACAACCCCATTTCAAACGGTGCCGCCGCCGGGATGACGGTCTTGGCACTGCGGGCAGATTCCTTCAAGCCCTTGTTGATGGTGGCCCCCTCGGCTTGCAACACCCGGCGCTTGCGCCAGATCACGCTGGCCAGTTCTTCAATCAAATGCTGCTCGGTCGCGCCAGCGGGGAGGTGTTCGTCCATCAGCGAGTTGACCAGGCTTTCATAGTCGGCATGGTTTTCGTGGCTGAGCACGGTGTAGCGGCTCAGGATGCCGTGCTTGAGGGCGTTGAAGCGCACCACTTCGTAGGGCTGGTGATTGGGCTCCGCTATTTCGGCAGTTTTGTCAGTGGCCGTCGTGTTCATCTTCGGTTCCTTGCAGTGTGGATGTGGAGTGCGCAGTGAATCCGTCACAGCGCTGGAGTTGCATCACCAGATCAGCGGGCAGTTGGGCGTCACGCGAACGGATAGCGACACCAGCGGCTTGCCAGTTGCCACAGCGCCATGACCCAGCCCCATGCCCGGCAAAGTGCTTGCATTCCAGGCAAACGCGCCGGTCGTCTTGGTCGCGGTCACGCACCACCAGCTTGTGGGCCAGCGTTTCGCCATCGTTGCGGGCCAAGCCCTTATCGGTGAACTGGTGCAGGCGCGCCGCGAAGGTGTCAATCTCCGCGCCATTCATGGCCGATGAATGCGGCCAACACCAGCGGTCGGGGGCTTCGGTCACCGCAATGGAAGAATCGTGTTTTCCCAATACGGCGGGGGAGGGCACTGCCAAAACTGACGAAAGCCCCTCTGGCATTGCAGAAACGGCCTCGGTAGCTACTGCCGAAACTGCCAGAAGTCTTGAAACAGCGGTTTCGTCAGTTTTGGCAGTGCCACTCTGGCCCTTTTGTGAAATTGCCGCCTTTGCCCGTTCCGCCCA
>JANXVI010000149.1 GCA_025351745.1 Rhodoferax sp.
AAGGCATTGGCTTCAAATTCGATGCGCCAGTAGGAGCCGCGCTTGCTGAAGCCGATTTCCATCAGATTCTTGACCGGGCTCAGAGCTTGGCATTGGGAGGCCCTGAAGGACGTGAAATCGTGTTCACCCAGCAGAATATCGGCTGCTTGGCGCATGGCGTCGTGGTCCAGCGCCCGAAAGGCCCAGCCGACCCTGCCCTGGTCAATACTCGGGCGTATCGGGGACTCGTACAGCACATAGGCATACCGGCGCGACGTGGCGCAAGCACGGCAGTGGAATCCATCCGGCGGAATAACGGACCACTGCACCGCGATGTCGCGCGGCAGGTTGGCATTGGTGCCGCGGACCCAAGAGTGGGTGTCGCGCTCCAGCAGCGTATCAAAGTGCACCACCTGCATGATGCCGTGCACACCGGAATCGGTGCGACCGGCGCAGAGAGTGGATACGCGCTGAGCGGTAAATTTTCTCAGCGCTGTTTCCAGTTTGTCTTGCACAGTCAAGCCAGAAGCCTGGCTTTGCCAGCCCTGGTAGGCTTGACCGTTGTAGCTGATACCTAGCGCGACCCTCACGGCACTATGTGTTTGCGTCAGGAGCGCCGCCCTTTCGGGGCGGGTTTAGCTCAAATTGGCGAGTGCACGTTGCGCTTTGGCACGCATCTCACCAGTGGCCTCTGCCACCACTTCTTCGATCAACGCGCGGGCACCGTCTTCGTCACCGATAGACACAAACTCGTCGGCCAACGCCAGCTTGGTTTCCAACGGGTCTTCGTTGAGTGGGTCCGACGCAGTAGGTTGCGCTGAGGCGGGGCCATCCAGATCCAACGACAGGGAACCCATGTCAAATTCCAACATGCCTGAGTCCAGTGCTTCCGTGTGTGACGTTGTCGCCGCAACGGACATGGGCGCAGTGGCATTGAAATCGTGCGGAGGCTCATGGATGATGGGCGCTGGTTCATCCAGATCCATGGACAGTGATATCTCGGGCAAGGCGCCAGATGATTCATGCAGCACGGGAGCAGCAGTGTGCACTAAAGGTGCAGGAGCGGACACTTCGACGGGCATCTCGAAGTCCATATCCATGTCCATCGGCGCGTGAGCGTCAGAGCCGGGTGCTGCGGGCATCTTGACGGTTTGTTCAACCTTGACCTGGCTGAAGTGGTCGTCTTTGCCCATGGCGCCCAGGGCGCGTGCGGGCTCAGGTGCTTCGTCCAGTGAAAAGTCCAAATCAAGGTCTAGGTCCACACCGGGCACGGAATCGCCCGCGTCAGCACGAACAGGCTGCGGCACCGTGCTGTTGCCAAAACTGGAGTTCGCCACAACGGGTTGTGCAGCCCCATGGGCGGGAGCTCCGCCGGGTTGGTACAGCGGGTTGCCTGGATCAAATCCCATACCCATTTCGCAGATGCGCGTCCAGTCAGGGCTGTTCGCGCCCGTTAGCTGGAAAGCCTGTGCCGCACTTGCTTCGAAGTTTTTGGCGTCTCTGCGTTTGGCAAAAATTTCCAGCAACTTGGTGTGTATTGCCAGTCGGCCCGGGTTGGTACGCACCGCTTCACGGAGGATTTCCTCGGCTTGCAGGTCACGGCCATACGCCAGGTAGACATCGGCTTCTGCGACCGGATCTACATCGTCTGCCGCGTCCAATTGGCTGGCCGAGTAGACCATGGAAGAACCGGTGACCGAGTTTTCGTTGTTGGTGTCGACGCGTTGACCGCCGCTGGCACCGAAGAACGAGTCCGGTTGCAGACGGCTCTCCAGGAAGGAGCTGTCCATGTTGGACTGGTTTTTCTTGCGCTGGCGTGTGCGCCAGAACGCGAATCCACCCAACAATGCGATAAAGGCAGCCGCGCCGTAAGGTAACCATGGGTTTGCCAACAACTCGTCCACAAAGCCAGTCTCTTGGGGCGGTGCGGGAACCGGTACTGCGGCCTTGGGCTTGGCAGGTACGGATGCAGCAGCACTGGCTGGTGCTGCCGGTGCGGAGGCAACTGCTGAAGCGGGTGCGGAGGCAGCGGGTGCAGCTGAAGCAGCCGGTTGAGTGGCTGCCGGCGTTGACGGCGCGGACGCCGCGGGTGCAGCTGAAGCAGCCGGTATAACGGCGGCTGGTGTCGACGGCGGCGTGACGGGTGCAGGCGGTGGCGTGGCAACCGCAATGGCTGGCACGGCGACTGCAGCCGGCACAGCCGCTGGCTTCGGCTGCGATGCCACCACGGCGGTGGCTGGTTTGGCAGCGCTGGCGGCGCCAAGCTTCTTCAGATCGCTGATGTTCTTGGCGATCTCTGTCGCACGGGCCGCCGCTTCTTTGTCGGCACGCTCTTTGGCAATCTTCGCGTCTTCGGTCTTGGTCTGAACCGATCCCTTGGACAGCGTCAATTTGTCGGGCGTGACTGCAGCGGTCTTCTTGTCGTCAACCTTGGTGTCGATGGCCCCGGTGGTCTTGCGTGTTGGAGCGGCTACTGCGGCCACCGGCGCATTGGTGGCAAGGTTACGACGAAATTCGTTGAAGTCTTTGCTCTGTGCAATGACGGTCTGGGTGGCTTCGGCTGCGGACAGTGCTTGAGCCTGTTCGGTGCCGGGTACGTCCAGGACGGCGCCCGCGCGAATGCGGTTGATGTTGCTGCGAACGAAGGCGTCCGGGTTGGCACGCAAGAGCGCCACCAGCATTTGGTCCAAAGACACTCCGGCTGGCTTGCTGTTGGCTGCAATCTTGCCAGCCGTGTCACCGGCCTTTACGACCATGCGCTTTGCATCGTCTGGCTGTGCGGAAACCGCTGGCCGTGTGGGAGTGGTGGATGCGGCCGGGCGCGCAGGAGCAACGGTGCGCGATGGGTCGGACGTTACAGATGGTTGAGTCCGGGCAATGCCGGGGTTGGGCGCGGTCGAGGTCTGGGGCAGAGTGGCCGCCGTAGTGGCCGCACGACGCGACACCGGGGGATCAAACAGCATCGTGTAATCACGCAGGATACGACCCGAAGACCAGCTGGCCTCAATGATCATGTCCACAAAGGGGTCGTTGACTGGGCGATCGCTGGTCAACCGGATGTAGGCCCGACCATCCGCTCGGCGCTGCAGGCTGGCCTGCAAATTGGCGATGGCGGCGTTGTATTCCAGTCCGGCTGCCGCAAATGCTTGCGGGGACGCGACACTGGTCTTCAGTGAGGCGGCCTCATCGGCATTGATGTCTGGAACTTCGATCTCCGCGCGCAGGGGCTCGCCCAATGCGGACTGCACCGTAATGCGCCCAAGCGATAGCGCCCAAGCCCCAGGGGTGGAAAGGCCGAGTAGCGCTATGGCCGCAGCCGCTACAGCGGTTTTTTGCCAACGATGTGACTTTGCTATCAATTTATATGCCTCCGGTGCTGCTCGCGAGCCGCAACAACAATGCTTATTTGCGGCCCAAAAGCCAGTCTCTCAAAACGTAAAAAGTACCATAACATCAATGTCTTAGACTGACAAGCTAAGAAAGCGCTTAACTTTCAAAGCCGTGCCAGCGGTGCATGATCCCGGTACTCTTTTGTTGCCTCGTGACAACGACCCCGAAGTGTAATCCGTGCGGATGCTCCCGAGTTGAAATTAATTACGCGGACAGCAAAATGCGTAGCATCCGGCGCAATGGCTCCGCGGCTCCCCAGAGCAATTGGTCACCAATCGTGAAGGCGCCAACGTATTTCGGGCCCATCGCCAACTTGCGCACCCGGCCCACCGGAATGGTCATGGTGCCTGTCACGGACACCGGCGTAAGTTCCCGGATCGTCGCTTCGCGGGTGTTGGGCACGACCTTGACCCACGCGTTATCGGCGGCCATCAGTGCTTCCAGATCAGCCACCGGCACGTCCTTGTTCAACTTGAAGGTGAGGGCCTGGCTGTGGCAGCGCATGGCGCCCACGCGCACGCAGAAGCCATCCACAGGAATGGCCGGGGTGCTAAACCCTTCACCCATGCCCATGATCTTGTTGGTTTCAGCCATGCCCTTCCATTCCTCCTTGGACTGACCATTGCCCAGGTCTTTGTCGATCCAGGGGATCAGTGAGCCTCCCAGTGGTACGCCAAAATTGGCGGTTTCTGCGGAAGTTAGTGCTCGCTGCTTTGCAGAGACCAGCCGATCGATTTCGAGGATGGAGCTCTTAGGGTCATCCAGCAGGGCTTTGACTTCCGCGTTGAGGGTGCCGTATTGGGTCAGCAGTTCGCGCATGTGCTGGGCACCACCGCCGCTCGCTGCCTGGTAGGTCTGGGTGCTCATCCATTCCACCAGGCCGGCCTTGTACAAGGCGCCGACGCCCATTAGCATGCAACTCACGGTGCAGTTACCGCCGATCCAGTTCTTGCCGCCGTTGGCCAGGGCCTTCTGGATCACCGGCATATTGACCGGGTCCAGGATGATGACGGCGGCCTTGTCCATGCGCAGTGTGGATGCCGCGTCGATCCAATGGCCGTTCCAGCCAGCGGCGCGCAATTTTGGGAAGACTTCGGTGGTGTAGTCACCACCTTGGGCGCTGATGATGATGTCGCAGCGCTTCAGGGCGTCAATATCGAAGGCATCCTGCAGCGTCGTTTCGTTCTTTGCCTGTGCCGGGGCCTTGCCACCGGCGTTCGACGTGGAAAAGAACAGGGGCTCAATTAACGCGAAGTCGCCTTCGGTTTGCATGCGGTCCATCAGAACCGAACCCACCATGCCGCGCCAGCCGACCAGACCCACCAGGGGCTCAGAGCGCCCAGCTACGAGATTACCTACTTTCATGACATTGCCCTTTCAGAAAAAATTCAAAACACAGAATTTGGTCTGCCCGGCTCGTCTGGCCGGGAAGGGGCGCGACGGACCGGGCTTAGTTAGCCTTTAATGGTTGTTGTCGTCTTGGTGGTCGCAGGCAGAGCTGTCGACACACCCGCCCAAGCGCCTGTGCTGCCGCAGGAGGGCAGTGTCAGTATGGCGGGGCGATTGATTTGCATGCGCCGATTGTAAGGGAGTCATTACAGCCCCCACGTTCGCCCACTGCGTGTGGCTCTCGGCCCCCCGTTGGGGGTGCGTTTCACCTTACGGCGGCCCGGCGGTGAAACCTTACAACGCCTTAACAACCGCATCACCCATCTCGCGGGTGCTGACCCGTGTCGAGCCTTCGCTGTAGATGTCGGCAGTGCGCAGGCCTTGTGCCAGCACCTTTTGCACCGCAGCTTCGATGCGCTGGGCAGAGGCTTCCTGGTTCAGGCTGAAGCGCAACATCATCGCCGCACTCAAAATGGTTGCCAAGGGGTTGGCGATGCCCTTGCCGGCGATGTCAGGTGCGCTGCCGTGGCTGGGTTCGTACAAGCCTTGGTTGCTGCTGTTCAGGCTGGCCGAGGGCAGCATGCCGATGGAGCCGGTCAACATCGAGGCTTCGTCCGACAAAATATCCCCAAACATATTGCCGGTCACCACCACGTCAAAGCGTTTGGGTGCCTTGACCAGTTGCATGGCGGCGTTGTCTACATACATATGGTCCAGCACGATGTCGGGATACTGCAGGCCGACCTCAGAAACCACGTCTTTCCAGAACTGGAAAGTTTCCAGCACATTGGCTTTGTCGACGCTGGTAACGCGCCCCTCTTTGCCCATTGCCTTGCGTTTGCGCGCGGCCTGGAAAGCGACGTGGGCGATGCGCTCGATCTCGGGTCGGCTGTAGCGCATGGTGTCGAAGGCTTCTTCGGCACCCGGAAAGTGCCCATCGGTGGCGATGCGGCGTCCGCGCGGCTGGCCGAAATAGATGTCGCCGGTCAACTCGCGGATGATGAGGATGTCGAGGCCCGAGATCAGTTCGGGCTTGAGGCTGGAGGCGCCGACCAACTGCTCGTAGCAGATCGCGGGGCGGAAGTTGGCAAACAGGCCCAGGTTCTTGCGCAAGCCGAGGATGGCCTGTTCAGGGCGCAGTGGGCGGTCGAGCTTATCGTATTTCCAGTCGCCCACGGCGCCGAATAACACGGCATCTGCGTCCTTGGCGAGCTTCAGCGTGGCTTCGGGCAATGGGTGGCCGTGGGCCTCGTAGGCAGCACCGCCCACCAGGGCGGTTTCCATTTCGAACGAAAGGTCCAGCGTGTTCAAGACTTTGACGGCTTCTGCGACGATTTCGGTACCAATGCCGTCTCCGGGCAGTATTGCGATTTTCATGGGTGTTCCTAATCAGTTGGAGACAGAACTAAAGATCTGTCCCGCAATGCTCTACTATTGATAGCTACTCACGCACGCATTCCGAGGGCTAGCCACGGTTTCTGTGCAAGGCGTTCGGCTTCAAAGGTCTTGATCTTGTCGGCGTGGCGCAGCGTCAGGCCAATGTCGTCAAAGCCGTTCAACAGGCAGTATTTGCGGAAAGCCTGCACGTCAAATGCAATCTCCTCGCCCTGGGGCTTGACGATCACCTGGCGCTCCAGATCAATGGTGAGTTGGTAGCCGGGGAAGGCCAATGCTTCATTGAAAAGCTGGTCCACCTGTGCCTCGCTCAGCGCGATGGGCAGCAGGCCATTCTTGAAGCTGTTATTGAAGAAGATGTCGGCATAGCTGGGTGCAATGATGGCGCGAAAGCCGTACTGGTCCAGCGCCCACGGCGCATGCTCGCGCGACGAACCACAACCAAAATTCTTGCGCGCCAGCAGGATGCTTGCACCCGCATAGCGCGGCTGGTTCAGTACAAAGTCCGGGTTGGGTTTGCGGCTGGTCGGGTCCTGACCCGGGTAGCCCGCGTCGAGGTAACGCCACTCGTCAAACAGGTTTTGGCCGAAGCCGGTCTTGCGGATGGACTTGAGAAACTGCTTGGGGATGATGGCATCCGTGTCCACGTTTTCGCGGTCCATCGGCGCAACCAGGCCCTGGTGGATAGTGAAAGGGGTCATTTCCTGGCCGCGCCTTCAATTTTTTCGCCGGCCTTCTGAATGTCTTGGCCAACACCCTTGACGGTATTGCAGGCGGTCAACAGCAGCAGGGCAGATGCGAACACAGCGTAAACAATGGTTTTCATGGTCATGTCCTTGGGAAAAGGGAAGGGGTCAACTGAATTTGCGGATATCGACAAAATGGCCGTGGATGGCGGCTGCTGCGGCCATGGCCGGGCTGACCAGGTGGGTGCGCCCGCCGGCGCCCTGGCGGCCTTCGAAATTGCGGTTGCTGGTGGATGCGCAACGCTCGCCCGGCTCCAGCCGATCCGCATTCATCGCCAGGCACATGGAGCAGCCGGGTTCGCGCCACTCGAAACCTGCGGCCTTGAAGATCTCGTGCAGGCCTTCGCGCTCAGCCTGCTCCTTGACCAGACCGGAGCCGGGCACCACCATGGCCAGCTTGATGTTCTTGGCGACCTTTTGCCCCAGCTTCTTAACCACGGCGGCCGCCTCGCGCATGTCTTCGATGCGGCTGTTGGTACAGGAGCCGATGAAGACTTTGTCGACAAACAGATCGTCCAGCGCCTTGCCGGGCTCCAGGCCCATATAGGTCAAAGCACGTTCGATGGCGCCGCGCTTGTTGGCATCCTTTTCCTTGTCGGGGTCTGGCACGCGGGCGTCTATGCCCAGCACCATTTCGGGCGACGTGCCCCAGGTCACTTGGGGAACGATCTGTCTGGCGTCCAACTCGACGACGGTATCGAAATGCGCACCCGCGTCGGAGTGCAGCGTCTTCCAGAACGCCACGGCCTGGTCCCATTCAACGGCTGCGGCTTCGGGGCTGGTGGCGTTGGCGCCGGGTGCCAGAGGGCGGCCCTTGACGTACTCAATGGTTTTCTCGTCTACGGCCACCAAGCCGGCGCGTGCACCGGCCTCAATGGCCATATTGCAGACCGTCATGCGGCCTTCCATGGAGAGTGCGCGGATCGCTGCGCCGCCAAACTCGATGGTGTAACCCGTGCCGCCGGCCGTGCCGATCTTGCCGATGATGGCCAGCACGATGTCCTTGGCGGTAATGCCGTGCGCGACCGCGCCATCCACCCTGACAAGCATGTTCTTGGCTTTTTTGGCCAGCAGCGTTTGCGTGGCCATCACATGCTCCACTTCGCTGGTACCAATGCCGTGGGCCAGTGCGCCAAACGCACCGTGCGTGGAGGTGTGCGAGTCGCCGCAAACGACGGTCATGCCGGGCAGAGTTGCGCCGTTCTCAGGCCCTATGACGTGCACGATGCCCTGGCGCTTGGACAAAAAGGGGAAGTAAGCCGCAGAGCCGAACTCGCTGATATTGGCGTCCAGCGCCATGACCTGCTCTTTGCTGGTCGGGTCGGTGATGCCGTCGTAGCCGCGTTCCCAACCGGTGGTGGGCGTGTTGTGGTCGGCCGTGGCGACGATGGAGCTGACACGCCAGACCTTGCGGCCCGCCACGCGAAGGCCTTCAAAGGCCTGGGGGCTGGTCACTTCGTGGACCAAATGGCGATCAATGTAGAGGATGGACGTGCCATCGTCTTCGGTGTGGATGACGTGGTCGTCCCATAATTTGTCGTAAAGCGTTCGCGCATCATGTGCCATGGGTTCTTCTTCCAGAGATTTAATTTTAGGCCGTGGCGTTGCGTGGCACGGCGGCGGTGAGGTGGTCTACCAGCAGCCGGGCGGTGCGCGGCAGCGTGGAAAAGTCGCGCGCTACCAGGTCAATGCGGCGTGTGGCCCAGGCGTCCGTTAGCGGTACACAAGCGAGTGCACTGACACCACGCACGAGTTCAAAGGCTTGGCGCGGCATCACGCCAATGCCCAGGCCGGCGTGGATCATGCGGCACATTGCGTCCAGCCCAGTCACCTGAATGCGTAGCTTAATGGTCTGCCCGAGTTCGAACGCAGCCTGGCGCATGGCCACATAAATGGAGCTGTTGGAGTGCAGCCCGACGTGGTCAAAAGCCAGCGTCTCTTCAAAGGCGATAGCGGTCTGTGCGGTCAAAGTATGCCCGCTGGGCACGATCAACACCAAATGGTCTTGGCGGTAGGCGCGCGACTGCAGCTCACCGACGCCATCGGCCGTGTTGCACACCCCGAAGTCGGCTGCGCCCTCCTGCACGGCGCGAATCACCTCGCTGCTGAGGTGCTCTTCCAGGTCAATCCGGATGCTTTGGTGCGCGCGGATGAAGGAGCCAAGGTCCTCCGGCAGAAACTGCACCGTGGCAGATATGCTGGCATGCACCCGCACCTGGCCACGCGCGCCATCGGCGTATTCGGCAAGTTCTTCCTGCATGCGTTCCAGACTGAACAGCACGGCGCGTGCATGGTGCAACAGGTTTTGCCCGGCAGGTGTCAGGTGCACGCCGCGTGAGTGGCGGTGCAACAGCGCAGTGCCCAGCGTGGCCTCCAGGTCGCTGAGCCGCTTGCTCAGGGCCGAAGGCGCAATAAATTCCCGTTGCGCTGCCTTGCCAATGCTGCCCGTCTCGCAGACAGCGGCAAAGAGCTGAAGCGAAGTCAGGTCTATGCGGCGGGCAAAACTGCGGTCGGAGGTGTTCATGGGCGTTCGAGACATCGCTGATGGCGATGCACTAGCGTATTTTCCTACAGTATTCTGTGAATTGTCATCGCATTTTGCGATGGTAGATATGGCAAATCGTACTTGCCGAAGCCAAAACAACAGTCAAACGAACCTGAATCGGGGTTTCCAAACTGCTTCTGCGCGACTTTATATGGAGAAATAGCCTGTAGCCCTCGTACTACATCAGGGTAGTGCTATAAAATACGTAGCAATTAAAAAGCCCACTGGCAGTCGATGCCAGCGGGCTTGTGTGGGAGTACAGCGGTTTATCGCTGTGCCAGGGGTGCCACGTCGCGCTTCACTGAGCCGGTGAACAGCTGGCGTGGGCGGCCGATCTTGTACTCGGGGTCACCGATCATTTCATTCAACTGTGCAATCCACCCGACTGTGCGGGCCAGCGCGAAGATGGCTGTGAACAAGGGAACCGGGATGCCAATGGCGCGCTGCACGATGCCGGAGTAGAAGTCGACATTCGGGTAGAGCTTGCGCTGTACGAAGTAGTCGTCTTCCAAGGCGATCTTCTCCAGCGCCATGGCCAGTTTGAACAGCGGGTCGTTTTCGAGGCCCAACTCGGCCAGCACTTCCTTGCAAGTCTCTTGCATCAGCTTGGCGCGCGGGTCGTAGTTCTTGTAGACGCGGTGGCCAAAGCCCATCAGCTTGACGCCAGAGCTCTTGTCCTTGACCTTCTCCATGAATTCGCCAACCTTGCTGATGCCACCCATCTTCTGGATGTCTTCCAGCATGTTCAGGCAGGCCTCGTTGGCACCACCGTGTGCGGGGCCCCACAGGCAGGCTACTCCCGCTGCAATGGCCGCAAACGGGTTGGTGCCCGAGCTGCCGCACAGGCGCACGGTGGAGGTGGACGCGTTTTGTTCATGGTCGGCGTGCAGCGTGAAGATGCGGTCCATTGCACGCTCGATGACGGGGTTCACCACATAGGGCTCGCACGGTGTGGCGAACATCATGTGCAAGAAGTTGCCGGCGTAGCTGAGCTCGTTCTTGGGGTACATGTAGGGCTGGCCCACGGTGTACTTGTAGGCCATGGCCACCAGGGTCGGCATCTTGGCGATCAGGCGGATCGCGGAAATATCGCGGTGCTCTGGATTCGTGATGTCGGTGCTGTCATGGTAGAAGGCCGACAGTGCGCCGACCAGGCCGGTCATGATGGCCATGGGATGCGCATCACGGCGAAAGCCGCGCAAGAAGAACTGCATCTGCTCATTGACCATGGTGTGCTGGGTCACGCGCCGGGTGAACTCGGCCTTGCCAGCTGCGTTGGGCAGGTTGCCGTACAGCAGCAGGTGGCAGGTTTCCATGAAATCGCAGTTGGTCGCCAACTGCTCGATGGGGTAACCGCGGTACAGCAGTTCACCCTTGTCGCCGTCGATGTAGGTGATAGCCGACTGGCACGCCGCCGTGGACAAAAAGCCCGGGTCGTAGGTAAACATGCCGGTTTGCGCGTACAGCTTGCGGATGTCGACGACATCGGGGCCGACGCTGCCTTGGTACACCGGCAGTTCGACGCTGGGGCTGCCATTGCTGAAGGACAGCGTGGCTTTGGTGTCAGCTAGTTTCATTTTCAACCTTTCAACAGTTTTTTCTCAACATACTCAAAACTTCATGCACACCGTCTTCACGATCCAGCGGCTCGGATACCTCGGCCAACGATTTGCGTGCCAACTGCACATCCAGCAAATCGTTGTCGCTCAAGTCCATCAACAAACCCAATGCATTTCCTTGGCGTACTGTCAGCGATTCGCTGAAGTTTTTGAAGAACCGCTCAATGAACAAGTCGTTCTCTAGCAGACCGCGGCGGCACCGCCACCGCAGCTTGCTCAAAGCGCGTTCATCTAGCAATTCGTCATCGCGAGCAATGCAATCTTCCGACGGGCCGCCCCTAGGAAGATTCGCCCCCTCGGGGGGCAGCGCAGTACACGCAGTGACAAGCGTGGGGGCGTAATTTCCCGACGGGCCGCCCCTAGGAAGATTCGCCCCCTCGGGGGGCAGCGTAGTACGCGCAGTGACAAGCGTGGGGGCCATGTTCATACCGTACGCAACACCATCATTTCCTTGATCTTGCCAATCGCCTTCGTCGGGTTCAGTCCTTTAGGGCAGACATCGACGCAATTCATGATGGAGTGGCAACGAAACAGGCGGTACGGGTCTTCCAGGTTGTCCAGCCGTTCGCCGGTGGCCTGGTCGCGGCTGTCGGCCAGGAAGCGGTAGGCTTGCAGCAGGCCGGCGGGGCCGACGAACTTGTCCGGGTTCCACCAGAAGCTCGGGCAGCTGGTAGAGCAGCTCGCACACAAGATGCATTCGTAAAGGCCGTTGAGCTCTTCGCGCTCTTCGGGGCTCTGCAGGCGCTCTTTTTCGGGCGGTACGGTGTCGTTGATCAAATACGGTTTGATCGAGTTGTACTGCTTGAAGAACTGCGTCATGTCCACGATCAGATCGCGAATGACGGGCAGGCCGGGCAGCG
Source organism: Rhodoferax sp. (assembly GCA_025351745.1). Taxonomy (GTDB): domain Bacteria; phylum Pseudomonadota; class Gammaproteobacteria; order Burkholderiales; family Burkholderiaceae_C; genus Allorhodoferax. The sequence continues at coordinate 11,924 of JANXVI010000149.1, forward strand.
GTTTCAACACGATCTTGCCGGGTAGTGTCAGCATATTGGTCAGGCAGGCCAAACCATTCTTGCCGTTGATGTTCATCGCGTCTGACCCGCAGACTCCTTCGCGGCAGGACCGGCGGAATGAGATGGTCGGGTCCACCGCCTTGAGCTTCATCAGCGCGTCGAGCAGCATGCGTTCGTGGCCGTCGAGTTCGACCTCAATGTCCTGCATATAGGGCTTGGTGTCCTTGTCCGGGTCGTAGCGGTAGATGGAGAAAGTGCGTTTGGTCATATTCGATCTCTTTTGGTCGGTATCAGAACGTACGGGTCTTCAGTGGCACGGACTCAACGGTCAGGGGTTTCATTTGCACGGGCTTGTAGGACAGGCGGCTGCCTTCGCTGTGCCACAGCGTGTGCTTGTGCCAGTCGGTGTCGTTGCGGCCGTTGGGATGCTCTGGTGTATCGCCATAATCGTTGACCGAATGCGCTCCACGGCTTTCCCGACGGGCGGCCGCCGACACCATGGTCGCTTGCGCTGACTCGATCAGGTTGTCCACTTCCAGCGCTTCGATGCGCGCGGTGTTGAACACCTTCGACTTGTCTTTCAAGCCAATTTTGTTGACGCGTTCGCGCAAGGCGGCGATTTTGGTAACGCCTTCGTCCATGGTTGCCTTGGTGCGAAACACGCCGGCATACTGCTGCATGGCGGCGCGTAAATCGTCCGCCACATCTTGTGCATATTCGCCGTCGGCGGCGTTGTCCAGTCGCGCCAAGCGGGCCAGGGTCTTGTCCGCAGCACCGGCGGGCAAGCTCTTGAACGACGTCTTTTTGTTGTGTTCAACAATGTGGTTGCCTGCCGCACGTCCGAACACCAGCAAGTCGAGCAACGAGTTGGTGCCCAGGCGATTGGCGCCGTGCACGCTGACGCACGAGCATTCGCCCACCGCGTAGAGGCCGTTGACGACCTGGCTCTTGTTGTCAGCGTCTTGCGTGACGACCTGGCCATGGATATTGGTGGGGATTCCGCCCATTTGGTAATGGATGGTGGGTACGACCGGAATAGGTTCACGCGTGATGTCGACATTGGCGAAGTTGTGGCCAATTTCCAGCACCGAGGGCAGACGTTTCTTGATGGTGTCTACGCCCAGGTGGGTCATGTCCAGGTTGATGTAATCCTTGTTAGGACCGCACCCGCGCCCTTCCTTGATTTCCTGGTCCATACAACGCGAGACGAAATCACGCGGTGCCAGGTCTTTGTAGGCAGGCGCATAGCGCTCCATGAAACGTTCGCCATTGCTGTTGCGCAAAATCGCGCCTTCGCCACGGCAGCCTTCGGTCAACAGCACGCCCGCGCCAGCCACGCCGGTGGGGTGGAACTGCCAGAACTCCATGTCTTCAAGCGGAATGCCGGCGCGTGCGGCCATGCCCAAACCATCGCCCGTGTTGATGAAGGCGTTGGTTGAGGCGGCGAATATGCGGCCTGCGCCACCGGTTGCCAAGAGCACGGTCTTGGCGTGCAGCACGTGCAGGTCACCGGTTTCCATTTCCAAGGCCGTGACACCGACCACATCGCCTTCGGCGTCGCGGATCAGGTCCAGTGCCATCCACTCGACAAAGAAGCTGGTCTTGGCAGCCACATTTTGTTGGTACAGCGTGTGCAGCATGGCGTGGCCGGTGCGGTCGGCCGCAGCGCAGGCACGTTCCACCGCCTTTTCGCCGTAGTTGGCAGTGTGCCCGCCGAACGGACGTTGGTAAATCGTGCCGTCTGGGTTGCGGTCAAATGGCATGCCCATGTGTTCCAGGTCATAGACAACCTTGGGGGCTTCGCGGCACATGAACTCGATGGCGTCCTGGTCGCCCAACCAGTCCGACCCTTTGACGGTGTCGTAGAAGTGGTAGTGCCAGTTGTCGTCATTCATGTTGCCCAGCGATGCTCCAATGCCGCCCTGCGCTGCCACGGTGTGTGAGCGGGTGGGGAATACTTTGGACAGCACGGCTACGTTCAAACCGGCACGTGCCAGTTGCAGCGATGCGCGCATGCCGGAGCCGCCAGCGCCGACGATGACGACGTCAAATTTTCGGGTTACAGGAGAATAGGTCATGGATTCAATCTCAATCTTTCGGTGGAATCAAAGGCGCCACAGGACCTGGATAGCCCAGCCCGCACAGGCCACGAGCCAGACAATGGCGAACACTTGCAGGGCCAGTCGCACAAAGACCGGCTGGATGTAGTCCATGAAGATTTCGCGCATGCCGACCCAGGCGTGGTACAGCAGGGAGATGATGACGCAAAAGGTCAAGGCCTTCATCCACTGGCTGGAGAAGATGCCAGCCCATTTGTCATAGCCCATGGGGCCTTTGCGAAAGAGCACTTGCGCCAAAACGATAAGGGTGAAGAGGGCCATCAGCAAGCCAGTAATGCGCTGGGCCAGCCAGTCGCGAAGACCGTAGTGCGCGCCAACGACAACGCGCTTGGAGCCATAGTTAACAGACATG
>JANXVI010000173.1 GCA_025351745.1 Rhodoferax sp.
GTGGCGGTCGTCTTTCTCGTGGCGCTCGCCTGCGGCCTTGATCTGGCCGTTTTGCGTGATGGCTTTGGGCTCGGCGCGGAATTGCTCTTGTGTAGCGCAGCAGGCGATGTCAAAGCGGCGTGCCACCTCCAAGTCCAACCAATCGTAAAACGGCGAATCGGGCTTGACGACGAGCTTGCGCACCAACGACCTTGGATGCAACGAAGCGCGTTGATCTTGGCGCGTGTTCTCTCTGACCCGAAAGTACACCAGGCGCCCTTTGAGGTGGGTGGCATCCACCCACTCGGCCACCTGCGGGTACACCGCATCGGGTACCAGCATGGAAAGCGCAAAGCCGTGCAACAACCGCTCGGCCGCGCCCTCCCAGTCGCGCTCACCGTCGCGCACCTGCAGTAGCTCACCGGCAAAGGGCATGCGGTCTTCGCTCAGGCCCAGTGCCTGGCACAGCGCGCTGCGCATGGCGATTTGGTGCACGTCGATATTGCTTTGGCGCGCGCGCAGGCTGCGGATTTCGTCAGTCAGCGCGGTGTGCTCCAGCCGGCCTTCGCGCAGCTCGGCACCGCGCTCCACCAGCGCGTTCTGGATGTCGGCATCACGCTCCACATCGGCCGCCAGGCGCTGCACGCAGGTGTGCGCCTGGGTCTGCAGGTCTTCGCGGCTGGCCACTTGTAGCAGTCCCAGGCTGCGACGCAGTTCGTCGTAGCGGTCGGCATTTTTCTTGCGCCGCTCCAACTCGGTTTGCTGGCGCGCCATGTCCTCGCCAAGGCGGGCCAAGCGGTCACCACCGTTCTGAAAAATAGCACTTTGCAGGGACTTGGCTTGCGCCTTTTGTTCTGCGACCTGTGCCTCCAGCCGCTCCACCTTTGCGTTCTCGCTGCGCCAGTGGTCGTTCAGGGTTTCCAGTCGCTGGTCCAGCAGCGCCAGCTTGAGTCCGGCGAACCAGGGTTTGAGGGCTTCACGGCAGGCGCGCAAGGCATTCGCCTCTGCCGTGAAACTGGCGTGGCGGTCACAGTCTGCCACCAGGGGCGTGAGCAAGTCCACCTGCTCCTTGGCCTGCAGCACTGCTGTGTGGGCGCGGTTCAGGTCGTCAAAATGCGCCAGCAAACTCGTGATGCGCGGGGCTACGTCAAAGGGCTCCAGCATGTGGTGGCGCACAAAGTCGGTCAGGTTGCCCACCGACTTCATCGACACGGTTTGGTGGAATAAATCCAGCGCCTGCTCGCCCAGGTTGCCAAAGCGGCGACGGAAGTGCGCGCTGTAGGGGGCAAAGCTGTCGAAAAGCGCCGCACCGCCCTTGCGCAGCCGCGCGCGCAATGCGAGCATGGCGACTCCAAAGTCCGAAAAATCCGAGCTCAGCGACAAGGGCTTGTCGGCCACCGCATAAAAGCGCTCGGGCTGGGTGGCCTCTCTCATCCAGAACACCTGCGCCAGGCTCACAGTCTGATCAAACCCCGCGTTGTGGAACACGCCCAAGATCACCGAATACTGGCTGGCATCGCGCAGTGCTACGGCCTTGGCCGTGCCCGTGACCTCATTGCGCTCAGACTTGAAATGCCCCAGCACGTAGGAGCGCAAAGACCGCTCCCGGGCCTCGGCCCCCGCTGCCTTGTTGTAGGCCACGCGGTGGGCGGGTACCAAAAGCGTGGTGATGGCATCGACCAGCGTAGATTTGCCCGAGCCAATGTCGCCCGTCAGCAGTCCGTTGCGGCCATTCAGCGCCAGTGTCCAGACGCGTTTGTCAAAGGTGCCCCAGTTGAAGACTTCGAGGCGGGTGAGGCGAAAGCCGGACAGGGTGGGATCGGTGCTGATACTTAAATCCAGGTCAGGCTGCATGCCAAGTCTCCAGCCGCAGGGGCTCCGGCACTTGAGCAAAAGCCTTGTCACGGCTGACCAGCGTTGCATTCACGGCGACCGCATGGGCGGCGATCATCATGTCGAGGTCGCTCAAGCTAATGCCTCGCGCCTCCAGTATGCTGCACAACACGCCGTAACACCGCGCCACAGCCTCGTCCCACGGCAGTACATCCATGCGCAGCAGCACCTGGGTCATGGCAGCTTTCAGGCGTGGGGGTTGCCCTTTGCGGTGCAGGCCGTATTCCAGCTCTGCCAGGGTCACACTGGACATCACTACCTGGCCTACGGGCACCTGAACCAGCTGCGCCAGCAGTGCAGCGTCACGCCCCTGCATGATGTGGCTGACCACATTGGTATCGAGCATGTAACGCTGCTGCGTCATTCCTTCCAGCCTTCAAAGGGGTCGCGGCGCGCGTGGGGCGCCTTGGCAGGGCGGCGCTCTATCAGCAGGTCTTCGCCTGTGTTTTGTGCCACGACATCCAGCAAGCCTTGCCAGTCAGTGGGTTTGCGGGACAGCACAACATCCCCCGTGGCGGGGTCATGGCGGATAAAGACTTCTGACACATCAAAGCGAAACTCCAGCGGCAGTCGAACGGCTTGGCTGCGGCCGGTAACAAATATTTTTGCGGTTTGCTGCATGGTGGCTCCCCCTAGGAAATGATATATCTCATGATATATCTCATGATATATATCCAATGCCAAAATGTCAATCATCCGCACGGCTATTGAGTTCAGCATGGTATTGCGCCAGACGCTGGTCAAACTCCGACAGCCATTGGGCATCCACAAAGGCCTTCAGAATTCGGCGCACTTCAAACATGGACTCAGCACCTTTGTGCGCAGTGCCGGTAGCGTCACTTTTTAGGCGGCGCACAAAACCCAGCTCAATCACCTTGTTCAACTGCGTGTCCACTTGGTCGATCAGACGTGATTCGTTGGACCCTGCAGGCAAGAAAACGCGCACCAGCTCGACCACAGCATCCCGCGACAAGATAAGCCGGGTGTCGCCGCCGCTGGCATCAAACTCGGCCAGCTTTTTGCGTAACAGCGCCAGCAAAAGACTGACCGGGAAGCTCAAGGGCTGGCGTCGCACCAGACGCGGCAGCTTGGGCGCGTCGGCATCGCCACCCGCACCGTCACCGTCTTGCGCCTCGTTCCCTTTGGAGCGCAAGAACGCATAACCCTCGGCCTCGTCGAGCACCAGGTTCAGGCCCAGTACGGCCACGTAGTCGCGCACCCGTGCTTGCAGTTGGAGCAGCGCGCTCCACTGCGGAGCGTCATCATCGCGGTACAACACGCCTTTGAGCAGTGGAACGACCAGGCTGGTCAGGTCATGCTGGGGCGCAGACGCGGGAGCATCGGCATCTGGCTGGAGTTCAAGGTCTTGCATGGTCGATTGTTCGGTTACGGGCCAAGCTTTCAGTGGCGGACAAAAATAACGCGCGGCAACTCGGCGCGGCGCATCACGGGGCTGGTATGCGAAGGGGCGTCAGCCGCACCGTCACTCTGCCCGTCATCTGCGTTCACATTCACCGCCCACACCACGGTGTCCAGCGTGCCCTCGTCCACCACGCAGTGCGGGGAGTCCGCAGCCAATTGCATATACGCCACCAGCTCCCCCAAGCCCTGTTGCAAGGGGCGGGTCTGCACCAGCTCGGCCAGCGTCACCTGGTCGCGGGTTTGCAGGGTTTTGCGGATGTGGGCATTCAGGGCGACTTTGTCCACAGTGACCTGCGAGAACAGCGCGTCCGCGGCAACATCACTGTCGCCCGCCGTCAGGGCGATGCGGGTCAATACGGTATCAACAGCCGGCCGGTGCAAGGGTCGCTCAAACGGCAGGTCAATGTCGGCATGGGGGGCGTCGATGGTGGCAAATTCGGCCTCGCGCATCAACTGTGGCGCGGCATCGCGCAGCACTAGCGTTTTGGCCTCGATGCTGCGCAAGATGTCCATGATGCGGCGGTTCTCCAGCCAGGCCTTGTCGTCCAGAAAGCGGCGCAATTGTTGTGACAACTGGGCCACGGTTTTTTGGGCGTATTCGCCGGCCTCCAGCCAGTCGTAGTGCACGCGCTTAAGGCGCGGGTCGGGGCCCAGCGCAGACACCGGGGGCAAATCCAGCACGCGCGCCAGCAGCGCGGTAAATTCTTCCTGGCGCGACTGGGACATCAAAAAATCCCAGAACGCGCGAAAACTCTTGCCCTGGTCCGAGTCGGCAATCGCATCGCGCTCACCCATGATCTCTTGCAGCAGCATGCCCTTGGCACCATCCCACAGCGTGATGCGTTCGCGCACGCGCCTATCGAGCGCGCGGAAGTTGTGTTCCACCTCCCGGAAATCCGCCAACAGCTCACGCGCCAAACCGGTGAACTGCTGGAAGCGGTCGCGCAAGGCGGTGTCGTCCAGCAAGGCCAAATCACCCTCCTGCACGCGGGCGATTTCTGCATCGATGGCAACGCGCTTTTTATGCAGCTCGGCCAGCCGGGCCTGGGGATTGGTTTCGCTGCCCTCCTGCATTTGTTTGAGGAGCGCAAACAGGGTCAGCAGCCGCGATTCCGTGCCCACAAAACTGCGCTCCGACAGGCTGACCAACCAAGCCAGCGCGCGCTCGGTGGGCGGGGTCAAATCGAAATGCGGCTCGTCGGATCCCTGGGGATAGAACTTGCGCAGCCAGCCCTTGTCGTTGGCTGCCCAGTCGTTCAAATACTCCAACGCACTCTTGGGAAAAAGTTGCACGCCGCGCTGTTCACGCAAGTCGTACAGCGTATCTTCCAGCGCCTCGACCAAGTTGGCCTGCGCCATCACCCGCACATTGGGCAGCACAAACACACGGTGCAAAAAGCTGGCCACTAACGGTGCATGCTCGGCCGCCAGCAAGCGCCACGCGGGGTGCTGACGGCGCTGGGCTTCGAGGGTGGCGTAGTCGAGCTGCATGGCGCGGCCTTCAGCCGTCAATCTCGGCCCAGCAATTGGGCGTCTCGTACAGGGTCACCTTGGTTAACGCAAGGTGGCGGCCGAACCGGTCGTTGTAAACACCTTTGAGAATGTCAAAAACAACCTGGGCCATGTTTTCTACCGTGGGCACGCGGTCGATGACCACGGTTTTGTGGTTGGGCATGCTGTCCAGAAAGGCCCGCACAGCGGTGTCGTTTTTGTAGACGATGAAGGCGTGGTCCCACATATTGACCAGGTGTTCGTTGGCCAGGGCCTTGATGTCGCCAAAGTCCATGATCATGCCGTTGTCAGACTGGCCGTCTTGTTGCACCACGTCGCCGGTCAAGGTAATCAGCAGCGTGTAACGGTGGCCGTGCAGGTTGCGGCACTGGCTGTTGTGGTCAGGGATGCGGTGGCCGGCATCGAATTCGAGTTTGCGGGTGATGGTGAGCATGGAGTACGGATTGGGGTAGGTGCAGGTCGCGCAGGGAACCTGCATGGGACCGTGGTCTGGAAGCTGCTATTTTCGCTTACGGGTACGCAGACTGGTTAATGTGGATCAACGCCAAGTGCAATGCCTGCTGCGCAACGGGTGGCATTACGCCCAGACGGGCTTGGCCCGGCAATCCAAAAGAGGCTGCATCACGCAATTTGATGCCCATGTGCCGCAAACTCAGCAGCGCGGCGGCCCAGGCCATCCGTTCTGGGTCGCCCGCTTCACCCAACGGCGGGTGTGCGCAAAAGAAATTGGCATCACTGGGCAAACAAGTCCACCCCAAGGCCGAGAGCATGTCGATCTGCATCGCCTTCCAGCAACGCAGGGTGTGCAGGCTTTCACCCAACCAGGCTTGTACTTCCGGTTGCACCCAGGCCTGCAACAAGGCCACGCCATGGGCACC
>JANXVI010000174.1 GCA_025351745.1 Rhodoferax sp.
ACATCGGTGTTGCGGCGTATCACCACACCGTCAATGGGGCTGCGGATCACGCTGTTGCTCAGGTCCGTCTCCGCCGACTGGACCTGGGCGCGTGCCACTTCTACATTGGCGACACCGGCGTTTACTTCGCGCTTGCCCTGGTCCAGTGTCAGTGCCGATACAAAGCCGGCGGTCACCAGCTTCTGGTTACGCTCATAGGTAGCCCCGGCCAGCACCAGCGCGGCCTCCGAGGCCTGCAACTGCGCGCGGGCTTGGCGCAGCCGGGCTTCCAGATTGGCAGGGTCCAGGCGCAGCAGAATCTGCCCCTTGGTTACGTGGTCGTTGAAGTCGGCCCGGCGCTCAAGCACGGTGCCGCTGACTTGCGTGCCCACATTCACGGTAATCACCGGCTGCAAGATGCCAGTGGCGAGCACTACCTGCGTGATGGCACCTTCGTCGATGACGGCAGTGCGGAACTTGGGTTTCTCCGGTACGACCGGCCGCTTGCTGTAGAGATATACACCACCGCCGAGAACGGTGGCCGCTACCAGCGCAAAAATACTTCGCTTGATCCAAGTCTTCATGAAACAGGGTCTCCCTTTGCGCTGGAGTTTAGTGCGCTGCGCTGTGCACTTGAATCGGCCGTCCGCAATCTACCGTCCAATAGCAACTAATTCAGGGCATCATGCAGCGCTACAAACTCCTGGGTTAGCGTATGGTTGGGGTCCAGAAAAATCATCGGCATGGATAGTTCGCGCGACTCGCGGATGCGCACCGACGAGCGCAGGTAGGGCTGCAGCACGTGCAGACCTTCGTCGATGAGCTCCTGCACCATGCGCTGGGGCAGGTTGGCGCGGGCCTGGAACTGGTTGACGATGATGCCTTCCACCTCCAGATCGGCGTTGTGGTCGGCCTTGATCTCGGCCACGTTTTCCAACAGCGTGTACAGCGCACGGCGCGAGAAATCGTCGCAGTCAAAGGGAATCAAACAGCCCTGGGCGGCGATCAACGCGCAGCGCGTGTAAAAGTTCAGCGCCGGTGGTGTGTCAATGTAAATCTCGTCATAGTCTTCGGCCAGCAGTTCCAACGCATCGCGCAACTTGTAAATCTTGTGGCGCGATTCCAGCTTGCTGTGCAGCTCGTCCAACAGCGGGCTCGATGGCATCAGTTCCAGCCCCTCCCACTGGGTGTGGACGATGTATTCGCTGGCGCCCTTGTCGCGTATCGTGAACTTGAGGCTTTGCTCAAAGAACTCGGCGACGTTGGGCAAATCCTCTGGCATGTCGGCGCCCAACAGGTATCGGGTTGAGTTGCCCTGCGAATCAAGGTCAATCACCAGCGTGCGTTTGCCTTGCCAGGCGCTGATGGCTGCCAAATTGCAAGTGATGGTGGACTTGCCAACGCCACCCTTTTGATTGAAAACGACGTGCTGCATGGGGTGGTGCCTTGGATAGAGATTAGAAAGACGCGGTGGGCAAATACAAGCAAGAGCGACGCCTGCTGACCCAGGGGCAGTTTAGCGTGCGATCAGGGCTGTATAGTCCTGGCGTGTGGCAGGCATCACCGACTCCAGCACGGTGGCATAAGCCGTTTGGTGGCGCAAGACCAGGCGTGTGGAGGCCACACCCTTGGTCTTGCAAAACCAATGGCAACTGTGCTGCATGAGGTACAGCTCGGCCAGAATGGTGAAGGCTTTGTCCTTTGCGCCCACGTGGTCCCCGCGATGCACAGCCTGGCAGATGCCGCGGGCATGGATACTCAGTGCCGCGCGAAAATCAAATGTGCTGCTCGGAAAAAGGCGCCCGCTGTAAAAGATGGACCACGGCAACTTGCTGGCCCGGGTCATGCCGGCATCCAGCCGCGCGAATTCGCTTGCGATCCGCTTGAACTGGTCGCATAGCACCGCCTCCGTAGTGGTCAACATGCTCCATATCTGTTGTTGCCGAGCAGGTTCGGCCTCGCCCAGGGCGCGCATATAGCCGTCGGTCAGGGTTTCCATCAACTTTTCGATCTGGTATTGGCCCAAATGGCGGCCCAACAAAACGATGCGGCGGTGCTCGTCGCGCCGCTGGAAAAAGAGCGCGACGCCGCCGAACAGCAAGGCCAGTATCAAGACATCCATGGTGGTATTCCGTTTGCGCGGCGCATGACCTGGTGGCGCTGCCAGTAATGGCCCACTACCGCGTTGAACGGGTCTTTTTGCTTGCCTACGCCGCCGAGTTTGATGGTCATGGTTTTGGAGCCGATCATACTTTTTTCGTTCAAGGTAACGGTCAGGCTGTCGCCAAAACTGCTGGTGTTGTATTGCAGTGCTTTCACGCTGTTCCACTCCAGCAGCGGCTCGCCATTGGATTGTGCAATGCCGCTGTAATTCACCTCAATGGACGCGTCTTTTTTGAGGGAGAAGACGACCGGTGGAAAGTACTTTAGGACCAGTTGGCGCTCTTGTTCATCGGCGGGCTCGTAACGGTAGGCCAGTTCCTGCTCGTGGTTCTGCGCGAACTGCTGCTCGTAGGCCGACCACATGCGCTGCTCGATGGCGTCGGCCGTGATGATCTCGTCGGCCCACGTGGCCTTGGGCACTTCCAGCACCAGGGCACCGTAGTCGTCCGGGTCCAGCGGATTGCCGACCTGCTGCATGCGCTGGGCCAGCGGTGGGTGGCTGTCAAAGGGGTGGGGAATGTGGGCCGTGCGCATATCGTCCACAAAATCGATGGAGGCTGTGTAGGGCCGCAGGCCCTGGGCAACAGCCGCGGAAAGGCCGAGTTGCTCGTTGAGTTTGTGGTCCCGTTCGAACAGCGCCCGTTCGGTGTTGCTGCGGTAGTTGTCGTATGCGGCAATCTTGACCAGCGATTGCGAAATGGCCTGTGGCGACACCAGTTTGGCGGCGGTCCGGTCGGCCTTGAATTCCCGTGCGCGGCTGTCGCGCGACAACGCGACCTGGAACACCATGCGGTACAACTGCATGAAGTAGTACACGACCATCGTGAAGCCGCCATCCCGCAAGCCTTGTACATAGCTGTCGTACTGGTTCAGTTTGGGGCCGAGTTGCGCACTGGCACGCGTATCGCCGCCGCGGAAATGGGCCATCTCGTGGCCCAGCACGGCATCGGCTTCGTGCATGCTCAGCACCCGCAACAGCGGAATGCTGACGAACAGCGAACGCCCCTTCAACTGTTTGTTGCCGACCGTCAATGGCGCCTCGATCACGAAGAAGTTGGTGTCTATGCCGGCCACGATCTGGTCCGGCGGTGCGATCTTCAGGCGCGCCGCCATATGACGGATGCGGTGCCACAGCAGTGGTGCATCGGCCTCGGTCACCAACTCACCGTCAACGCGGTTGTTGCTGTTGACCCGCTGGAAGATCCTGCTGACCAACACAGCCACACCCGCCAGCACGGCTAGACCAACGATGAGAATCAGCTTGACGTAATATTTTTGCGCGAAGAAGGCCGTCACCCAGAACGACAGCCAGACTCCCATCGCGCCCTGCAACACCACCTCGGCGGCGCCCGCCAGCGTCATCAGCCGCCAGCCGACGACAAAACTGGTGTACTGCCAATGCCGACTGACGAACGCCAGCCCACCCAGCGCGCCAATGGCTACCAGCAGTACGACGCCGCCCACCAGGGTCCACAGCGCTGCGCGCTGCATGGTGTAGAACTGCCAGACCACGCCATAGGTTTCACACACTGCCTCGCGGTACTTCTGGGCCTCGGCCTCGCGGTTGGCGCAGAGTTTTGACGGCGGCCGGGCGCGGTAGAAAGCGTTGTTTTCTTTCTTGTCCTCGCTGCTCGCAGTGTTGTCCGCATAGGTGCGGTCCTCGATCATGTGCTGGAACGACACATCGCGGTCGTGGTTGGCGTAGCGCACAAAACCGTAGGTCAATGCCGGGATCAGGAACAAGGACAAGGCCGCGTACAGCAGCACCTTGAGCAATTCTTGGCGGAGTGCGTTGTCAGTTTTCATGGTCTGGGCCCCCTGTGCTTTTATAGGTAGATGCCGCTGGTCAAACCACTGAACCGCAGACTGCGGGGATTTTAGGGGGCTTGAGTGTGCCCCCGATATCATCGCGTCCTTCGCTCAAAGGAAATATTTGTGAACTCAGTGCACGTGCATAACCAATCTTCGCCATTGGGCATCTGGAAGATCGCAGCCGTGATGGTCACTCTTGCCGCCGTCTCGTTTATTTGCGTGGCCCCACAAATTGCGAACGACTTTTGGCTTCAAGCCAAAGTCGGTGAACTCATCGCAAGCAATTTCGAGATTCCTAAAACTCTTTTGTTTCCCTTTACTGATATTCAAACCGCAAAGTTCAACGCTCACGAGTGGCTTCCATCCGTGCTGTTTTATGAAGTGATTCAGCTTTTCGGCGAAGATGCGTTGCCACTGGTGTTGGGGGCATTCGGGCTCACGCTTTTTGCCCTGGCCGCCTGGCTTGCATACCGACGAAGCCAGCAGTGCCTGCCATTGGCACTGATCTTGGGACTGCTGGCGGTATGTGTGCAGAACTTTCGCCACTTCCTGCGCCCTGAATTGGTGTCACTCATACTGTTCGTGGTCTATCTGCATTTGCTGGAGAGTTGCCGACAAAAGCCTTCCCGAAAGAGCTGGATTGGCCTTGTCGTGGTCGTGATTCTTTGGTCGAATACGCACGGCTCGTTCATTCTTGCCCCCATAGTCGCCAGTATTTTCGCAGTTGGCGTTTGGCTTGATACGCGCAGAGCTCCTGCGGAACCCAACTTCGCGTCAAAGACTACTGCCAAGTCTTTTGGGGTACTTTCCTTGGTCGCGCTAGCGTGCACGGTAGTAAATCCGACCGGCTGGGAGCAGACTGCCTTCGTATTGAACTTCACTCAGTCGGATTTCACGAATGGCTACGTTCTGGAGTGGATATCGTCTCTGGACCCGATTGCTTGGCATTGGCGCGGCTTCTGGATCGGGTTGGGATGCACCACAGTGGCAGTTACCGCGTCGGTGGTGCGGTGGCGAAAACTCAGCGCTGTCGATGCCTTGCTACTCTTGTGTTTCGTCTTGCTCGCAGTCAAGGCCACGCGCTTCGCGGTTTATCTGGGCATCGTCACCGCCTATATGTTGCCGCCACTCATCTCCAAGCGCGTTCAACGGCCAGAACTCAGCACGCGGTTCTACGCGCTTTGCGCTGTCTTGGGTGCCGGCGTGTTGGGCTTCGCCATCAAATTTGGCAACGCCTATGGCGCATACCCCCACGAATCAAGCCTCAACCAGAGTTTCACCGCACCCATGCGCACTGCGTTGAGCAATCCGGCCTTGCACGGGAACGTGATGACCACCTACGATTACGGCGCCGAGTTGGTGTATCGCGCTTATCCGCGCTTACGGCCATCGCTGGACTCGCGCATTGACTCCTACGGGGCTGACTACATCCTGTTCACCGAGCGTCTGTTGGTGGAAAACGATTTGCTGGTTGATTTTGTCCGCAGATACGACGTCAGATACATGCTGCTGACGCACGAAGACTTTCGCCTGATCCGGACGCTACCCCATTTGATGCAATGGAACGTTCTTGTCATGGACAAAAGGGCCGTCTTGCTTGAGCGGAAAAGCCTCTGATAACGCCAAAAAAATCCCGCCTCGTGGGCGGGATTCTGTTTTCAGGCGTCCGGAAGGTCTGACCGCCTGTGCCCGGGATCAACCGGGTTATTGCAACTCAGTGCGGGGTATTAACCGCGGTCACCCATTGGGGGCAATGTGCCAGCCTTACGGGCCTGCAAGAAGTCGGCCTTGACGGCGGAACGGGCCATGGTGCTGGCCACGGGCTCGCGCAAACCGGAGTTTTCGCCGTGGGCAGGTCCGTTGCCAGCTTTCATGGCATCGGTGTATTCCGACTTGACGAAGCCGCGGCTCAACACGCTGGGTGCGGACTTGGCGAAGTAGGGGCTGGTCTCGACGTTGTTCAAACGGCTGTGGTCAGCGGCAAAGCTCGCGGTGGCGCCTAAGGCTGCAACGAGGATCAAAGCGGAAGTTGCGAATACGTTTTTCATGGTGATGGTTCCTTCAAAAGTTGTTAGACATTTCCGGGCAGATCGGGGGCTAAACGGCCCCTGCTTGTCCAGCCTCGGTGAGTCGCCTTTTTGTGTTTCGGCTCATCGATGGGTTGAACTGTACGCCGATTCGTCAAATTAAAAACCATCTGGTCAGTAATTCATCATTGCTAAAAGTGAAATAATCCAACCCTTGAAAACTTACTTGTTGCACATATGGACCGTCTTTTGTCGATGCGGGTGTTCCAAAGGGTGGTGGATGACGGCGGTTTCGCGTCTGCCGCCCGTGCGCTGGACATGTCACCCGCCACCGTAACCCGTTTGTTTGGCGATCTGGAGCAACACCTGGGCGCGCGGCTGATGCAGCGCACCACCCGTAAGCTGGCGCTGACCGAGGCGGGCGAGCTGTACTTGCTGCGGGTGCGCAGCATCCTCAACGAAATCGACGACGCCGAGGCCGCCGTAGGCACTAGCACGCAGGAACTGCACGGCACGGTGCATGTGCTGGCAACGCCGGTGCTGGCGTCCTACGTACTGGCGCCACACATTGCGCACTGGCGCGCGCGCTACCCCAAGGTGGCGCTGGACATTGCCGTGGACCCATTTCCACAAACGCGGGTGGACGAATTTGATGTCACGTTCATGGGTGTGGACGAAGGGTATGACGCCAATGTGGTCGCCCGGCCGTTGTCCACGTCGGAGTGGATTCTGTGTGCCTCGCCGACCTACTTGGCACGCGCTGGCACGCCACTGCAGCCGGGCGATCTGGCGCGGCACGACTACCTGAAATTTCCCCGCCAGCAAGGTGGTGGCCCCAGCAACCGGCGCCTGCGGTTGCGCCCGGCGCAGGGCGAGGGCGAGGCGGTGGAGGTCGACATGCCCATCGCGCTGCAGTCCGTCAGCCTTGACGTGCTGTACCGCGCCGCGCTGGATGGTGCCGGTATCGCCTTGCTGTCGCGCCTGCTGGTGGTCAACCACCTGGCCAACGGTGACCTGGTGCATGTGCTGCCCCAGTGGATGGCCGGGCGGCTGACGATCTATGCGGCCGTGCCCTCGCGCAAGCTCATACCGGCGCGCACGCGGGCCTTTTTGGAGTTCATCAGCGGCTGGTTGCCGGGGAAAATCCTGCAGGGCTAGTTTCACGCCCCGCCCACACAGGATGGGCTAAACGGCCCAGTGCCCAGCAGTAAACGCCTCTTCAAACACCGAGTACCCAGCCCAATCGCTGTGCGCAAAGCGCAGGCGCTGCCACGCCAGCACGGGGCGCGCCGGGTAAGGGTTTGCTTGGCGCTCCTTTTTTGATAGCTGCTCGCGCATATTCGGCGAGGGCCACAGGCCGATTTGGCCACTAGCCTTTGGTGTGGGGATGGCCATGGCGTGGCCGTAACGCATGATGTCCATGCGCGTGGCCTTGGCCGCCAGATCCGGGTGGGCCAGGGCCAGTTCGGCCACGATCTCGTCTCGCCAAGCGGCCCAGCGTTTGTCCAGCAGCAGTTTGCGACCCTCCACGCCAATGGCGGGTGCCGACGCCGCTGACGCAGGCGTACCGGAACCGGGGGCTGTCGGGGCAATGCGCGGGCCAAAGCCATGTGCATCCCCCAGCGCGCGGTAATGGGTCAGCACGGTAGCGCCCGCCACCGGTTGCAGGCTTTGGTGGGTGGCATCCACGTACCCCAAGCCGCCGGTGCCAAGACCGGTGTCGTACAGCACGTTGTCCCAGCTCGGTGCCGGGCCAGGGCGGTCGTGCAGCGGCTGGGCGATGTGGATGTTGGCCACCAACCACGGCGCGTAAGCCACCTGGCTGGCGGCCTGGCGCAAAAAGTCGGGCGCATCCTGCACCACGCGGGCAGCCACAAACACCGGCAGCGCCACGACGATCTGCTCCGCCTGCCAGCGCTCGATTGCCTGCGTTGCGCTGTTGAATGCGTCCACCTCCACGCCGTGTTTGGTGTTGTTGATGCGCAGCACCGTGCGGCCGGTGTGCAGACGCTCGCCCAGTGGCGCGGCTAGGCGGCGCGTCAGCCAGGCATTACCTTCCGGCCAGGTCAGCAGGCCTTCGCGTTCGGCAGTCTCGGCGCCGGGTGCGTGGAAGCCATGCCGGCTGGCAAAGTAGTGGATGCCGGCCCAGGCCGATACGGTGGCGATGCCGGCGCCATAGTCGTCGCGGCAGGAGTAGTCCAGGTACCAGCGCAGGTGACGGTCGTCCAAACCGTTTTGATCCAGATACGCTATAAAAGTAATAGCTGACAACGCAGATTTCACCAGGGCTGGAGCGCCTATTTGCACAGGCATAGTCCAGCGCGCGGCCCTTCGGGCTTGCTCTACCAAGCCCGCAAACTTCTGGTACTGGGCAATCGTGCTGGCGCCGACCCCATGCAACGGCAGCAGGCCTTCTTGCCACTGGCCATTGAAGTACAGACGCTCCTGCGGGCTGTGGCACAGGTGGCGCTCGTCGTACTGCCAGCGGCCCGACACGCGGCTGCGCAAGCCCAATTCTTCCAGTAGGTCTTGCACCTCAGGCGCGTCGTCACCCGGCAGCGGCAGGTAATGGGCACCCAGCGGGCAGGCCAGGCCGCCCAGCTCGGCACTGCGGCTGTTGCCACCGGCCACGTCTTCCAACTCCAGCAGCGCAAAGTCGTCCATGCCGCGCAGCCGCAGCGCGCGTGCCGCGGCCAGGCCGGCTACACCGCCACCGGCAATCAGCACGCGGGTTTTGAACGTTGCAGATGGCGCAGGCAGCGGCTTGCCGGCACGCAGGGTGTCACGCAGCCAGTGGCCGCGCGCGGGTTCTCCGCCGACAAAGCCGCCGGTGATGTGGGCATTTGGATCAGGGGCCGTACATCCGGCTGCGGCCCAAACGGTGCCCGCGCCAGCGGTCAAAAAGTGGCGTCGCTGCATGCACCGGATGATAGTGCGCTACACAAGCAAGGAGTCTGGGTGGCAGGGTGTTCTGCGCAGGTAAAGGAGGAGCCCGCGCAGCGGGCGGGGGACACGGAGCAGAGCGCCCTGCCACCCAGACTCCGTCCAACCTCCTACAGCTTCATCTCCAGCCGCAGTTGCACATTAACGAAGGATGGAGCAATCGTCTGCGTGGATTCGCGCACGGTCTGCCCCAGGGTGTTGGTCGACAGCAGGCTGCCACCCGTCACGTAGTCGCGCCCGGCGAAATTGCTGACCGACATGCGCAGCTGGTAGCGCGGGTTGATGGTCCACAGCGCGTAGGCGTCGGCCACAAACTTGTCGCTCTGGTAGACGGTCTGGTCATCGCTGAGGCGCGTTGTGAACTGCGGTGTCCAGTTGATATTGCCGCCAATCTTCAGCGGCAGGCTGGTCATCTGGTAGTCGGCGCCAAGGTTGGCCGTGCCGTCTGGCTGCTGGTCCAGCCGGTTGTCGGGGCCGGTGACGCCGCCCACGTTGGAGCGGAACAGGCTGAGGTTGCTGCGCAGGTCGATCTTGGGCGCATCGGGGAACATTTCACTCAGACGGAACTTGGCCTCCAGCTCAATGCCCTGCGTGCTGGCGTTACCAATGTTTTGCTTGCGCGCCACCCAGCGCGGCACATCGGCCCAACTTACGCTTTCCAACGCAGTCTGGCTGCGCATCAGGTTCTGGATTTGGCGCAAAAACACATTGGCACTGAGCAGACCACCGCCCGGCACATAGTGTTCAAACGCAAGGTCAATGCCGGAGGCGAGTTCGGGCTTCAAATACGCGTTGCCTGCGCGGTCCGGATGCACCTCGGTATTGGCGCCGCGGTTCAGGTACAGGCTGTTGATGCTGGGCCGCGCAATCAGGTCTTGCAAATTGGGCGAGCGGTAGCTGCGCGTCAAGCTCAAACGAAACTGGTCCTTGGACGCCAGATCGGGCCGCCACACGGTGTGGAACAGCGGCGTGACCACCTGGCTTTGGTTGCTG
>JANXVI010000189.1 GCA_025351745.1 Rhodoferax sp.
CCGCATCACCCGCCTGACCCAACGTTGGGAAGATGACGCCACCACCGAACTGCTGCGCGCCCATGGCGAAGGCCCTGGCCTGGCTTTGGCGCACCGCTTTGCCAATGCATTTCCCACGGCCTACCGCGAAGACTTCTCGGCGCAGGTGGGCGCTGAAGATGCGGACATGTTGTTGGCGCTGTCCCCCACCTCGCCGTTGGCCGTCAAGCTGTACCGCCCACTGGATGCAGGCACCGGCATCTTGCGACTGAAGATTTACAACACCTCCAAGGTAGCCCTGTCGGACTCGCTGCCCGTGCTGGAGCGCATGGGCGCCCGCGTGCTGGACGAACACCCCTACCGCATTGGCCACAACGGCGACACGCTGTGGATCCACGATCTGGGCCTGCAGCTGCCGCCCGATACCGACATCGCCAAAGTCAAGTCCCGCTTTGAAGCATTGTTTGCCACCGCCTGGCGTGGCGGCGTGGAGAGCGATGACCTGAACCGCTTGGTGCTGGTCACCAACCTGGATGCACGTGCCATATCGGTGCTGCGCGCCTACACCCGCTACTTCAAGCAACTGGGCTTTGCGTTTAGCCAAAGCTACATCGAAGCGGCCCTGAACAAAAACGCCGGCATTGCCCAGGCCATCGTCGAGCTGTTCATGGCCCGCTTTGACCCTGCGTTTGCTGGCGACCGTGCGGCCGCGCAAAAGCAACTCAGACAACAGATCGATACCGCGCTCGGCCATGTCGCCAGCCTGGACGAAGACCGCATTCTGCGCCAGTTCGTCGCCACGGTGATGGCTACGCTGCGGACCAACCTCTGGCAGACCGCGGACGGCGGCAGCGACAGCAAGCCCTACATCAGCTTCAAGCTCAACCCGCGTGAAATGCCGGGCGTGCCCGAACCCAAGCCGTTGTTCGAGATCTGGGTGTATTCGCCCCGCGTTGAAGGTGTGCATTTGCGCGGCGGCAAGGTGGCCCGTGGCGGCCTGCGCTGGTCGGATCGCCGCGAAGACTTCCGCACCGAAATTCTGGGCCTGGTCAAAGCGCAGCAGGTCAAGAACACCGTCATCGTGCCGGTCGGCTCCAAGGGCGGTTTTGTGTTGAAAAACGCACCCCCTGCGAGTGACCGCGAGGCGTACCAGGCCGAAGGTATCGCCTGCTACAAGCTGTTCCTGTCGGGCATGCTGGACATCACCGACAACGTGGTCAAGGGTGCTGTGGTGCCACCGACCAACGTGGTGCGCCATGACGTGGACGACCCCTACCTGGTGGTCGCCGCCGACAAGGGCACGGCCACCTTCTCCGACATTGCCAATGGCGTGTCGGCCGACTACGGCTTTTGGCTGGGCGATGCGTTTGCCTCCGGCGGCTCGGTCGGATACGACCACAAGAAGATGGGCATCACCGCCCGCGGTGCATGGGAGGCGGTCAAGCGCAACTTCCGCGCACTGGGTGTGAACACGCAGACCACGGCTTTCACCGTGGCCGGTATTGGTGACATGTCCGGTGACGTGTTTGGCAACGGCATGCTGCTGTCCGAGCACATCAAGCTGGTGGTGGCCTTTGACCACCGCCACATCTTCATCGATCCCAATCCGGATGTAGCCAAGTCGTTTGCCGAGCGCCAACGCCTGTTCAACCTGCCCCGCTCCAGCTGGGACGACTACGACAAGAGCCTGATCTCGCAAGGCGGTGGCGTATTCCCACGCAGTGCGAAGTCCATTCCGCTGAGCCCCGAAGCCCGTGCCGTCATCGGCACCACGGCCGAAGAAATGCCTCCACTGGAACTGTTGAAAGCGATCCTGCAAGCGCCAGTGGACCTGCTGTACAACGGCGGCATCGGAACCTATGTCAAGGCCAGCTTCGAGACGCATGCGCAGGTTGGCGACAAATCCAGCGACGCCTTCCGCGTCAATGGCAGCGAACTGCGCTGCAAGGTGGTCGCCGAAGGCGGCAACCTGGGTTGCACACAAAACGGCCGTATCGAATACGCCCAAAAGGGTGGCCTGATCTACACCGACGCCATCGACAACTCGGCGGGTGTGGATTGCTCCGACCACGAAGTCAACATCAAGATCCTGCTGGGCGGCGTGGTGGAAGCCGGTGACCTGACGCTGAAACAGCGCAACGACCTGCTGGCATCCATGACCGACGAAGTGGGCCACCTGGTGTTGCAGGACAACTACTACCAGACCCAGGCGCTCGACATCGCCACCCACCGGCCGCTGTATGTGCTGGACGGCCAGCAACGCCTGATGCACTGGCTGGAAGGCAGCAACCGACTGAACCGTGCCATCGAGTTCCTGCCCACCGACGAAGAGATCGCCAAACGCCGCGCCCGCAAGGCCGGTCTGACGAAACCTGAAAATGCCGTCGTCCTGGCCTACGCCAAGATGTCCGTGTTTGACGAACTGGTGGCCAGCAACCTGCCGGACGATCCATTCTTCAGCCGCGCATTGAAAGCCTACTTCCCGCAGGTGTTGACCGAAAAATTTGGCCCCGCCATTGCAGCCCACCCGCTGAAGCGCGAGATCATTGCCACCTTTATCACCAACACCGTGGTGAACCGCACCGGTGCAACCTTTGTCAACTTCATCGCAGCCGAATCCGGTGCCACGGCAGCGGATGTGATCCGTGCCTTCACGCTGGCCCGCGAAATCTTTGACCTGGAGCCCATCTGGGACCAACTGGACGCGCTGGACTACAAGATCGACGCCAGCCTGCAGCTTGACCTGCTCTCCAAGCTGATCGCCATTGCACAACGCGCCTCACGCTGGATGCTGCGTATCCGCGCCCAGGGCACCGACCTGCCGACGCTGATCCAACGCTACCAACCCGCTGCTCGCGAACTGCGGCAGAACTTGGCCGCCTGGCTGCCACAGAGCGCACAGGCGAGCTGGCAACTGGCCACCGACGCACTGGTCAACGCAGGTGTGGACGCGGCCTTAGCGCAGAACCTGACGGCACTGGAATTCATCTTCCCGGCACTGGACCTGGTGGACCTTGCGCAAAGCGCCAACACCGGCCTGGAGCAGGCGGCACGTGCCTACTTCGGCATCGAGGCCGACCTGGGCCTGACCGAATGGCGCACACAAATCAACCGCCTGCCAACCGACACCCTGTGGCAAACCCAGGCCCGGGGCAGCGCGCGCGACGACGTGTATTCGATCGCACGCCAGATCACGCTGGGCCAGTTGTCTCGTGGTGCGGAAGGTGTAGAAGCTTGGCGCACGCAACACGGCCAAGCCATTGGACGGCTGCAAGCCCTGCTGACGACGATCAGCACGCAGGGCGCTGATCTGGCGCCGGTGTCTGTGGCGTTGCGCGAACTGCGACATTTGGCGTGAACGTGTCGCCACACGTTTGATATGTGTCACTCGCTGCCCGCTCGATAAGAAGGGCAGCTTTTAAATTTGTTTGCGTTGGGTATTGGCAGCAACCAAAGAGCGCGCGGCAGTGCGCTCCAGGCAGTGTGGCCCGCAACCGTTCTACTGCAACAGTATCCAAATGACACTGTCAAAGGGTCCTGTAACAAATATTTCGCCGCTCGCGCCTACCGCCAATCCACCGGGAAGGGTAAGCCGCCCGGGCCGAAGAAGAATGAGTCCTACCGGTCCGTCGCCCGCCAGCGTACTTACAACACCTGAAGGGGAAATCCTGCGAACACCATGATTGCCGGTATCTGCCACAAATACGTTGCCACTGCTGTCCAAGGCCACGCCCTTTGGATTGTTGAAGCGGGCTTCTGTACCAACGCCATCGGTAAAGCCGAAATCTCTGTTTCCGGCAAACGTACTCACAGCCCCAACTGGAGTTATTTTTCGAACGGCATAGTTGCTGGCGTCTGCAACAAACACATTGCCATTGCTATCCATGGCAATGCCACTGGGTTGATTGAAACTCGCCGCCCTCCCGGTGCCATTGTCAAAGCCCGCTATTCCACTACCGGAAAAGGTACTAACTATCCCGTTTGGCGTGATCTTGCGAATGGCATTGTTAAAAGTATCTGCCACAAACACATCGCCAGTGCTGCTTACCGCGACACCCGAAGGGGCATTGAAACTCGCAGTTGTACCCGCGCCGTCTATAAATCCAGAAACCCCGTTGCCGGCCCAAGTGCTGACAGCCCCGGCACGGGTGATCCTGCGGATAGCGTGGTTACCGGTGTCTGCTACAAACACATTGCCACTATTGTCTACAGCGACACCATTTGGCGAGTTGAATGTTGCTGCGGGTCCAATGCCATCTGCAAACCCCACAATTCCGCTTCCAGCCAAGGTACTGACAACTCCAGCTGGAGTGATTTTGCGGATGACGTGGTTGCCAGTGTCCGCCACAAACATGTTGCCGTTTCCATCCACGGCGAGGCCGGTGGGAGATTTGAAACCTGCCAGCGCAAGCGGACCATCGATAGAACTTTCCGTCGCTCCCGCAAAGTTTCCTACGATTACCGTGTTGCCCGTCACGTTGTCTTTTGTCGGGTATAAACGTTCCAGTAGTTTGTTGTACGGCTGTATCCCGGAAGCTTGGTACGGCATGCCCACCGGATCGAACGATACGGGGTCAATGCCTACATAGGTCAAGGGCGACATCAAGCCAGCATTCAACTTGTCCTTGGATGCTTGCAGCAGGCTCGGACTTGCCGCCAGCAGCGTCGGAGTGGCCTTGGACGCATCCGCTCCAAGGTTCATTGCTGCAGCCACATAACCCGCTACTTTGTCAGTCAGACCATTCAGATTCACGGTTACAAAACCGCGCGTTCGAACAGGTGCCAGGGATTGCGAATACCAGGACGTACCATCGCTGCGCGTAACTTTCGCAACAAAGGGCGGCGTAAAGCCCTTGATGTTGACACGATAGTAGCCTTGCGCATCCGTAGTGGCGTTGGCCGAGTGCCCCGCGCTATCCGACAGACGAACTGGCGCATTGGCGATAGGCGTTTTATCTGCGGCAGTGCCGTCAGCACCCGCCACATTCCCATCTCCATTTGCAAAATCGCTCTCTGAAATTGAACGGCCTAAGCTATCGACCATGGGAGCTAGAGGTGTCGATCCGCCTCCACCCCCTCCACATGAAGCTAGCGACAGAGCACATAACAGCGTTACGAAATTCTTCATTGGTACATCCCTGCGTAAAAGATACTTCAGTAAAACGACTGAGGTGGCTCTACCAACCAACCTAAATTTGAACCAGCGCTTTACAACTTTTGCAATATCCAGAACTTTTAATCTTAGTGGGGGAAGTCAGGCTTGACGCTATGCCTGAGAGAACAATGGTGACAAAAGGTTCGTGGATTACCGTGCACTTAGAAACTCTGCACCGCATTGCTTTTTGCCTAGCCTGGACACGACAATAGCAACTTTTCTGGATTCGCCGAGCCCATGCAGCCACCCCAAATCGAAGCCTTCTTCGCCACACTAAAAGCCGCCAACCCCATGCCGGTGACGGAGCTGGAATACACCAATGTGTTCGAGCTGCTGACCGCGGTGTTATTGAGCGCGCAGGCTACCGATGTAGGCGTCAACAAGGCCACGCGCAAGTTGTTCCCGGTGGCCAATACTCCGCAAGCCATCCTGGATTTGGGCCTGGAGGGCCTAGAGTCGTATATCAAGACCATTGGCCTGTACCACAGCAAAGCAAAACACCTGATGCAAACCTGCCGCATGCTGGTGGACTTACACGGCGGCAAGGTACCCGGTACGCGTGAAGAACTGCAAGCCCTTCCGGGTGTAGGCCGCAAGACGGCCAACGTGGTGCTGAACGTGGCCTTTGGTGAACTGACGATGGCGGTGGACACACAC
>JANXVI010000213.1 GCA_025351745.1 Rhodoferax sp.
CCATCGAGGCGCTGGAAGCGGCCAAAACGGCCAAAGCGATGAGGGTTTTTTTCATTTCGGGTTTCTCAAAAAGGTTAAACAGCGGGCTCAGGTCCTACGGGATCAGTACCCCGGGCCAACCTCCTAGTTCAGGAAGTTGGGCCTATTGCACCAGACCCATGCCCTTTTGGCAAAGCATTGCCCCCAAAAAGACCTGAAAAAGCCGAAATCCAAGGGCTTCCGTTGCAACGTTGCAACAATTTGTTTCTCTCTGCCAACACCGCTATCAGGCTAGACTGGTGCACTGATCTTTTTGGAGAGTTACACCATGGATTCGCTGCTAAACGCCGCCGATTCCGCTTTACGCACCCTGTTTGCAAGACCGCACGCGGCCCGGACCTGCCCCACTCTGCCGGAGCAGGCAACCGCACTAGACGGCCCTGATAGCCGCTCCTCTGCAGGCCTCATGCGGGTTAACCATGTGGGCGAAGTGTGTGCCCAAGCGTTATATGCGGCCCAAGCGCTGTCTACCAGCAACCCCGCGCTGCGCACGCAATTCATGCAATCAAGCCTTGAAGAGACTGACCATCTGGCCTGGACGTCTCAACGGTTATCTGAATTGGAAGCGCGCCCTTCCATGCTCAACCCGCTTTGGTACGCCGGAGCCTTTGGCCTAGGGCTTCTGGCTGGTCGTTTGGGGGATAAGGTGAGCCTGGGCTTTGTGGTCGAAACAGAACTTCAAGTTGGCGCCCACTTACAGGAACACTTAGACCGATTACCAGTCGGTGATCACGCGTCCAGGGCCATAGTGGCCCAAATGCGCGATGATGAGTTGCGCCATGCACAAGCGGCTAAAGATGCCGGTGCGATTGAATTACCCCAACCCGTCAAAGACATAATGCGCGCGGCCGCAAAGGTTATGACCACCGTGGCGCATCACATCTAAAAATCAATAACTGCAGGCTTTAGACCTCAATTAAGTCAAAACTGGTGGTAATTTCCGCCATCTTCGCCAACATAATACTGGCTGAGCAATATTTTTCATGGCTCAATGCTATCGCACGCTCCACCGCAACGGGAGGAAGTCCTTTACCTGTCACCGTGAAGTGCATGTGAATCTTGGTAAAAACCTTCGGCTCGGTTTGCGCCCGCTCAGCCGTAAGCTTGACGCTGCAGCCTTGCACAGCGTGCCGACCGCGCTTCAATATGAGCACCACGTCATAGGCCGTACAGCCGCCCGTTCCCGCCAATAGGGTCTCCATTGGCCGCGGGGCCAGGTTCTGTCCTCCGTTTTCGGGCTTGTCGGCATCCGGCGCGCCATCCATAACCAGGGTGTGGCCACTACCCGTCTCTGCCACGAAACCCATAGCGGAGCGTGTGTTCAAGCCTCCGGTCCAACTGACTGTGCATTCCATCTTCTTACTCCTAGGCATGCGCCGCTAACCGCGTCTGCAGCGAGCTGGCGATTATCATGCGTCAATACTAGCCTCCCCGCCATGACGACCAAAGCCCCCAAACACCTGACGCCCGACGACTACCTGCGAAAAATCCTGACAGCCCGTGTCTACGATGTGGCCATCGAGTCGGCACTGGAGCCCGCCAAGCAGTTGGGAAAGCGGCTTCACAACACGGTATTGCTCAAGCGCGAAGACCAGCAACCCGTACGCAGCTTTAAGCTGCGCGGCGCGTACAACAAGATGGCCCAACTTAGCACCGAGCAATTGGACAAGGGCGTAATTTGTGCATCCGCTGGCAACCATGCGCAGGGAGTTGCACTGAGCGCGCACAAGTTGGGGGCCAGAGCCGTGATCGTGATGCCCACTACCACCCCACAAGTCAAGGTAGATGCTGTGCGCGGCTTTGGTGGCGAAGTGGTGCTGCACGGCGACAGCTATTCGGATGCGTATGCCCATTCACTCACCTTGCAACGTAAGCAGGGCCTCACTTTTGTCCACCCATTTGACGACCCTGATGTGATTGCCGGCCAGGGTACGATTGCGATGGAAATACTGCGCCAAGTGCAAACCTTGCACAAACGCATTGCGACTGGTGCACACGACACCACCAGCGCTCGACCAGCTCTCGATGCCGTGTTCGTGGCTATCGGTGGCGGTGGTTTGATATCCGGCGTAGCCAACTACATCAAGGCAGTAGACCCGCGCATCAAGGTTATCGGAGTGCAAACCCATGACTCCGATGCGATGCTGCAGTCCGTGACAGCCAGAAAACGCGTGACGCTGAACGATGTCGGCTTGTTTGCCGACGGCACTGCCGTGAAGCTGGTGGGAGAAGAGACGTTTCGTATCGCAAGCGGTCTGGTGGATGAATTCATCGTCGTGGACACCGATGCCGTCTGCGCTGCCATCAAAGATGTTTTCATTGACACCCGCAGCATCGTCGAGCCGTCGGGTGCGATGGCAGTTGCAGCGGTCAAGCAATACGTGGCCAAACACAAAACCAAAGGGGAGACCTACGCCGCGATTTTGTGTGGCGCCAATATGAATTTTGACCGACTTCGCTTTGTGGCAGAGCGCGCAGAAGTTGGCGAAGAGCGTGAGGCCTTGTTTGCAGTGACCATTCCCGAAGAACAAGGCAGTTTCAAACGTTTTTGTGCTCTGATTGGAGAGCTTCCGGGCGGGCCGCGCAACGTGACCGAGTTCAATTACCGAATTAGCGATTCGGCCAAGGCCCACGTGTTCGTTGGCCTCACAACACATGGCAAGGGCGAATCACAAAAGATCACTGCCAACTTCACCAAGCACAAATTTTCCACATTGGACCTGACACACGACGAACTGGCCAAAGAACACATTCGCCATATGGTGGGTGGCCATTCCGCGCTAGCGCAAAATGAGCGTTTGCTCCGCTTTGTGTTTCCCGAACGTCCTGGAGCCCTGATGAAGTTTTTGAGTCTGATGCGCCCGGGCTGGAACATCAGCCTGTTCCATTACCGCAATCAGGGTGCAGACTACGGGCGCATTCTGGTGGGATTGCAAGTGCCCGTGGCGGATGACAAAGCCTTTGCCAAATTTTTGCAGACCTTGGACTACCCCTATGTGGAAGAGACCGACAACCCGGTGTACCGCATGTTTTTACAATCCTGATACCTTGTGGGACAGACTGAAGCGCAGCGTAGCTCTGTCCTCAACTCATCAGGGATGTTCTTGTGGGACAGTCCGAAGCGCATCCTAGCTCTGTCCTCAACTGTTTAGAAAGATCGAACATGGGCGTGTCTCTAGACGGCAAATTGGTGGTGGCAATTTCCAGCCGCGCCTTGTTCGACTTTGAAGAAGAGAACCAGGTGTTCGAGCAAAGCGACGACACCGCCTATATGCAGCTGCAACTGGAGCGCATCGACATACCGGCCAAACCCGGCGTCGCGTTTTCGTTGGTGCAAAAACTGCTGGCCTTCAACCAAGGTGACTCTCAAAAAGTCGAGGTCGTCATTCTGTCGCGCAATGACCCGGTAAGCGGCCTGCGTGTGATGAAGTCTGCAGCGCATTACGCCTTGCCCATCATCCGCTGCTCGTTCACCCGGGGCGAGCCGCCGTGGCGCTATCTCAAGCCACTGCACGCCAATCTATTTTTGAGTACGCACCTCAGCGACGTGCGGGCGGCTTTGGCTGCCGGTGTTCCTGCCGCGCAGGCCTACCCTATGTCTGCGCATGCAAGCGATGCGCACCCCAACGAAGTACGCATTGCATTCGACGGTGACGCTGTGCTATTTAGCGACGAGGCGGAGCGGGTATACCAATCACATGGTTTGAACGCATTCCAAAAGCATGAAATGGATAACGTAGCCTTGCCGTTGCCCGATGGACCATTCAAGCCCTTGCTGGTTGCATTGCACAGTCTGCAGCAAGCCGCAACACCGCAGATGCGTATCCGAACGGCATTGGTCACCGCACGGAGCGCACCGGCCCACGAGCGCGCCATTCGTACGCTCATGAACTGGAACATTGCCGTCGATGAGGCTATGTTCCTCGGTGGCCTGGACAAGGGTGAGTTCTTGCGTGAGTTCGAGCCCGATTTCTTCTTTGACGACCAGACGGGCCACATCGAATCGGCCGCCCGGCACGTGCCTTCAGGGCATGTTGCCAGCGGTGTGCGCAACGGTTAAAGCTGGATTCTTGACGGCTGTAGCGCGGGCCTAAAGAGGGGGTAAACCTTTGTAAAGACCCGCTGTGCCGTCGTCAATTGGGCGTGTAATCGCGTTAGGCCGTAACGTTTTTCGCCCAAAGGAACGATCCCCCATGCACCCCACGCAAACTGCCCCTTATCTGTCACGGCGAGCCGCCTTACAAGCCATTGCGACCTCTGCCTGCCAATGGTCAAGCTTGGGCTTTTCCCAAAGTGCGGCGCGACCGGACCCCGCGACCGATATGTCTTTACAAACGCAAGCATGGCGCGCCATGAACCGCGTGGGATACGGCCCCAACGCTGCGTTGGTACAGGCGATCCAGACCGCACGCAGTCCGCGCAACTGGGCCTTGGAACAAGTAGATGCTGCGTTCAATTCCAGTCAACAAGCGCCCCGCATAGCAAGCGAACTGTCCGACTTCAACGCACCACTGCCCCGCATCTTTGAAGGCTTCCAACGAGAGCGCGAGTTGAGAGCCAAGGTCAAATCGCAAAAGACCGAAGCGCCCATTGATGTCAACAACAAGCGCATGGATTTTTCTGAACCGCGCGACCCCCAGCACTTCAGCCGCATGTTGGTACAACAAGCGGCCGCATGGCGCCTTAGCAGTTGCAGCCAACCGGAACTTGAAAATCCACTACTCGCGCGCATGACCGAATTCTGGTTTAACCACTTCAATGTATTCAGCGGCAAGGGGGCCGTGCGTCCCTTTACCGGACATTACGTCGTCAATGTGGCACGGCGCCACGCGCTGGGCAAGTTTGAAGATCTGCTGCTGGCCAGTGCCCGCCACCCGGCCATGCTGCTGTATCTGGACCAAGCCCAAAGTGTGGCGGATGGCACGCAGGGCCCACAAGGCAAAACCCGCGGACTCAACGAAAACTATGCCCGCGAGCTGATGGAACTACATACCCTGGGTGTGGATGGCGGCTACAGCCAAACAGACGTGCGCGAACTGGCACGCGTACTCACCGGTTGGACGGTCTCTCGGGACGACGCACCGGGCTTTCGCTTTGCACAACGTCTGCATGACCGCGGTGAAAAGCACGTGATGGGCCAGGTCTTCCCCACTTCCTTGACGCGCAGTGGAGTGCTCGAAGGTGAAGACGCCATACGCCTGTTGGCGCGGCACCCATCGACTGCCAAACGCGTCAGCCTGCGGTTGGCCCAGTTCTTCGTTGCCGATCAACCTTCCGCAGAATTGGTACAGCGCATCAGCCGCACCTTCACCGCCACACAGGGCGACCTACGCGCCGTGATGCGCGCAGTTTTGGAATCACCCGAATTCTGGCAGGCGGACAACCGGCTCTTTAAAACACCCATGGACTATGCCTGCTCGGTGCTAACGGCCACCCAAGAAGCTGCGCAAGAGCAAATCGGGGCTGAGCCCTACCGTCGCAACATCGTACTGACATTGGGCTTCCTGGCCAATGCCGGCCAGCCGCTGCATGGGTGGCAAACACCCGACGGCTACAAAGTCGATGCTGCAACTTGGCTGGTGCCTGAGGCACTGACACGGCGCGCGGATTTTGCACTGGCGCTCGCACGTAAAACGCCAGACCTAGACTTCCTTACGCCTTTCCTCAGCGCCACCACGCGGGACGCAGTGGCAAAAGAAATTCCCGCACTGCGCGCGGGCCTGATCCTGGCCAGCCCAGACTTCATGTACAAGTAAACAAGGCGAGCCACCATGTCGAACCACTCTACCCCGCATGACCTGTTTACCACCGGACTGCGCCGCCGTCGCTTGTTGCAAACGCTGGCTGTCACGTCGACAGCTTGGGCGACTCCCAGTCTGTGGGCGCAGAACGAAGACAACAAACGCCCGGGAGGCGGCCGCTTGGTGCTGGTTTTTCTGCGTGGGGCCTACGATGGCCTCTCCGCCTTTGTGCCGTACGGTGATCCGGACTACTACGCCGCGCGTCCCAACATTGCCATTCCAAAACCGGATGGAACCATCCAGACAGCATTGATGTTGGACGCCAATTTTGGCCTGCACCCCGCAATGGCGGCACTGCAGCCACTGTGGAAGGACGGCGTGCTGGGCGTTGTGCCTGCAGCCGGATCACCCGACGCCACGCGCTCACACTTTGATGCGCAACACCATTGGGAAACCGGAGTCCCCGGCAAGAGCAGCCACACCGATGGATGGATGAACACTCTGTCGGGGTTGAAGACGGGTACTCGCCCAGCCGTCGGCGTCGCCAATGCATTACGTGCCAACGCGACGGCCATTGGTGTCGGCGAAGCCAATCCCATGATTTTGGCCGGCAGCGCCGCAGTTCAACTCGTACCCAAAGGACAAGCTGCCACACGCCAAGGTGCCCTCGGTGACCATCGTACGCGCGATGCCGTTTTGAACTTGTATGCAGGTGACGATGCGCTGTCTCGCACTTTCAGGGCCGGTGCAGAAAGCCGCGCCCAGACCGCCAACACGTTGAGCATGGATGCTGATGGGCACGCCATGGACAGCGCGCAAATGCTGGCGGCTAACAATGGCGCAGGCTCTGCGCAAGGCTTGCTGCTGGACGCGCAGCACCTGGGCACCCTGATGCGCCAAAACAAACAGTTGCGCATCGGCTTCTTGTCGGCTGGCGGGTGGGACACGCATGCCAACCAAGGCAACATCTCGGGTGCGCTGGCGAACAACCTGGGTAACCTTGCTGCAACCTTGGTGCAACTGCGCCGTGACTTCTCACAACCCAATGACGTCGTGCTGGTCTGCAGCGAATTTGGCCGCACCGCTGCCGAGAATGGCACCCGGGGCACCGACCACGGACACGGCAATGCCCTGTGGCTGATGGGCAACAAGGTAAATGGCGGGCGCTGGCATGGCGCGTGGGATGGTTTGGCACGCGGCAACTTGCATGAGGGCCGCGACCTGCCCGTGCGCCACGACTTCCGCGCGGTCTTTGCCCAGGTGCTTCGAGCCAATCAGGAACTTGGTGCGGCCGATCTGGATCGGCTATTTCCAGGCTTTTCGTGGGACGCAACGCTGAACGGATTGATGCGGAGTTGACGGCATGCGCTGTCGGCAGTGTCTATGCAACGGCAGCCGAAAATCCAGCAAATCCGTTGGCCCGCAAGACACAGGCTTGGCACTCGCCGCAACCGTAGCCCCATGCGTTGCGGTGTGCGCGGTCACCCAAATAGCATGTATGTGTGTGTTCCACGATCAGATCCACCAGACGTTGTCCGCCCAGTTGGTAGGCCATGTGCCAGGTCCGCGCCTTGTCAATCCACATCAGTGGCGTTTCAATCAAAAAGCGCTTGTCCATTCCCAATGACAGCGCCAATTGCATGGCTTTCATGGTGTCATCCCTGCAATCGGGATAGCCTGAAAAATCGGTTTCGCACACGCCGGTAACGATGACCTGCAGATCCCGCCGATACGCTACCGCCGCTGCCAACGTCATGAACAGCAAATTGCGACCGGGCACAAAGGTATTGGGCAAGCCCGTGCTCTCCATCTTGAACGCAGTGTTACGCGTCAGTGATGTTTCGCTGACAGCTCCGAGCACCGCCAAATCCAGCATATGGTCTTCACCCAGCTTGTGCGTCCACTGCGGAAACTGTGCACGAATCTCACGCAGCACCACCAAGCGCGCTTCGAGCTCTACGCTGTGGCGCTGGCGGTAATCAAAGGCAATGGTTTCAACGCGCTGGTAGCGTTCCAAGGCGTGGGCCAAGCAGGTCGTAGAGTCCTGACCACCGGAAAAAAGAATAAGGGCACTGGTATGCATGGCCCCGATGTTAAAACACCGCGCACTCAGTATGCGCAATGGCGATCAGAGGCGTTCGTTCTTTTTGATGGTGTTGTGGTCGTACACCAGCACCGATTTTGCATAGTCACCGGGTTTATCAGACGGTGCTACCGCCACTGGAACCGTCACATGGTCATGCACCTGGTCCAATTGCACTGCACTTGCACTGGCTGTCCACAGGTGCTGGATGTGCTCAATCAATACCTGGTACATCGGTTTGGGCGGCGGGTCTTCAACTTTTTCCGTAACGGGCCGGTGGATGGTCCAGTCCTTGGGTGCAGTCGCGGCTTCAGAGCCAGGTCGGCCAGGGTCCGACACGGTGGTGTAAACCGCTTCGCCTTCCGAAGTGTGGAGCGCGGGGTTCACAAGATTCACAACGCTGGGGCCAGGTTGCAAGGAGGGGTGTGTACTCACCGAAGGGTTGACCGGGGCAACCGGTATCACCCTGTTTGCCCCGAACGAAACCACGTCTGCGCCGCTAGGCCGCAGATTGGGGATTCGATCGATGGTGGGCAATTGCATTTCGGTTTGGGCTTTGGGCCCCTCCACATACTTTTCTTCAGAGACGTATGTCTCTTAACGGCAGATTTAGGGGGTTATTAAGGCCTATTTTTAAAATAATTGAAAATATGTGATCAAACCCGGGTGAATGCCATCAATCGCACCAAAAGAGTGCGGATTTTGTCGGCATGCATGCCAAATTAGCTGTACACCCCCACAAATCGATCCAGGATAGCAGCATGGTCTTCGAAGAGTTGGTCTTCCAATTGCGCCAAATCGCCCAAGGCCACCCACTTTGCCTCTTGCGCATCGTCTGCACCCTGAATTTCCGGCAGACGGACATTGCCCAGGTCAAAGTGAAAGGCATGGGTTATCAGCCGGCCCCGTGGGCTGCGCAAGGGATGGTCAAAGACCTGACTGGCCTTGAGCGCCTGGCGCATCGTAGAGTCCAGCGTCTTGAAGCCCGTCTCCTCGTGCAGCTCACGCAATGCTGCGGTATAAAAGCGCTCGCCCTTGTCCACAAAACCACCGGGCAACGCCCATTGCCCGAACCCGACATCACCCCCGCGGCGCACCAACAGCACGTGTCGGTTGGCAACAAGCACCGCGTCTGCCGTCAGGTAAACATCGGCCGTCCACTTCTTGCGGTACTGCACCACGGTGCTGTGCTCTACCACCCGCTTGGCATACACCGGCAGGCGCGCCCATGCCTGCTGGTAGGCAAGTACTTCAGTGCTGACAAAGGGGCGTAACACCTCCAGACGCGCATCCGGGTCCGTGCCTTCAAAAAATACGTTGCGAAGCGACGTGGCGTCAATATCGAATTCCTGCTGTACCGACTGCCAGCCCCAGGTTGGAAAGTGGTCCAGGTAGTAACTGGTGTGATCCTTCTTGTAACCCACCAGCGTCACATGGCCCTGGCCCCCGGTGCGTTGTTGCACGCCGTCACGCAGTGCCGCATTCCAGCGGTCGTCGTCGAAGTAGTCGCGCACGGGCAGGAACTGCACGCGACCTGCCGCCTCTGGAGACAGCGTGGCCTGGATCATCGCCTGGCGCTCTTGCCAATTGAAAGGGTTGCGCACATCGCGCGAGCGAAAGGCGGAGCCAATCACCACAATCACCCGCTCGGCGCTCGCCAGCGCGGCGTTGAGCAAGGTCTGATGGCCTTTGTGGAACAGCTGCCAGCGCCCGACGATGACAGCCGTATCAGGCGCAACATGGGCGATGGTGTTTTGCGTAGTGTCTTGCATGGTGGTGTACTTTCTGAATCAACTGTGGCGCTCAGGCGTATTGAACGGCGGCAATGGGCACTTGTCGGCCACTGCCAAAGGCCTTGCCGCGCACCCTTAATACGGGTGGTGCCTGACGGCGTTTGTACTCGTTGCGGGCGATCATGCGCTGGATGCGGGTGATGAGTGCAGTGCCTTGCGGTGTAGATCGCAACAATGCCATATCGGCATCGACAAGTGCACGCTCTACGGGTGGCAAGCGATCTCCCTCAATAAGGTGCTTCAGGATTTCGTCCAGCACCTCATAGGGTGGCAGGCTGTCTGTATCCTTTTGTCCCGGTGCCAATTCCGCCGACGGGGGCTTGTCGATGATGGCCACGGGAATCACTTCCCGGCCCGTTGTCGCGTTGATATGGCGGCACAACGCAAAAATTTCTGTTTTGTACAAATCACCTATCAGCCCCAGCCCTCCATTGGTGTCGCCGTACAGCGTGCAATAACCTACCGACACTTCACTCTTGTTGCCGGTGGTCAACAGCAGGTGACCAAAGCGGTTCGAGTATTCCATCAATGTGGTACCCCGCACGCGCGCTTGCAGGTTTTCCAATGGCAAGCCCTCCAAGGCTTCGCCAAATGACTGCGCATAGGTGGATTCAAAGGCAGACACGATTGCCTTGATCGGATGCTCTATCAATGTGATGCCCAGGTTTCGGCACAACACCACCGAGTCCGACACACTGCCTTCGCTTGAGAATTTGGATGGCATCGTGATGCCGACAACGTTGCCCGCACCCAGCGCCTCCACCGCCAGCGCCAAGGTCAGCGCCGAATCAATTCCGCCCGATGACCCCACCACGGCCCGTGTGAACCCGCAGCGCCGTGCATAGTCTTTGAGGCCCAGCACAATCTGTTGGCGGTAGAACTCCATAGTGGGTAGCCCCGCCCGAGGCACTGTCGGCAAGTTCGCACCATCGCCTTGCATGAATGCCTGTCGGACAGGATCAAAGCACAACGTCGTCACAACTTCGGCAAACCGTGTGGCCTCGTACACGATGGTCCCCTGCGCATCGACGGCAAAGGACGCACCGTCGTAGACCAGTTGATCATGACCGCCGATCTGGTTGACATACAGCAACGGCAGTTTGTGCTTGGCACAGGCCGCCCCAAACACCATGTGGCGCTGCTCGCGCTTGCCAACGTTGCTCGGACTTGCATTGATCGACACCACCAAGTCCGGCGCGGCATCGGCCAAACGCTGGAAGGGATTGACTGCATAGTCTTGCCCATCGTCATTCCATCCGTCTTCGCAAATCATCAGCCCGATCTGCACATCGCCGACACGCAGCACCCGCGCAACATCGGGGCCCGGCTCAAAGTGGCGACGCTCATCGAAGATGTTGTAAGTTGGCAGCAGCTGCTTGGCATATTGCAACACGGGCTCGCCATTCTTCAACACCAACAAGGCGTTGTAAAAGGGCTTGCCAATGCCCGTGCGGCGCACGGGGGCACCGACGACCCAATACAGGCTGGGCGTCTCGCGCGTGGCCAACAGCATGTGGGCCATACCCGCTTCCACACGGGTCTGAAAGTTCGCGTCGTCCAACAAGTCGCCAGGGTAATAGGCCGTCAGGCTCATTTCGGGGAACACCACCAGGTCGGCCGACGCGTCGCGTGCCTGGCGCGCGGCGCGCAGCATCAGCGCAATGTTGCCGTTGATGTCGCCGATGGAGGGGTTGATTTGGGCACTGGTGATGCGCAACATAGTGAGGGTTTCCTTGAATGGCGGAGTGGGCTCAGTCGTACTTCATAAACACCTGGCGCAAATAAGCCAGAAAGGTTGCGTCATCACACAGCGTCTTGCCCGGCGAGTCTGAGAGCTTCGCGGTGGGTTGCCCATTGCAGCTGACCAACTTCATCACAATATTCAAGGGCATGAGCCCGGTGTCGTTACTGAGGTTGGTGCCAATGCCAAAACCCGTTTGCACGCGGTCGGCAAAGTGGCGGTGCATATTCAGCGCCGTCGGCACATCCAGCCCGTCGGAAAACACCAAGCGTTTGGCATGCGCGTCCAACTTCAGTTTGGCGTAGTGGGCCAAAGCCTTTTCGCCCCACACGACCGGGTCGCCACTGTCGTGGCGCAGACCGTCGAACAGCTTGGCAAAGTAAAGGTCGAAGTCGGCCAAGAAGGCGTCCATGCCAACCACATCCGTCAGGGCTACGCCCAGGTCGCCCCGGTACTCTTGCACCCACGATTCCAGCGCCGCCTTTTGAAAGCCTTTGAGCTGCACGCCCGTTGCCTGAAAGGTCTGCAGGTATTCATGGGCCATTGTGCCTATCGGTGTCAAGCCCAGCTTCTTGGCCAGGTACACGTTGGATGTGCCTTTGAAAAACTGGGGCACTTCACGGGCCAGCGTGGTGGCCACCTCTTCTTGCCACGCGCCAGAGAAGCGCCTGCGCACGCCAAAATCAAAAAACTCGAACGGGTGGACACGGGCCGGGCTGGTGCTTTCGTATTCGCGCAACAGTGCGATCTTTGCCTGCAGCCGTTGGCGGGCCTCAGTCAACGCCGCGTCACGTGTCGGGCCTTGCGCCAGGCGGCGGAAATAGAGTTCGTTGACGATGGCCAGCACATAGATCTCAAAGCCCATCACATGCACTTGCGGACCCTTGGCCACCACCGACAGCACATCGCCCTGCGTGCTGACCGTGATGAACCGGCGCTGAAACTGGAACAGGCGCAGAAAGTCAATGTAGTCCGATGACAGGTAGCGCAGCCCACCCAGGTAGGCCAACTCTTGATCCGAAAAGCGCAAGCTGCACAAGGCGTCCAACTGGGCATTGACGTCAGCAGCCAGCTCTGCCAGCGGAAATGCTGGCGCATTGCGACAAACGAAGCGGTATTCGGCCTGGTTGGTTGGCATGGAATGCAGCATGGGCTGCTGCATCGTGAACTTGTAGAGGTCCATGTCCAGCAAACTGCTGATTGCCGACTGGAACCCCGTGGACTCGGCTGTCATATATGTCACTCCTGAAAACGGATATCAAACTATTGGCTACGTGCCCACAGTAGCATCGCTTCTGCCGGACCTCTTGAATCGCATTGTACTGCAGTTATTTGCAATTTGCACTTAACTATTGTTGCGCTTCTAACTTCGTTGAATCGCTACCATGCCAACCCAAGTATGCCTACCACCCAAAGCACCTCTGCGGCTCATACCCCTAACCTCGCAACACTTCGGATTGGACTGGTTCCGGGCAATGCCTTTTGCGCCGTCGTCGATGCATGCGGAATGCAAGCCTTGGGCGTGGAGTTCGATGCCCAGGCCGAGCCCGGCGCCGATGCCCGCAGCCGCTTGGGCGCTGCGTTGAGGCGCCATACCCGCCTGCGGCAAATCGGGGGTGAAATGCAGGTATGCGTGGGCGATAACGTCGTGGCGCGGGTACATGCCGGTGTGGTGACCGAACATCGACCACTGACTGCCTTTGGTGCCCGCTTTCTGGCGGAAAACGGCGTGCCCTTGGCCAACGGGCCACTGCAATGCAGCCGCACGCAGTTGCAGGATTCGCACCATCGGTTACAGACTGATTTGCACAGCCATTTCGCCGGTTGTTTGTCGGGCGTCGACCTGGTCGACTTGGGCCTGACGGTAAATGCGGTGCTCGCCCAAGCGGTGTTGGCGCAGGCTGGCATTTCTTGTGAGCGCGATATGCCGCTGTCCGCACTGGACAGCACGGCGCGCGCCCGCTTCGCTTGTGCACTAGACATTCCGCTGGACCGCCAGGTGACTTTTCTGGACATGGAGCGCCTGTATGCCATGCGCGCTGCGTTAGGCACTGTTTGGGCCGCAACTGTGGTGTATCGCCCGGCGTGCTCTGGCTGCGGGTGTCACCTACCTCGAACTATCGCTGTCCAGCATTCTGGAGCCCGCGCTACTGGCCCAGGCGCACAGCGCGTTACCGGCAATCGAAGCGCAGCTTGGCGTCGGCATCCGCTTTCTGGTTGCCTTGTCCCGGCATGACGACCTGGAGTGGGACCTGGATGTGTTGCATCGCGTGCAAGCCTGTCTTGGCAGCCGCGCCATTGTCGGCATCGACTTTATGGGCCACGAAACCAACTCCACCCGCGCGTTCTTGCCGCACCTGCACGCGGCGGCGGCGCTGGCCCGCCAACGCGCAGATTGGGTGGTGCGGGTGCATGCGGGAGAGAACCCGGCGTTCCCCGAAAACGTGCGCGAAGCGGTAGCGGCACTGCGCCCCCTGGTGGAAGACCATGGCCTGGAGCTGCGCATAGGCCACGGCCTGTACGGGCTGGACAACGCAACACTGAGCGACGTGGCGGCACTGGCTTCGTCCGTGCGCCCCAACGGAGGGCGCGAAGTCTTCGAGTTCAATCTGTCCAGCAATTTGGCACTGAACAATATCCGCACCACCTTTGATGTGCCGCTGCGCCGCGTCATGGGTGCCGGTGTGGATGTTGTGTTGGGAACTGACGGGCAAGGCCTCTACCGCACCCATGTGCAAGACGAGGCACAGGCCGCGCGCGCCACGGGCCTGGGCGACCAAGACATCACCCAGATCGTCGAGACCGAGCAACGATTGCTGGCGCGCAAGCGTGCGGCCGAGGCCTTGTTGCCCGCGTGGCAAGACTTTGTGGTGCCCCTGTCCCGCCGCCCGCAGAACCTGGCCTTTGACCACGACCACCTGTTGGCCATGGCGCTGCGCCACCAGCGGCCGCCGTAGCACTTCAACGCCTTGAAAAAAAACATCAACAATACCTAATTTGGGTTTTATTCAGCCTATTTCTGGAAGACTTTAATGAAATAAGCCTCTAGCCCTCGTGCAATATGCGTAAATAGCTATTATTTTTATAGCAATTTAATGAACAAGGCTAGATACGCCTACCCCATCAATCCTTGCTCCGAACCGCCCGCGGGCTGGATCCCGTCCAGCGCTTGAAAGCGCGTGAGAAGGACGCCGGGTCAGAAAATCCCACCAGGTATGCGGTCTCGTTCACCGACACCTTTTTGCCACCCAGGTAGTGCACCGCCAACCTGTGGCGCAAAGCGTCCAGCACCTGCTGGAAGGTGACGCCCTCCGCTTTGAGGCGTCGAAACAGGGTCTGGCGGCTCACGCCCATTTTGCCGGCAACGAGATCCACGCTGACGTTTCCGGTGTGCAGTATGGGCATCATCAGACTTTCAACATTCCCGCGCGTCGTGTGCGCATTTTCCAGACTGGTGAGTAGCGCCTGGGCATGCGCGCTCAGGATGCCAAACACGTAGCGCGGCTCGTTGGAGAAGCGCTTGGCCAACCAGGCCGGGTCCAGCCGCAGCGCATTGCGGGTGCAGTCAAAGCTTACTGGCGCCTGGAAGATGCGCTCGTATTCAGCGCGGTAGCCAGGGTCAGCGTGGGTCACCTGCACAGCTTTGACAAACGGCGTATCACCCAAATGGCGGGTGCTGCAAACGATGTGGGCAAAGGCTGATTCAGTCAGCTCGTGAAAGTCATTGGGGTTCTTGCGCGTATCGACCAGCCAGATGCCGTCACCCTCTGGACTGAAGGCAAAGCGGTCGTCGGCTGTGGCGCCATCGACCTCCACTTCCACAATCAGGCACGCGTAGCGCTTGAGCTGCGCAAAGGCATCTACCATGGTCTCGCTGGCGCGCCCCAGCAGACCAACAATGGAGATCTCGGACACATCGACCGCCTCGCCAAAGTGCAGGCCCAACGCAGGGTCTTTGCATGCCAGCTTCGCAGCGTGCATCAGCGCCACATACTTGCGAAAAGGGATTCGCTTGTCCTGGTCCAGCAAATCGGGGGGCTGGATATCTGCACGCTGTGACATTTCCTGCTCGCCCGCGCCCATGGAGACGGCCAGCCGCATCAGCCCGCGTACAAAACCAGCCCCTACGGTCAGCTCACGCATCGCTGCAACCGAAGGTCATGCTTTTGTTATTTGGCGTCATGTTCATAGGGACGGGCCCTGGATAAGCTGGGCCAGCATACAACACCCAAGGACACGCGTGACTTCAACTTTGGCAATCGCAGGCAAGCCCGCTGGTAACGTCGCACTATCCCGCATGGCCGCCCTCTGGTTGGGCATTACCTTAATCGGGCAGTGGGTGTTCGCATATTTCATTGCCGGCTTTTACGGCGCATCCACGCTGCAAGGCAACTTTGAGGACTGGGCGAAGAATAAGGCATTGATCAAGGGCTTTCTGCCTGGCGACACGGCGGGCAACTGGGCCTTTGCCGCGCACATGGTTTTGGCCGCCATCGTCGCCTTTGCCGGCGTGTTGCAATTGATCCCGCAGATCCGGGCCCGAGCGCTGGCCTTGCACCGGTGGAACGGACGTGTTTTCATGCTGGCAGTATTGGCTGCCAGCATCGGCGGGCTCTACCTGACGTGGGTGCGCGGCACCAGCCGCAACCTCATCAGTGCGTTAGCGATCAGCGGCGACGCCGTGTTGATTATCGTGTTTGCGGTGCTGGCCTGGCGCACGGCGCGTGCGCGCAACATCGCCGCCCACCGCCGTTGGGCGCTGCGCACGTTCGTGGTGGCGAGCGGGGTCTGGTTCATGCGGCTAGGCTACTTTGGCTGGATTTTGATCAACCATGCGCCGGTGGGCATCACCAAAAACATGGACGGAGCGTTCGACCGCTTCATTGCCTTTGGCTGCTATCTGGTGCCGCTGGCTGTACTGGAACTTTATCTGTGGGCAAAGGCTTCCGGCAGTCCACGGTTGCGCTTCTCGACGTCAGGCGCCTTGCTGGCGTCCACACTGTTGATGGCTATTGGCACCGTCGGCGCCACGCTGTTTTTATGGATGCCGCTACTGGCCAAGGTCTAGCACGCTGCGTGCTGGCTGCACCGGCCGAGGACGCATGCGCAACCCGACAACAAGCGATATCGCAAGCAGTGGGGCAAGGTGTCTGCACGGTCACCCACCTTGCATTCGGCACTATCCCAATCGCGCGCGGTCCCTGTAACTGCGCGCGCGTAGGGCAGGCGCAGTAGCGCTGGTAGCGAAAACCCAATCGTTTTCACAAGTGAATGGCGTTGGTCCGTCTACCACAACGACTGCTGCGTCATTCGGCCAGCAAGGCGACCAACTCAGTCAAATTCTGCACCGTATGGTGCGGTTGCTCGGCATGGCTCCACGCATGCTGCCCGCGGTTCACCCAAACCGTCTGCATGCCTGCGCCCAAGGCGCCCAGTACATCCAACGCGGCGTCGTCACCCACGTGCAACACGGACTCTGCCGCAACACCCACTTTGCCTGCCGCCGCGTGAAAGATGCGTGCATCCGGCTTGGCCACACCAAATTCACTGGCGCTGAGGCTGTGCGCGAAGAAGTGCCCCAGCCCTACACGGCCCACATGCGCATTGCCGTTGGACACTGCAATCAATGGAAAGCGCGCAGACAAGGCTTTGAGTGCGGGTAGCACATCGTCGTACAGCTCCACGCGCAGACGCTCGGCAAAGAAGATGTCGAACGCGGGCTCAGCAAGGCCGGTGTCCTCTTGCGCGCGGTGCAGCGCGATGCGGATGGATTCGCGGCGGATAGCGCTCAGGTCATGCCCCAGTTGCGGCTGGGTTTGCATGACGTGCTCACGGACCGCCAAGCGGGCGCGTTTGTCTGCGAACACAGCTGCGGCTCCGGGCGCATGTAGCATCAACCACGCCGCCAACGCCTGTTCTGCCCGCTGGATGGTCGGCCATATGGGCCATAGCGTGTCGTCCAGGTCCAGCGTGATGGCCTTGATGCGGGTGGTGTCTAGCATAGGGAGAGAGTACATTTTGGCGGCACTGTCTGTGCGCCGCGACTACGGCAGATCACGCCCCCGCGCGCTCTGGTACAGCGCATACCACTGCCCGCGCGTCAACACCACGCGACCCGCATCACCGCAGGCGCGGATGCGTGCCGGGTTGGCCGTGCCGATGACGGGCTCTATGCGCGCCGGGTGTTTGAGCAACCAGGCCAACACAATGCTCTCGGGCGCTACCGCGTGCAGGTGCGCCAGCTCGCGCACCAGTTGCGACGTGGCCATCACAGGCGCGGGCGCATCGTCTGGCGCGCCGCCGCTGTACCAGCCTCGGGCCAGCGCTCCCCAGGCCTGCAGCGCAATGTTCTGGCTCTGGCAATAGGCCAACGTATCGCCCCAGACCAACGACTGCTGAGCCTGCGCGTCGTTGAAGCAGGTGTCGGCATCCAGCCACGCAGTCTTGAGCAAACTCATTTCCAGTTGGTTGGCGACAAGCGGCGTTTCCAGCCTGGCAACGAGTGGGCGCAACTGGCCCGCGTGCATATTGGATACGCCCAATTGCCGCACCTTGCCTGCACCAAACAACAGACGCCACGCATTGTTGACCTCGTCAGGCTCCATCAGCGGGTCAGGCCGGTGCAGCATCAGCACATCGATGTAATCCGTGTGCAGGCGGCGCAGGCTTGCGTGTACCGCTTCGACAATGTGCGCGGCCGACAGGTCGTAGCGCTTGGGGCCGTCCGCATCGGCAAAGCGTATGCCGCACTTGGTCTGCAAACGCATCCGCTGGCGCAGGCCGGGCTGCTGCTTAAACAGCTCGCCAAAGCATTGCTCGGCCTTGCCCAGGGTGTAGATGTTGGCGTGGTCAAACAGCTCAATGCCGATCTCCAGCGCGGCTTCGACGGCGGCCCGGGCCTTCGCAACATCTTCGGTCCGCAGTGGGTCATGGTTCCATCCGCCGCCTAGGCCCATGCATCCGTATATGAGGCGCGAAAGTGTTGGATCGCTGGTTGCGCTTGGGTATGTCATGTCTCTTTAACTCACTCCACAATTGATTGGTTGGTGCAGGGCCGGTGCAGCAAGTTGCACAACGAACCGGCATCCTCGACCGTCCGGGCCTTCCTCGACATACACGCTTCCACCCAATCGGGCGCATGCCTGTTTGACGACTGCAAACCCCGAACCTGCGCCAGATGTACTATGATCTCCGCCCCGATGAAAACGCTCAAATACCAGTTCCCTTCTGTCGGGCTGGATACCAGGACCATTGTCGGCAACCGCGAATAGCAGTTGTTCGCCCTGTGGTGCCAGGCTCACCACGATCTTACTTCCCGGCTCCACGTAACGAATGGCGTTGCCCACCAAGTTGTGCAGGATGGACTTAAAGGTCTCCCGCTCCAGGTTCACCCACAGCGTATCGGGTGGGATTGAGCCGCCGCACACAAGATGGGCGCGACCTGTTGTTTGCCCGCATTGGAACGCAAGAAATGTTGGTGGGCCAGCGCATTGCGCCACAACAAGATCTAGGTGCCTGGCGCAAGCGCCTGGGCGAATACACGATCACCAATCAGGGCTCTGACCCCAAGGTAGTGGATCGGATCAGCCTCATCGAAGAGCGTGGATATTTGTTGGTTGCGATACGCACGCTTGACGCTCCTGGCGAAACACCGCGCGTGGTCTTGATGCCTCTCTCCGACACGCAGGCCCAGCTACTGGGGCCACTGGCACAAGGGGGCGAGACAGTACGCCCACAACACGCCCACCAAACAAACCAGCAGGATGCACCCCCACTCCATGCCACCTGCACCGCCGCCAACCACAAACCAGCCGTTAGGCCAGTGGAAATGTACCAAGCCGAAGCAGACAACCACAATGTGCCCGATACAACCTGGCACCACCCAGCGGTTGGCGATCAAAGCGATGCTGCTGGCCGTTTGAACCAGCAGCACCGCCCACGCCAGTTGCAGGCCAACCGGGTAGCCCAGTGAACTGAGGAACCCGCCAAAACGCGGAATATCCTGCGCATGGAAAACCCGTGCAAAGGGTGCATCAAGATGATCAGCGCCACGCCAATGCGCACCAGGTCAATGCCCCGCGCGGGGTCCGTTGGGCGCAACTTATACTGACTACCCATCATTCTGTTGGTCTCCAAACAGTCTCCAAACAATTGGGCTACTGTATACGAGGCCATTCGCAAAGAGCCTTCACCCAACAGCAGCAACCATTCACCGTTGTCGCGCTCACTCAGCATGTCTGACTTGCCTTGGTCGCGTTTGGCCTCAAGGCACTGGGCGCCATTGCCGTATTCGTTGTTGGTCGCTGGCTCATCCACAGGGTCAGCCGCCTGGTAAGCGCCGCCATGACCCGACAGAAGCTGGACCCGACGGTACAACGCTACCTGGTGAGCTATATTACCGTGGCATTGAACATCGTTCTGGTGGTCGCCATCCTCGGCTACTTTGGGGTTGAAACCACGTCGTTTGCCGCGCTGGTGGCCGGGGCTGGAGTGGCCATTGGCGCCGCGTGGAGCGGACTGCTAGGCAACTTTGCATCGAGCATCTTCTTGCTGGTGCTGCGCCCCTACCAGGTGGGCGACTATGTGGGGGTGGCCGACATTGAGGGCACGGTGCTGGAGCAGGGTTTGTTTGGCACCACCATCACCACGCCCGACAACGTGAAGACCATGGTGGGCAATGGCAAGATCATGGCGGGCGATATCAAAAACTTCTCGGCCAACCCGCACCGCCGCGTCGAGCTGGTTGCGCAACTGGCTGGCAGTGCTGACGTGCACAAGGCCATTGCGCTGCTGAAAGAATCGGTGGCCAAGGTGGCCAACACTACCAAATCACCGGCTGTGGATGTGGAGATTTTGGAATTCAATGAATTCGGTCCCAAGCTGGCCGTGCGCCCCTACTGCCACACCAACCACTACTGGCAGGTGTACTTTGACACCAACAAGGCCATCGCCGACACGCTGGGCGCGGCGGGCTTCCCGGTGGCAACACGGCCGGTCAAGGTCTACCGGGTTTGAATTTTGTGATGCGGGTCTGGGTACCCGACTGGGC
This sequence comes from Rhodoferax sp., assembly GCA_025351745.1. Lineage (GTDB taxonomy): Bacteria > Pseudomonadota > Gammaproteobacteria > Burkholderiales > Burkholderiaceae_C > Allorhodoferax. The sequence continues at coordinate 20,447 of JANXVI010000213.1, forward strand.
GCTAGACCGATAGCAAACGGCGCATCTCTCTGCCGCTGACCCGGTCGCCCGCGCCGTGGGCCTGCACCATATTCTGCAACTTGGCATTGATGGGTGCCACAGTGCCATGCTGCTGCGCCAACCGAGTGACGGCGCCGCACAAGTCATCGATCTCGGTGGTGCGGCCTTTTTGCAAATCGTCCCACATGGATGATCGGGCCGACGGGTCTATGCGCAGCATGCGTGCCGCTACCACCTTGAACATCCAGTCGGGCAGGCGCAGGATTGTGGGCAACAGGCGCGGCGGCGCGGCGGCAACCTTGGCCGGCGCAATGCCTGCTGCGTCCATGGCGCGCAAGGCCTCGGCCTGCAGCGCGGCCAGCACCAGGCGGTAGTCGCGGTCCATCAGCTCCTCGCGCAGCGGCAGATCCGACAGCGCATTGACCGGGTTGTTCAGGTTCAGCAACAGCTTGCCCCATTGCACGGCCTGCATGTCGGGCACGACCACCATCGGCAGTCCTGCAGCATCACAGCACGCGGCCACTTGCGCACTGACGGCCGATGCGCCAATCTGCAAATGCCCGGTCGTTGCGCGGTGCACCTTGGCCGCGCTGGTCAACACCACGTTGTAGGGCACCATGCCGGCCACCACTTCCAGATGCGGTGCTGCAGCGCGGATGCGTTGCACGTTATCGACCCCGTTTTGCAAAGAGATGACCGTCGTGCCCGCACCAAATGCCGCGCCTATCTCTGCTGCCGCCTGGGCCGTGGCGCCGCCCTTCACGCATAGCAGCACGACGGGCGTTCCACTGCGGTCCACGTCAGCCACGGAAACGGCAAGGCGTAAGCGGTCGGCCGGCACGTTGGCGCTGAAGCCATCCATGTCAGAGACCGTCAGGCCATGCAGGGCGATCTCGCCCAAAATGCCGGGTCTGCCGACCAAGCTCACTTGCTGCCCCGCGGCCGCAAGACGCGCACCCACATAACAGCCAATGGCACCAGCGCCCACAATGATGAAGTGCATAAATCAGTACCCGGTAGCAAAAAAACAAAACGTTCAACGGCCGGTCATTTTCAGCCCTACGCGCACAGTATCGTCGGCCATGGGTTGCAGCGCCAAGGAGGAACATTGCTACACAATTAGTAGCAATTTGAGCATATTCCACGAGGGCTACGGCCATATTTATTCAGCAGAACCTGCAATGTAGGTGCTTCATCGAACCAGCATCGCTTCCTCAAAGGCGCTGGGCTGCCGCTGGCTGAACATCAGCGTCAGTGAGCGGCTGCAGCGTGTCATGCCCACATACATCAGGTTGCGCTCATCATCCATCGTGCCACCGTCATCCGCCGGGAACTCTCCCCGCGCGATAAACGGAATGGTCACCTTCTCAAACTCCAGGCCCTTGACGCTGGCGATATCGCACAGCACCAGGCAGTTTTTGCCCGCTTTGGCATCGCCCAGCTTCTCGTAAGACAGCTCCAGCGCATTGATGTGGCGAAAGAAATGGGCGGCGCTGTCGAAGATCTGGGCAGCCTGCTGCAAACCTTCCAGGTGCGCCACAGCATCAGCACAGCGTTGGCGTTCCACCCACCGCCGCGCGGCCAGGCCGGGCATGTCCAGCGCATGGAGCATTTCACCTAACATGGCATCGTCCCCCTGCCACGCAGCCACCACAGCCATGGCAGCCTCCAGCCGGCGGCGAATGCCGGGCTCGGCCTTCGCAATGACTTGCCTTTTGAGGAAAGTGGCCAGCAGGGTCTGGTCGTGAACGATCTCTTTAACGGCGAAGCGAAGGCGGTCTTCCTGTGACTCTGACTCACTCTCGGCAAAATCGAGCTGCACTCCCGCAAGATCCACCAAGGCTTGCACCATGCGGTTGCGGGCGTTGCGGCTGGTGACAAGCTCAAACTCCGGGCGGGCTACCGCCAGCAGCGCCCGAACCAGCAACACCTCCGGGCGGTGCAAATAGGTCGGAAACGGATAAGTGCGGTAGGAGATGCCCTGCTCCAGCAAAAAGTTTTCAATCAACACCGACTGGTGCGGGTGGCGCAGCAAGACACCGAACTGGCCCATCGGCCGCCCCTGGCGTTGCCAGGCCACAGCGTCTTCCACAATTTTCTGCGCGCACTCCAGCGGCGCGGCGTAGAAGAAGGGGATCACGTGCGTCTCATGTTTGGCAAGCGACGCGTAGGATTTGGACGCCAAGTTGCCCACCAATTCGGCAAGGCTTGCCGAAAACCGGTACGAACCGTCCAAAGGCATGCGCGTGGCCGGGCGGCCGGTCTGTTGTGCAAAGTGTGCGGGGTCCATGAACTTGGGCTCGGCGCCTGCCTTTTGGTGTAGCACCTGGTCCGGGTCGCCTACCCCGCAAAAGACGGCCTGCGCATTGCTCTCCAGCAAACGCCGCAGCACGGTAAACATGGCTTCGTTCATGTCGTGGAACTCATCCACACACAGCAAATGCAGACCTCCGGGCCAGCGGGAGAACAGGTTCTGCGGCATGGCCACCGACACGTCGCCCACCGTGCTGGCCAAATCGTAGGTGGCATCACCCGCAGAACGGAACAATGGCGGCTCTTCTTCAGAGGGCCTGCGCAGATGCTCAAAGCGCTCCAGCACTTTCAGGACCGTGTAATCCTCTGCCGTGTTATCGGCAAGCTGGGTGTCGATGTTCTCCCCGAGCCAGCGCGCCTGGGGCAACACCAGCTTGCCTTTGATGCGCAGACTTTGGTGGATGAAGTGTTCGTAAAAGCCGCTGCCCTCATGGTTGGGGAGTTGGACGTGGTTGTCGCCCCGCTGTTCGGCGCGCACACGCACTTCTTGCATGCATTGCGCGATGGCATCCTTGAGCGCTTCTGGCGAAGTTGCCAGCTTGGCACGGCCACCCTCCAGGTCCTGGAGCATGTACAGCGCGAAGTCATCAAAGGTAGTGATCCAGAGTTCCTGGGTGAGCTGGACCGAGACGCCCACCGTCTCCAGCGCCCGCCGAAACGCCAGCCCCGCGACATCGGTGTAGGTCAGTATCAGGATCTTGTTGGGGCTGTAGTGCCCAGTTTTCTGACGCTGCAGCTCCAGCGTTTCGGCGACCTTGAGTGCCAGGCTGGTGGTTTTTGCCGCCCCTGCGTTGGCGTTCACAATGATCGACAGATCACGGCTGGTTTGCAGGTCCAATTGTTGCTGCGACGCGGTAATGGTCTTGGGGTGAAAAAGAGGTGGCGCGGACATGTGCTACTATTTTAATAGCTATCTTGTCATATTCCACAAGGGCTATATGCCCATTTCACCACCAACGCTCAGTGCCCACCGCCGAGATACGCCGCCTTCACCGCCGGGTCATCGCGCAGCTTGCTGGCCTCGCCGTGCACGGAGATGCGACCATTCTCCAGCACGTAGCCGTAGTCGGCCACTTTCAACGCAGCGGCCGCAAATTGCTCGACAAGTAGCATCGTCACGCCACGCGATTTGAGGTCGCTGATGATGCGAAAAACCTCTTCTACCAAAATCGGCGCCAAGCCCATTGAGGGCTCGTCCAGCAACACGATCTCGGGGTTAAGCATGACGGCGCGCGCCATGGCCAGCATCTGCTGCTCGCCCCCCGACAGCGTGCCAGCCAATTGGTTGCGCCGCTCCTTGAGGCGGGGGAACAGCTCCATCGCCCGTTCCAGATCGCCCGGCACATCACCCTTGGGGCGGCTGCCAGTGAGGCGCGGGAAGGCGCCCAAGATCAGGTTGTCGGTCACCGTCATCGTGGCAAACACGCGGCGGCCCTCGGGTGAATGCGCCAGGCCCTGCTTGGCAATCGCATACGACTCCAGCCCGTCGATGCGCTTGCCGTGCAGACTGATCTCGCCCGCGGTGGGTTTGATCATGCCGGACACAGCACGCATCGTCGTGGTCTTGCCCGCGCCGTTGGAGCCGATCAGCGTGACGACTTTCCCCTTGGGGATGTCCATCGAAATGCCGTGCAGCACCTGCACTTTGCCGTAGCCGGCTTCGAGATTCTTGATTTGCAACATGGTGTGTGTGTCCCGCGCCTTGGTTAAGCCGCTGTGCCGCCGAGGTAAGCCTCGATGACTTTTTCATTCGCCTGCACCTCGGCCGGCTTGCCTTCGGCAATCTTCTGTCCAAAGTCCAGCACCGAAACCGAATCGCAGATGGCCATGACCACGTCCATGTGGTGCTCGATCAGGATCACGGTGATGCCATGGTCCCGAATCTTGCGGATGATGGTGACCAGCTCCTTGATGTCGGGTGCGGTCAGGCCCGCGGCGGGCTCGTCCAGCAACAACAGCTGCGGGTCCAGCGCCAGGGCGCGTGCAATTTCGAGTAAGCGCTGTTTGCCATACGGCAGGTTGCGCGCTTCTTCATGGGCCAGACCGGTCAGGCCTACAAAATCAATCAAGCCCAGGCCGCGTTGCACCGACGCACTCTCCTCGCGCCGGTAACGCGGTGTGTGCAGCGACACATCCACGATGTTGCTCGCAAACGTATGGTGCAGGCCCACCTGGATGTTTTGCAGCGCCGTCATCTCGCCAAATAGCTGCACATTCTGGAAGGTACGTGCAATGCCCGACAGCGCAATGTCGGACGACGTGCGCCCCACCACCGAACGCCCGGCAAAATCCACACTGCCCGCGGTCGGCACATAGATGCCGGTCAGCACATTCATCATCGTGCTCTTGCCCGAGCCGTTGGGGCCGATCAGTCCGTGAATGGTGCCGCGTTTGACCTGCAGGTCGACCTGGTTGATAGCCTTGAGGCCACCGAATTGCATCAGCACGCCCTTGGCCACCAGCAGGTCGTGGCCAGCTGCCACATGGCCGGTGTTCGCGGCTACCATGATGGAATCCTTGCTGGGGTCGGCAGCACGGACCGCGCTGTCTGCAGCGTTGTAGCCCTTGCGCATGAACAGGCTGCGCGCAAAGCCCACGATACCGTCCTGCAAGTAATAGACGACAAACAGAATCATCAGGCCAAAAATGCTGAGCCGCCAATCGGTGATGGACTGCAACCAGAACGAGAAACCGGCCAGTGCAATGGTGCCGACCACCGGCACAGCCATGGCCTTGGGCGTCGTCATTTTCCGAGCGATAGCGATGGCGCCACCCACCAGCATCAGTACGGCCAGTGTGGACGCCACGATGCGAAACAGCTCCAGATCATCCAGCAGCTTGGGCAGGATCACGATGATGGCCGCACCCAGCAGGGCGCCGGTGCGCGTCTTGCGCCCACCCATGATGACGGCGAGCAAGAACATCACCGTCAGCTCGAAGTTGTAGGTGTTGGGCGAAATGTATTGCTCGGAATACGCATACAGGCAACCCGCCAGGCCCGCATAACCGGCACTGATGACAAAGGCATACACCTTGTAGCGGTAGACCGATACGCCCATGCAATCCGACGCCACCGGGCTGCCGCGCAGCGCCTCAAAGGCGCGGCCGAGTTGCGAGCGCAAAATGCGGTCTGCCACCACCAGCGACAACACCATCAGCGCAAACACCAGCCAGTAAAAGCCGTTTTCGTTGAGCTGCATGCCGGCGATGGACGGTTTGGGTATCTTGATGCCAAGCGGCCCTTCGGTCAGGAAATCCATCTCATTGATCAGGATCTGGATGATGGTGCCAAAGGCCAATGTCACCATGGCCAGATAGGGGCCGGACACGCGCAAGGCCGGCAGGGCCAGCAGCGCACCAAACCCGGCCGTCACTGCAATGCTAGAAGGAATGATGAGCCACAGCGGCGCACCCAGCTTGAGGAACAGCACACCGGCCGTGTACGAACCCACACCAAACAGCCCGGCATGGCCCAGCGACACCTGGCCGGTATAACCCACGACGATGTCCAGGCCAAACAGCAGGATGGCGTAAATCATGATCGTGCCGATCATGTGGATGTAGTAGGGGTTGCTGGTAAAAAACGGCGCGCAGGCGAGCAAGGTCAGGCCTGCCACCG
>JANXVI010000438.1 GCA_025351745.1 Rhodoferax sp.
CAGTCCTGGCCCGAGTACCGCGACCGGGGTTTGGCCCATGCTGAATTGGGCCATATTGAACAGGCGCTGGCTGACCTGGAGTGCTACTTGGTCCACGCTGACGATCGGGTCAACCTCGATGCCATTGCCGACTGGGTAGACGCCCTGCGTCGATCCTGAACCGGCGTTAGAGTTAGCTGCCTATAATCCCGCAGCCCACCCGCCCAGAAGGCGGTCTCGGCCCTGCCGGACCTGTCCGGCCAATTCCTTTTTCAACCCGATTTCAGGATTGCCATGAAGCTTCAAACCACGGTGCTTGCGGCCCTTGCCGTATGTGTTTTCTCTCCGGCTGTGATGGTTGCCTCTGCGCAAACAGCGCGCGGCACCATCGCGCAGCCCACGGCGGCGGCGATTCCCAAGCTGTGCGAGCAAAGCATTGCGCAAGCCCGTGCCCGGGTTGAACAGATCAAAACATTGCCCTTGGCGCGCGTGAACGTTAAAACCGTGTTGCATGCTTGGAATGCTCTCGACATGGGCCTGCAAGACGTTGGCGGGCCCATAGGCTTGCTGTCTGAGACCAGCCCGGACGCCGAGGTGCGCAAAGCGGCCGAAGCATGTGATCTGTTGCTGTCGGCATTGCCCAACGAATACCTGCAGAGCGAAGCCTTGTTCCAGCGCGTCAAGGTCTTGAAGACCACCGACGCCGTGGACACCATGGCGCGCCAAAGCATTCTGGATGACTTTGAAGAGCGTGGCGTCAGCCTGCTCGCTGCCAAGCGCGATCGGCCAAGGCCATCTTCGAGCGGCTGGACCAGTTGTCCCAAGACTTTGCCCGCAATGTGCGCGATACCAAAACCAAGCTGGCGTTTTCTGAAGCCGCACTGCAAGGCGTGTTGCCCAGCGCGCTGTCCAACCGCGCCAAGGATGCTCAGGGCAACTACCTGTTCGGCCTGGACTACCCCGAATACGACGCCATCATGAACAACGTGCAGGTGGAGGCCACCCGCAAGGAGTTCTGGACCGCCTTCCAGCAACGCGGCGGCCAGGAAAACCTGGGATTGTTAAAGGAGGCTGTCACGCTTCGGCTGGAGTTGGCGCAGTTGATGGGTGACACCAGTTTCGCCGATTGGACGATCAAGCGCAGGATGGCTGGCAAAGCCGTGGCCGTGACCCGCTTCCTGGAAGAAGTGCAGGGCAAGGTGGAGGCGCTGGAGCGCAAAGAACTGGATGAATTGCGGGTCGAGAAAGTGGCATCCACCGGCGACAAGGATGCAGTGCTCAAGCGCTGGGACGTGTCCTTCTACCAGCAACGCCTGAAGAAGCTGCGCTACAGCGTGGACCAGAATGAAGTTCGCGGGCAGTTCCCTACTGACCCAACCATCGCCTGGATGATGCAGGTCACCAGCACGCTGTACGGCGTGCAGTTCAAGGAAAACAAGACCTTGCCGGTGTGGCAGAGCGATGTGCGCGGCTACGACGTGTTTGACACGGCCGGCGGCAAATACCTGTCCAGCTTCTACCTGGATTTATTCCCACGCGACGGCAAGTACAAGCACGCAGCAGCCTTCCCGGTGCGCGGCGTTTCCATGGTGGCGGGCCGCACACCGGTGTCGGTGCTGGTGACCAACTTCAACCGCGAGGGTTTTGACCAACGTGAGCTCGAAACTTTGTTCCACGAATTCGGCCACATCATGCACGGCGTGCTGTCGAAAACACGTTATGTGCTGAACGCGGGAACTGGTGTCAAGCGCGATTTCGTTGAGGCGCCCTCGCAGATGTACGAAGAGTGGTCGCGCCGCCCCGAGGCCTTGGCCTTGTTCGCACAAGTCTGCCCCACGTGCAAGCCGATTGACCCCAAGCTGATCGAACGCATGAATGCCTCGCGCGCTTTCGGCAAAGGCCTTCAATATGCCCGCCAACGCCTGTATGCGGCGTGGGACATGGCTTTGCATACACCCACTCTGGTGGACCCCATGCAAACCTGGGCAGAACTGGAAGGCAAGACTCCGTTGGGCTTCGAGCCCGGTACCATGGTACCGGCCAATTTTGGCCACATCATGGGCGGCTACCAGGCCGGCTACTACGGCTATATGTGGTCGGAAGTGCTGGCGCTGGACATGCGCGCCGCCTTTGGCACCAATGTGATGGACACCAAGATGGGAGCGCGGTACCGCACCTTGATTTTGGAGCGCGGCGGTGAACACGCTCCATCTGCATTGGTGGAAGATTTCCTGCAACGCAAGCCATCATCAGAAGCCTTCTTCCGCGAAATCTCGGGCCACTGAAGCGACCGCGAGACAGCTGTACCGTGACAAAAACCATGCTTTGCATTCCGGGCATGGTCATGCGCGACCATGTGTTTCAGCTTCCACTGAACTACAACGAGCCCGGACGAACGATAAGTGTGTATGCACGCGAGGTGGTCGCACCCGGCAAGGAAGACGCGGATTTGCCTTACCTGGTCTATTTGCAGGGAGGTCCGGGCTCAGGTGCGCCCAGGCCCACGGCCGACAGCGGTTGGATCATGCGGGCACTGCAAGACTTCCGGGTGCTGCTGCTGGACCAGCGCGGCACTGGGCGCTCCACGCCAATCACCGCGCAAACCATCGCGGGCTTCGCCAACGCACAGGCGCAGGCTGACTACCTGATGCATTTCAGGGCCGACAACATCGTGCGCGATGCCGAGGCAATCCGCCAACAACTGATAGGCGCGAAACCGTGGAGCATTCTGGGCCAGAGCTACGGTGGTTTTTGTGCGATGCGGTATCTGAGCGCATCACCGGAGGGTTTGAAGGAGGTGATGATCACCGGCGGCCTTCCATCGCTGACGCGCGCGACGGATGACGTGTACCGCGCGACCTACCGCCGCGTGGTGGGCAAAAACCGGCTGTACTACCAGCGCTACCCTGGCGACGTGGCGCTGGTTCGCAGAATCGTGGACCATCTGCGCCAGCATGCCGTGCAGTTGCCGGGTGGTGGCGATCTGACCGTGCAGCGTTTTTTGCAGCTGGGTTTGCAATTGGGCATGAGCGGGGGTTTTGAGGCGGTGCACTACCTGCTGGAAGAAGCCTTTGTGAACGATGCTTCAGGCCAGGCAGTGCTGAACTGGAACTTCTTGTTCCATCTGGAGCAGATGCAGAATTTCGACACCAACCCGATCTACACGCTGCTGCACGAGGCTTGTTATACGCAGGGCGATGCCAGCAACTGGTCTGCGCAGCGCCTGCTGGCGGAGTTCCCCGAGTTTGCATTGGATGGTGCTGCACCGGTACTGTTTACCGGGGAGATGGTCTACCCGTGGATGCTGGATGCCTACACGCAACTGCGCCCACTGAAGGAGGCGGCAAACATCCTCGCGGCCACAACGGCATGGCCCCAGCTCTACGACGCGGAGCGCTTGAAGCGCAACACCGTACCCGTAGCCGCCGCCGTGTACTACGACGACATGTACGTGCACCGCGAGTTCTCGGAAGAAACGGCGGCCGTGGTGCCCAACATCAGGCTGTGGATCACCAACGAGTACGAGCACAACGGCCTGCGCGCGGGTGGAGACGCGGTGTTGGGGCGTCTGCTGGCCATGTTGCGCGGAACGATCTAACCGCCCGTGGTCTGGGCGCGGCCGTTGCCTTGGTTTAGACCGGGGGCGCTGAGCCCATTTGCTTGACGCGACCGGAACCCATGATGGACGAATCACGCAATGTGCCTTCGCCGTAATAGCGCACGTCACCCGATCCTGCAATGCTGATCGTCAGGCTCTTGCGCACCCACAGGTTCGCATCGCC
>JANXVI010000440.1 GCA_025351745.1 Rhodoferax sp.
AGTGTGGGTGAACACCAAATCCAAGGTGTATCACTGCGAAGGAACTAAGTTCTATGGCAAGACTAAAGTCGGCGAATACATGACGGAAGCTGATGCAAAGGCTAAGGGAAGCCACGCCGACCATGGCAAAGCTTGCAGCAAGTAAGCTGCCAGAACTTTCATCCGCAAGGGTGCTCCTGCGCCCATTTGCGCGGTAAGCAGAGGTCCCGGCCGCAGAATTTAACTGTTGCAACAGGGTCTGCGGCCGGGACGGTGCAATTGCAAACTTCTTGCCTGCATGAGGCCGCTGCCGGCAATCGGGTTTTCGCGTTACAAAATGACAGAGTGTTGAGGCACTTCGACTGGTGCGTGTTCAGTAGGCGGTCTCCTCAATTTATGCCGCCGATGACTGCAGGGTTCCCCCCGGCTCTTTTCGACTGCGCGATGCCCTCTTCCAGGGACTAGATCCTTGATGACCGACCAATCGAATTTCGGGTTTTCCTGCAGCACCGCCGGCCCCCAAAAATTTACTCAGTACGAAAGCCAAACTCTTTTTGGTGGCAGAGTGAGTGCATTGGTACTTAGATGAAACCCCGTTGAACTCGATATCAGCTACGGGCCGGATCGCCAGCGAAACGGTGGGCCTTTTTCACTGCGGATGTCTGGCCTAACCGGCGAATTTTTCAGGCCAACGTCTTGCCTCGTTCCACACACAATCCCTTGCAACTTTACCAACGATTCACACTGCCGAGGTCAACGTCAATAGTGGTCCTACGTTAGACGCTCAGGACTGCGGGAAATGGTACCCGCAGCCACAACAGGAGCTTCAGAATCATGAAAAAATCGCTTGTCGTTGCCTCGCTTCTTACCGCCACGGCCCTGTCCAGCTTCGCGCAAGCCGCGACGGCGGAACAAAAAGACACGCAGTGGCAAAAAAACCATCCAAGGCGAGAGCAGGTCAACAAGCGATTGGCCCATCAAAACAAACGTATCAACAACGAAGTGAAGTCCGGTGAGATCACTAAGACTCAGGCTGCCGCACTACACAAGGAAGACCGTCAAATCCGCCAAGAAGAGCGGGACATGGCTTCTCAGAATGGCGGCCACATCACAAAGCAAGAGCAAAAGACCTTGAATCAACAAGAAAACAAAGTTAGCGGGCAGATCGGCAAATAGCCCTAGCTTCGCATCTTGCTCATGCGGCGGACTGTGCGGCGTCGGATCTGCGCAACCCGCTGCGCTTCTATTGCCCGGAGACAACATTGAAAAAAATAATCTTCATAGCAGTCATGCTATTGACCGGCTGCGCGGTGCAACCGCCCCCACGCGTTGTATATGTCCAGGCACCGCCTCCTCCGCCATCGCCGGAGGTCTATCGCATTCCGGCGCCACTGCCTGTGGTCAGCATCTTTGTTGAGCCGCCTCTGTACCAGCCTCCTCCCATCCGCATAGCCTGGGCGCCACCACCCATGTTGGTTGAAGTTCCCCCACCGTTGCCTTACTTTGGGGCCGTTTGGACGGGTGGCTACTGGGTGTGGGAGGGAAATTGGGTTTGGGCCCGCGGGCGCTGGATCGCTCCACCGCGCCCGGACTACGCCTGGGTCAACCCCTACTATGAGCATCGCGCCGGCAGCGTTATATTTGTCAACGGGTTCTGGGCTGCACCCGGCGTGTCGTTTGTGGCACCGTCTTTGAATCTGAATATTGCTTTTGGTGTCGTTGCTGCTGGCATACTAGCCGGGCCCCGTCCCATGGGTCCGGAGGGTGTCTTCGTTCCTGCGCCTCCCGGATCGTATGCGGGCCTCATCGTTCCAGCGCCGATTGGCACGGCACCCGCGGTCGTCACGGGTGCGCCGCCAATAATCCGCACGGGCATGCGTGTCAATATTGTGAATAACAATACGGTGACGACGATCAACAACGTGACCAATGTAACTAATGTCAATATCGTCGCGCCGGCCTCCGCCACTGCCAGTGGGCAGGCCGTGAATACAGCAATTCCAGCACAATCCCATCTAGCGGCGGCCATGCCTCCGGTCGTCAGAGCGCTTGCGCCAGAGCCTGCATCTGCAAAGCCTATTCCAGCTCTAGTTCCTGGCCGTGCGGCGATAGTGCTACCACCTGCCCAAATGGTCCATCCGGATATTCTCCCAGCCGCGCTTCACCAACATGCGTCGGTCCAAGGACATCAACCCCCAGCGGCGCAAGGTGCAGTTTCCCCGCAGTCAATACCTCTGCCTGCGCCGCATTCTGCAGTACCCGCAGCTGCGCCGACATCACAGATTCCGAGTGCTGCCGCATCAAAACCCTTGGAACCATCTCCAACCATTGGTAAGCAAGAAGCCAAGAGTACCAATCCAGATGCGCTGTTCAAGACCGACATCGCAGCCGGTCGCGATGGCAATGCCACGACTTCAGCAGGGGCGAAGCGGGTCGCCAGTAAGCCTGCAAATAGTGGGGAACTTCGACAGCCCGATACGTTAAGAGATCCCGCTTCGGCGCCGTCCAAGCCCGCAAAGCCTGCGCCTGTCACAAAACCACCGACAAGATCGGGCGATGCGCCGCAGGGCAAGCCGGTAAAGAGACCAGAGGTAAGGAGACTCGAAGTGAAAAAGCCGAGGGAGGCCGAGAAGGCTGCGGAAAAACATTCGCACGAGTAGGTCCAAGAATCCCACGGGTCAACAATGTAGAGGTCGCGTCCGAAGTCCTCACGCCGACTAAGGTCCCCGCGAGGGAATCACTCACCGGATTCGTAGGCCAAAAAGACGCCTGACTCAGTAGTTTGGGCGCACAATATCCTCAAAGCATTAAAGAGGAGCTCCCTCTGCGGTACTGGCCTTGGGTTTTTGATGAAGACACGGCGACTGCGTAAGACTTTTTGGCCTGGAGGTTTTACGTTAGCAAAGAATTGCAGGTCGTACTTGAACTCGCACCACTCTTCACGCGCCATGAGCTATGTTCGACTTTTTCTTGTGTTGGCTTGCGTGCATTGCTGTACAGATTCCTTTGCCCAATCGCATACACATAGTGGCGTCGACCTATCGCAATCTTCCGCTGGCAAAATTGACCTTATCGCCGGTGACGTACGTATCCTTCAAATCGGCATGCAGCCTAGGGGCGCGGCAGTAGGCGAGACGGTCCACGAGGGCGATACTTTGGTCACTGGAAGAAACGGCGAATTGCACGTTACGATGCAAGATACCGGCTTCATCGCATTGCGCCCGAACACCCGCATCAAGATTGTCAGTCTCAAGGCCGACGGCGGAAGTGACGACAACGCTGTATTCAGTCTACTGGTCGGTAGCATGCGGTCGATCACCGGCTGGATTGGCCGCTATAACTCCAAAGCTTATCAGGTGCGTACGCCAACAGCCACCGTCGGTATCCGTGGTACGGACCATGAAACGCGCTACATCCCGCCGGGCTCCGCTGATGGTGAACCCGGGACTTACGACAAGGTATTTTCTGGGGAGACCTCGATACAGACCGTCGCCGGATTTGCGGATGTAACCCCCGAGCATGCGGGGTATGGGTCAAACGATGCCGTGCAGATTCCGCAGGTCTTGCCGCGCATCCCCGCGTTCTTTCGCCCCGGTCCGCATGAAGATCTGATCAATACCAAGCATGCCGAGATTCAAAAAATGATTGAGCAGCGCCGCGAGGAACGCCGCAAGATCGTTGCAGAGAAGCTGGCCGCGTTAATTGCATCACGAGAGGTATTGACCGCGCAAAACGCGAAGAACAAGGCAGACGCAGGAAGACGGAAGAGTGAAGCGCAAGAACAACAGTGGGACACTGACGCGCAATTTGCGGTGTTACGCGCACGACAAGCCGCGCTGAAACGGCTGCAAAATGAGATACAGGATGCTCGTCAGAAGATCCGTGAAAAGCTCGCAGAAGGTATGAACGCAAACTTGCGCGTTCAATTGAAAAGAGTGCGCGAAAACGTCAACACGCTTCGCTTGGAATGGCAGCAACTCACAGAGGCTTACAAAGCGGTCGATGACGAGAATAAGATGGAAAGCGACGCGAGAAGGGTCCAGAGCGAAGAACAGGGCCGTCAAACGCTGGTTCGCCTCTCGCAATACGCTGACATAGGCAAAGCGCTACAGGAAAAACAAAAGGTGCTACAGCAACGGCGCGACGCTATCCAAGCGAAGAACGCCATTGGGCTGGACGGAGACGGTAGCCTGAACAAAGAACGCAAAGCCGTGCGTGAAGCTGGTGAAGTGGTCGACAGGGAGCACAAAGAACTTCTCACTGCCCAGAGTGAACTCTTCGATACCAATATTGCGTTGAACGAGGCAAGAATACGCGCCGCCGCCGAGCAGCGGCACCGAACTGCGGATCAACTAGCGGCACTGAACGACAAAGAACTAGCTTTGCAAAATAGGCAAAGTGCGCAAGAAACAGATCTGATGACGATACAGGAACTCGGGGCTAAAGAACAAGGACAAGCGGAAGTTCTGCGCGGGCTGTTTCAAACTGTGCGCCAAAATCTTGCCGCGTTGAGCAACGAACGCCGAGAACTTTTAGAAGTACGAATGGCATTGCGCGAGAAGTACAACGAAGCGACCGACGAACGCCAACGAGATGCATTGACGCAGCTGCAAGAAGTCAGGGAAAAGTACCGTTCAATGCGCGAAAGAATCATTGACCTACAGCAGGAGCGCGAGTCTATGCAGGAGGAAATTAAGATGCTTTACGAACAAGAGCAAAAGCGCTTCCGCCAGGAACTGAAAGCAGATCGGCAACTGAGCATCAGCGAGAACGGGCTGGAGCGAGTGAGTCCAGAGCCATAGAGAAACCTAATATCGCCGCTTTTAAGAAATTACCGTGTCAGACAGCAGTGGCGTTTGAATGATAGGCTGCCAGACCCGTCTTAGCCTGACTAGGTAGGATCGTAGGGGCAGGGCCGGCAGCGGCCGCTGACATGACTACTCCGCTGCCAATATCGGTGTTTGTATCATTTGCAGACGCCAAGGCGGTCTCTGCTGCTCGGATTGCCTGTTGCTGCGCCGCCAATCGCGATTCACGCTGATTCAGCGTTGTCAATCCGGCACCAACGCCACCCCCTGTTGCGAGCTCCTGTGTTGCAATGTCACTCACTTTGTTGCCAAGTTCCTTCAATGCTGAAAGGACACCGGCGTGGTTGCTGGCCAACGAGGCGGCAAGCTTTTTGTCGTTATGTATGAGTACGCCATCAATGCCGATAGATAGCCCTAGCAAGCTCATAGCGCTCTTGGCTGCGGGATCTGTCGATAGCACGTGCTTCAGGTCACTGCTTACGCGCCTCGCGCTTTGTGAAGCAGGGCTTGAGCCTGGCAACATCGACGCAGCCTTTGATGCAGCTATCGCTGAATTGAATGACCTGTAAAAATTTTCGACAGACTTGGTAATCACAGTGCTCGAAGCTGAGCTTGCAGTTTCAGCAAGCGCCTTAGCAGAACCTTGGCTCGCCGAAACGGCAGACTTCAGTAACCCGAACGAGGAGAGCTGGGCGGTCGTCGAATTGGCATCAGCTTGAACACGCTGCTCGGCCTTCGCCAAGGCTTGTGAGATCCCCGACAGTCCCCCACTCGTATGGGTCGCAGTTGTACCGTTTCCGGTGAGACCGTTCGCACCATTACTTAGCAGTGGGCTGATACTCATGGTGGATTCCTCTCCCTCAGGTGGGCTTTCGCGATCAGATTAATGCCAAGAGACGATACCGCCTACCCGCAAAAGCTAAAGCCCGAAAAATGTACTGAAGACCTGCCAAATCTGTTGATTTAAGTGCGGGGTCGCTACGCTTGACGCCTCGCAAGCGGGGTTCAGTTTTGATTTCTCAAAAGTCCGGATCGACAAGTTGCATCGTTAACGAACCGTCTCCAAGGGCAACGTCGCTCTCATACAAGACGGCAGTTTCTTGCAAAGTACTTTACAAAAGAGACACTTTCGCGCTCGCCATCCCTGTCAACGCAATGACAACATAGCCGTTTACGAGTGCAGTGCCACCGATAGTCCTTTCGGCAGCATTCGCCCGGCGAAAGCAGAATCGTCTACAACATACGAATTGAGTACACCTATGCCAAACACGGCCAGATCCAAACTTGCTATCCCCAAATCGGCCTTCGCTTTGGTACCAATCGCATTGTTGCTTTCTGCATGTGGTGGAGGCAGCTCCACTGATCCCGGATGGCCACTTCAAACTCCCCCACTTTTGGCCACTCAAATTCCCCCAGGGCGGAACGCCGCGATTGTCGCTCTGAATCCCGGTTTATTGGATTCGGGGCCGGTGGTTTGGGTTTCTTGTAATTTGTCTCAATTGGC
>JANXVI010000451.1 GCA_025351745.1 Rhodoferax sp.
GATGTCATACCAGAGCTGAACTACGCCTGCTGGGACGTACTCAAGGTAGACAACGCCGCGTCGCACCTGACAGAGGACACGTTCGAGCCCATCTGTCGATTCGTCAGATGCCGGCTTGAGGCCGGGCCTATCGGCGAGCCCACGTCACGCCCCTTCATCGAGCGCTTCTTCGGCACGCTCACCAACCGTATGTCGCGCAAGGTCACAGGCACGACCGGCCGCAGCCCGGACGACCCCCTCGGCAAACAAGGCCGCGCCGTGCGCGTCCCCTTGCTCATCACGCTGCCTGAACTCGAAGAGCTGCTCGACGTGAGCATCGCAAACTACCACGCGGCGTCGCATACGGGTCTCAACGGCCGGTCGCCACTGGAGGCCTTGCAGCTTGCTGTCGCGAATCACGCAACCCCTATTCGCACCCTTGCGCCGTTGATGCGCGGCCGACTGCACCAGTTGCAATCCGTGCACCTGTCAACGGTGCGTGGCAGCGCAGCAAGCGGCATCGCCCCCTATATCAGCTTGTACGGTGCCCGGTACAGCAACGAAGTCCTGCAACGCACCAGTGGCCTCATCGGGCAAAAGATCCGTGTCTACATTCAGCCCAACGACATGCGCACCATTTGGGCGTACCTCTCCAACGGTGCGGACCTCGGCCAGCTGTCGGTACTCGACGGCTGGCGGTACAGCCGCCACACGCTCAAGCTGCGTAAACGCATTCTTCGCGAACGCCGATTGGGGCGGCTGAAGTTTGCCGGAGAACAGGATCCCGTGGTGTTGTTCGCCGACGCACAACGTCGTGCCGCCCGGGGCTCACGCAAGCGTGGCACGGTCGTGCTTCAGCTTGACGCAGCGGGCATGAATGCTGAGAACACGCCGTCGCCATCCTCCCCGTCCAAGGACAAAGCGCCCATTGCACGTGCATCCACTCCTACCTCTGCCTTCATTGATTTGGGCGACCTCAAGATGCAGAACAACTAATAACCCGCCTCCATGACCATTGACATTGTGCGACCTCGCTCGATTGACGAGCACCCATTGAAGCGGCGAACCTACCGGGTGCCTACGCCGTCGATCAAAGCCATGATCGCGCTGATTGACGAATGTCTTTTCATGTTCATCGGTGGTGCGCTTATTCACGGTCGTCCGCGCATAGGAAAGAGCTGCGCTATCGACTTCGTGATCACCGACCTCAAGGCAAAACACCCCAAGCTGTCCGTCTACAAAATGCGTTGGATTAAGCCGCAAGTGCCCTCGGAGAATTCCTTCTTCGCCGCGCTCTTGCACGCGATCAAGCATCCCGCAGACCCCTCCGCAAAGAAGACCGCTCTGCGCGGCCGCTTAGTTCACCGGCTTCGCCAGATCGCCGACACGCTCGGTGATGACCGGGTCGTACTTTTTATCGACGAGGCACAGAACCTGCGCGAGATTGAGTACGAGTGGCTGCGGGATTTGCACGACGACCTTGAGAACAATGGCGTTCGTCTATTCACGTTTCTGATCGGTCAGCACCAACTCCTTGCACAGAAGTCGGCGTTTCAGGCTCAGGACAAGGAACAGATCGTCGCGCGCTTCATGATCGAAGAACTCGCCTTTCGGGGCATCGCCACCGAAGCCGAGTGCGCCGCAGTCATGGGAGCCTATGACATCGGCGAATACCCAGCGGCATCCGGCTGGAATTACGTGCGGTTCTTTGTGCCGCGTGCCTATGCTGCCGGGCTACGTATGAGAGAGTCTGCCCCACGACTTTGGCGAGCATTCGAGGATGCCCATTACAAGGCGCAACTCGACGGACCACCCGAGATTCCGATGAAGTATTTCACCGCAGCAATCGAAGCGGCACTTCTCACCAGCACCGAACAAGACTCGGATACCCTGAGTTGGGATGCAGCGTTTTGGACCACTATGGTCGACCGCAGCCGCTACGTCATGGCTCGCCGCGCCGGCAGAGTTATGGTTAGCGCCATCACGGTTCGATAACCCTTGCGCGTGGACTCTGCGCGGACGCAGTCCGAGCCAATCATCGAGTTCGAGCCCCCCGAGGTACTGGCCGGATCCGAGTGGCGATACACCTCGCGACCTCGATGGAGCAGCTCGGGCGAGTCCATGTGGATGCGGTTGGCGAAGTTTTCGGTATGCAATCGGATGGGCGTAACAGAGCTATCCACTCTGCTGTCGTTTCGCGATACCGGCGCCGCCAATACTGGCAGTGCTAGCGACCTGCGTCACATAGATCGCTGGGATCAGAACGTGCTGGCCGACGTCCTTGAGATATCCATCGACGACGTGCGCGACAGCTTCTGCTCCGTCGTGACCACCCACTCGCTCGCGCGCTGCTCCACCGAGCTACGGTATTGCGAACACTGTCTGGCGATGGGTTTTCATGCGGCGTGGTTTCAGTGGATTCACATCGAAAGGTGTCCATTGCACAGCATGCCCATCAGGCGCGGTTGTCTCCATTGCGCATCGCCCATCCTCTACGAGCTCGGCGCCGGTCTTGCTTTGAGTCCGTTGTGTTGCACTATCTGTGAACGCGACTGGATACCATCCCTCACGTGCCCACGGGGACAATGTGTCCCAATCGACCATTGGGCTGGCCAACAGATGCAACGCTGGTCGGAGTACGTGCGGAAAATAGTTGCCGTTGAGCACCATCTTGGCCGTGACCACAGCACTGGTCAGTTCATCGCCACCAGCCAGCCTGCGTACGCGACAGCAGCGGTACGCCCCCATGTTCTGACAATGATGAACCGCCTGTTCGATTCGCCGCCACCCATGCCTGCATCGGGAACAGCGCCGTACAAGGAGGTCAAAGATCAAATGCCATCGCCACAGCCCACCAACAGCATCATTTCCGCATGTCGGGGTATCAGGTTTGCCCGCGACCACTGGCCGCATTTTGCTGGCGACTTCATTCGCTACGAACACATGGTACTTGCCGCTCACGATCAGCTCTTCGAAACCCATGGACGGGAATTCTCGCGCGTACGGCAGCACCGCCTCCTGCTTGATGGACTTCTCGCGCCGACCAACTCGATACCCTGCGGTACAGCGGCAGCGGTGGGTTGGGCTGTGAGTTGGCTCGGACCCTCGCAGGCATTGGCACCGCCCACCGGTTTCACAGCGCCGGCTCTGGGCTTGACCAGCTGGTTGACCAATCTACCAGTTCGCACACGACACATCTCAGTCAACGCGTGGCGCGAACAGGTCGCGAAGTGGCTGGCCGAGGACCTGGCGAGTTCATTGTGTATGTGGGCAGAAGTCACGGAGTTTATGAGCACCAGGGGCCACTACCTCCTGTACGGTGAGGCCGTCCGACCCATGTCACTCGCTATTCGACACGGAGCTGCCACCGACCAAGATTACAACTTTACGTCAATTAATATCTAAGTCATTGATTCAAAAGGAATTTCTGCTGCAACACAAGCTAAAGGCAACAGAAGATACAACTTTACGTCACAAACGTATCAACTTTAGTTCGTTTCACAAAACTGAGCGCGACCAGCGCAGTTTGGAGCGTCGTTTACGCTCGTCCCATATCGGCAAGTTCAAGCCGCTGGCAGACTTTGAATGGGATTGGCCCAAGCGTTGTGACCGCCAGGCCATCCAGGAACTGATGACGCTGTCGT
>JANXVI010000287.1 GCA_025351745.1 Rhodoferax sp.
GTATTCGGCGGCACGCCCGCCATCCGGCTGCACGGTTTTGCAGCAGACGCCGGTCGCGCCAATATCACGCCCTTGACAGAGTTGGCCATGGCCAACAGTCTCAAAACGATCACTCCCCAGGCAGCGTTTGACAACTTCACCCCCGCCAATGCAAGCACCTTGAAGCTGGGTATCGAGGCGGCCAAAACATATGTTAAAGCCCAGATTACTGCTTTCACCGGCGGTACCTTGGCCACCGACATCATGACCGGCATCTTCAAAGTCGGTGACGCGGACGACAAAGTGCTGGACGCGCTGGCTGCCAGGCTTAAAGCGGGAGGCATCACGCTCAATGCGCTGAGCTTGGCCGCCATGGGCAGTTCGCCCTTCATCAACTTGGTAGCTCCAATTTTGACACCGACACCAACACCGACACCGACACCAACTCCAACTCCAACTCCAACTCCCCCGCCTTCGTCAGGCGGGGACTGCAGTTCAATTGGCACCGTCTTCACCGTCAACGGCAACACAGCGCAGATGGACAACAACATCTATGGCGCAGACGGCACGACGGTGCTCATCAGCCAGCAAAACAAATTCCTGATCACCACGGGCACCACGTTCAAAGGCACAGGCGGTTTGATTGAATCGAAGCAAACCAACACGTCCAGCTATACCTCGGCCGCTGCGAATGGGACACTGATGGGTGTCACGGTAGGACCAACTGTGGTCAATACCTACTATAAATTGAACGATGTGGACTTGACCGTTTATGGCCTGACATCCACCACCCCAATCGGCGGCTTTACCGCCACGTCCACCAGCACCTTCGCACCGGCTGCGGTCTGGCCTAGCAACCCGACCTTGAACACGCCGTACACCAAGACCTACACCATCACTACGGACACCAGCCTCTCAGGCCAGACCACTTCATTGGCAAGTACCCAGACGGAGACCCGCACTTACAGCACCGATCAAATCAGCACCTTCGTGGGCACCTTCGCCGCGTGCAAAGTCAAGACTGACATGACGGTCAACGGCACGACCACCACCTCGTATAGCTGGACCGTGGGCTCTGGACGCCTCAAAGGACATTTGCTGAAGTCCACCACTGGCGCAAGCGTACGCAGTTTGGAAGCGACTGTGCTGTTGGTAAACGGCAGCTAGAGCATGGGCGGGGGTAGTGAGGGCTAAGCTAAAAGCCTTGGATGCGCTGGCGGATGCGGTAGCGGCGGCCTTAGAGTAAGGTACGCCACATCATGCGAGCGACGACTATCCCCGAGTACATCCAGGCCGCCCCACCCGAGGGGCGGCCGCATTTGCAGCGGCTATATGCCATCCTCAAAAGGGCAGCGCCGAAGGCCGAAGAAGTGATCAAGTGGAGCAACCCCTTTTTCATCGAACCCCGGTTTGTGTTTGCTTTCTCCGCGCACAAAGCGCACCTCAGTTTCGCACCCACCGCCGCAGTACTGGAAGCCTTTCGCAAAGAATTAAGATCGCACAAGACGACGAAGAATTTTTTGCAGATTCCCTATGACAAGCCTCTGCCGCAAGATCTGATCCGCAGAATGGCTGAGTACTGTGCGCAGGCGGTTGCGGAGCGTGAAGGTGATAGTTTTTGGTGAGCCCTTCTAACAACATGGCCAAACGGCTCGGCGTAGGCAGATTTCTCCTTTGGTCCGCATTGAGCGTAGTGCTTTGGTCGGTGGCCGTCATCGTTGCCTGCCATCTGGTGCGGCGGCACCCCGGCGCTACCGCGTACGAACTCGATTGGATCGTTTCAGCTTTAAGCGCCGTGTTCGCCTTTGTGTTCTATGGGCTTGCATCGCGCCGTCTGAAGGATCTCAATATGCCGCCCTGGCTGGTGAAGGTTCTTGCGTTCCCGCTGTTGGCGTTGATCCTTCTGCCATTTCTAGGCTTGGTCCCTGGCTCGCCGTCAGAGAACGCCTACGGTGCGCCGCAACCGTCTTCGGGCTTTGGGCTGCTCTTTGCTGCCTGGATTCTTATTGTTGTTGCGCTGCTGGTGTCTTACCCAGCACTTACGACTTACTACCAGACAAAGTATGCATTGGCGAGTGGGGGTGGGGGTGGGGGTGAGCTATAGTGATTGCAGTCCAGTTACCACGCACTTGCAGGAGCCACTTTTATGCGCCGTCTGGTTGTGATGATTCTTGCGTTTGCGCCGCTGCTTAGTTTCGCGCAACCGCCCTCTCCTTACAAAACAGTTAGCCTTGAAGATATCTTCGTTCAATGGAATGAAATCACCAAGAACTATGCCCCGGGCATGTCGGTCATGCAGCCGCAGAAAATCCGATTCGTTGCAAAGTACGTGTCCCTGCCGCAGCCTTGTAGCAATCGAGCGCTGGAGACGATTTTCAACACGCTTGCCAAGCCTGATGTGCTCAAGCAAATCAATGTCAACCATTGCATTAAGTTGGAGTCAGCCTCCGGAAAAGTGGTGATAGCCTGGACTCAAGATGTGTTGGTTCCTGGCCTTAACGACGACGTAAAACCCAATGCGGATATTGAAATTTATGCCGATTTATTGGCTTATGGCGTGGGTACAGACAGATCTCGCAACATGCCTTTCATGATGGTGAACCGGTTCGAGCCGAAGTAAATCCACCTCGTATGTGTGCTGCGCCTGCAGGCTCAACCTTCTTTCGCGCGAAATTTCATCAACAAACAGAAGTCAAAAAATGCAGATGTTCGCGGCGCTGATGTTCCGCGTGCCGAGTGTCCGGCTAAGAATTGGATGATGCTCCAAGCAATGTGTAGTAACCCATCCGTCTTCTACAGCGTCGCAATCTCCGCAATCGCATTCGCCATGTACTCAATCTTGTGCTGCATGTCCGCCTCGGTATCCGCGTAGCGCTGGGCGATCTCGGCGAAACTGTCCTGGATTTCGATGAAGGCGTCGACCATGTCGGGGTCGAAGTGGGTGCCGCGTTCGCTGAAGATGATCTGCACGGCTTTGTCGTGGGGTACGCCCTCTTTGTAGACCTTGCTGGTGATCAGCGCGTCGTATACATCGGCCAGCGCGATGATGCGGGCAGAAACGGGGATATCGGTGCCGGCGATAGCGCGCGGGTAGCCGCTACCGTCCCACTTCTCTTGATGGCACAGCACCACGTCTTTGACCATGGCCAGCAGCGGTGAGGCGCGGCCCAGCGTGCGTTCGGCGCGCTCGATTGCGGCGTGGCCCAGCGTGGTGTGGGTCCGCATGATGCCAATCTCATCCGCCGTCAAACGGCCGGGCTTTAACAAAATGCGGTCGGGCACGCAGACTGATCCCATGTCGTACAGCGGGGCGCTGCGGTACAGGGTGTCGATGTACCCAGGGGTTAAAAGAGTCTCGAACGTGGGATGCTTGCTAAGCGCCTGGGCCAGTGCCAGCACATAGTGTTGCACGCGCAGGATGTGGCTCTCAGAATCTGCCTCGCGCTGTTCGGCCAGGGTTGCCATCGCAAAGACCAGAACCTGTTGGGCATGCTGGACCTCGTCTGTAGCAGGCGTTATAGGGCTTGGGGTAGGCATGTTCAATCTCCTGAAAGGCCGTTGAGTGGCGCTTGGTACAACCATACCATTTTGCCACCCGACTCGCTGCATTGGGCGCTGGGTTTGATGCCTTGGGCTTCAAATTCCAGGCTGACGAGCCAGGCGCCGGGGGAGAGTTCAGCATGCGCCTTGGCGACAGCACGCGGCATGCTCTCCGGACGCTGGAAGAGATAGACCATGTCATAGCCGGACCAGTGCGCAGCCCAGATGTCGGTCCGGCGCACCTGGGCCCACGGGCAGCGCATGGCGCACAGCCAGCGCAGCGGCCAGCTCCACTCCAGGCCGTGCAACTGGGCCTGCGGGTAGGCGCGGCGCAGGGCTTTCAAACCGTGGCCCAGGCCGCAACCGGCGTCGAGCACGCGGGCGCCGGCTGGCAGCGGCGCGTGCTGGGGCAGGCTGTCCAGCGCCTGCGCGGGCGTGGGGTACAGCGGCGCATCGCGCCAGGCGTTCAACGGGTAGACCGCCAGCAACAGCAGCAGCGGGACCAGCCAGGCCCAGGCGGGCAGCGTCGCAGCCAACCCAAGAGACGGCAAGCTGAGCGCCAGCGATAGCGGAAAGCCCGCGGCGATCAGTACCCTGCGCCACCAGGTGTTGCCCAGCAGGCTCAGAGCAACGCCCAGGGCGGTAGCGGTGCCTAGTGCGGTGTGCAGTGCGGCACCCTGCCCTAGCAGTTGCCTGAACAGCAACCAGGCGGAGGCCCAGGTCAGTATTGCGGGCAGTGGCCAGGTGCTCAGTAGTTTGCGCACGGGCTGCCCGGGTGTACACAGAGGCTAAAACCAACCCAATATGGGTTTATTTGCGAAGGTCTGGAGGGAAACAGGCCTATAGCCCTCGTGGATATTGCGCAAGCAGCTATATTTTTCATAGCACGCCCTAACTGCTGCCGATGGGCTACCTAGCGGCTGGCGCCGGGCGACAGGCGCTCGATCAGGCCATTCAACTCGTCCAGCGAACCGAACTGGATTACGATTTCGCCCATTTCTTCCACACGGCCCGCACGCTTGACGCGTTTCTTGACCTGGATCTCGACCTGGGCCATCAACAAATCAGACAGCTCTTCTTCCACCCGCTTGAGGTCGCGCGACTTTTCTCTCTTGGGCTTGGCCGACGCGGTCAGCTCGAATTCGGCACCCAGTTTCTTGACCAGGCTTTCGGCCTCGCGCACCGACATCTTCTTCGCGGCAATCTGGTTGGCGGCGGTGATCTGTGTGCCACGCTCCAGCGACAGCAGCGCACGGGCGTGGCCCATGTCCAGGTCGCCGGCCATCAGCATGGTCTGTACGGGTTCGGCCAAATTCAGTAGGCGCAACAGGTTGCTGGCGGCGCTGCGCGAGCGGCCCACGGCCTGGGCGGCGGTTTCGTGGGTAAGCCCAAATTCTTTGATCAGGCGCTGCAGACCGTGGGCTTCTTCGAGCGGGTTCAGGTCCTCGCGCTGCATGTTCTCGATCAGCGCCATCGCGGCGGTGGCCTGGTCGGACACATCGCGCACCAGCACCGGCACGCTGTCGAGCCCAGCCAGCTTGGCAGCGCGGAAACGGCGTTCGCCGGCGATGATTTCGTATTTGCCAGCGTTCACGCCTTGAGCCAGGCGACGAACCAGGATCGGCTGCATGATGCCCTGCACCTTGATGCTCTCGGCCAACTCGTACAGCGCGCCCTCGTCCATGTGGGTGCGGGGCTGGTACTGGCCGGCCACCAGGTCGGTCAGCATAAGCGTGCTGGGCGTGCCGGAATTGGCCACGGCCTCTTGCGCGGGCGCGCGATCCTGGACCTTGGGGCCGAGCAGTGCTTCAAGACCCATGCCCAGGCCCTTGGGTTTTTTCGTGACCATAGTTAAACGTTCTCTTTCTTCGAATCTTCAATGAGTTGGTTCAGCAGCGCCCGGCCCTCGGGCCAGTCGCCCAGGCCGGATTCGGAGTTGATGTGGCCTTTGTTGCCGTAGTCGACAAACCCGGAACCCCAGGCGCTGGCGAACTGCTGGGCCCGCGTACGGCTGCAATAGGGATCGTCCGGGCTGTTGAGCAGCGTGCTCTTGAATGGCAGGCGGTGCAAGACCACCGGCGACCAACTCTTCAGCGCGGCACGCAGTTCTTCACGTTCCGGATCACCGGGCGCTACCAGCAGCGCGGCTGTGACGCGGTGTGCGTTGCGCGAGTGCTGCGCCCAGGCGGCGGTCATTATGCAGCCCAGGCTGTGGGCGGCCAGCACGATGGGGCCCGGCGTGGCGAGGATCGATTCTTCCACCTGCGCCATCCAGTCGCCACGCAGGGGTTGCATCCAGTCGTGCTGCTGCACGCGCTGGTCGCCATACAAAACCTCCCAGCGGCTTTGCCAGTGGTCAGGCCCGGAGTTTTGCCAGCCGGGCAGGATGAGGACGGTGGGCTTCGGTGGCATTTGCTATTGTTTCAGGAGCACACTAGGAATATTTCACGGGGGCTAGAGGATGATTTCGTATATACCGTATGGCCGTGCGAGTCACATCGCCGCGATGCGCGCCACCATCTCTTGCGCAAATGCCACGAAAGCCTGTGCCCCCTTGGACGACGGGTCAAACACGACGCCCGGTACGCCATAGCTGGGTGCCTCGGCCAAGCGCACATTGCGCGGGATGACCGAGTCAAATACCTTGTCGCCAAAGTGGGCCTTGAGCTGCTCACTGACCTGCATCTGCAGGGTGATGCGCGGGTCAAACATCACGCGCAGCAGGCCGATGATTTGAAGGTCGTCGTTGAGGTTGGCCTTGACCTGCTTGATAGTATTGACCAGGTCGGTCAGGCCTTCCAGTGCAAAGTATTCGCACTGCATGGGCACGATGACGCCATGGGCGCAGCACAGGCCGTTGAGCGTCAGCATGCTTAAGGAAGGCGGGCAGTCGATCAGCACGAAGTCGTATTCAGTGGCGACGGCAGCAATGGCTTGCTTCAGGCGTTTCTCGCGCCGCTCCACTTCCACCAGCTCCACCTCGGCACCGGCCAGTTCGCGGTTGGCACCCAGGATGTCGTAGCTGCAACCACCGGCTTTGAGCTTGTCGCTCTGCGTGCGGGCCTCGGTGATGGACGCCGATTCGAGAAGCACGTCGTACACCGTCAGCTCCAGCTTGCGCTTGTCCACGCCCGATCCCATGGTCGCATTGCCTTGGGGGTCCAGGTCAATCATCAGCACGCGCTGGCCTACCTTGGCCAAACCGGCAGCCAGATTGACGGTGGTGGTGGTTTTACCGACGCCACCCTTTTGGTTGGCAACGCAGAAGATTTTGGCCATGGAATGCTTGTGGGGAGAAAGGTAAACGGGGCTGCTAGGGCGTCAATGTTTCACGTGGAACCGAAACGGCCACTCAACGCGAGACCGCAAGCTTGATGCCGAAGCCGATGAGGAACACACCAGCGATCTTCTCCAGCACGCGAGAGGCTATGGGGTTGGCGCGGATGCGTTCGGCCAGAAAGTGCGTCAGCAGCACCGACGTGAGTCCGTAGAAAAAGGTCAGGACGGCAATCGTACCGGCCATGAATCCATAAGTCACCACACCACGCTGGCTGGCCGGGTCCACGAACAGTGGGAAGAAGGCCATGTAGAAGAGGATGGCCTTGGGGTTGAACAGCGTGATCATCAGCGCCTGGCGGAAGTAGTGGCCGGCCGTAATGTTCAACACCGGTGCAGATCCGGGTTTGGCCAGTAGCATCTTGGCACCCAGCCAAGTTAAATAACCAGCGCCCAGCCACTGCACCGCATGGAAAGCATCGGGGTAAGCCGCCAACAGCGCCGCCACGCCAGCCACCGCAGACCACATCAACACTTGGTCACCACCGATCACGCCCAGGGTAGCCGCCAGTCCACCCCGGATACCGCCCTTGCTGGTGGAAGTGATCAGCGCCAGATTACCGGGGCCGGGGATCAGCAGGAAGACGATGATGGTGACGACAAATGTGCCGTAGTCGGTGACGCCAAGCATGGTGGGATTCTTTCTGGGAAACGGCGAGTTTACGTTGGAATTTTGGGGCGGATTGTTTTTGTATTGTTCTGCCGGTGAGGGCACTTCGTTCACTCGTGATTTCGCTCGCACGCATAAGGCACGGGGTAGGCGTTTTGCTCCGTGTCCCCCGCCCGCTTCGCGGGCTCCTCCTTTACCTGCGCAAAACGCCTACCCCGTACCTGACGATGGGAATTGGCGCGCAAAGTTGAGCGGCCCAATATGACCGCATGAGCCTAACGAAGTAAGAGAGGGTTTCTCTGGCAGTTCGGCGTAGACCAGCTACCGCAGGATCGGTCGGGCTATGCGTTTTGCGCAGGTAAAGGAGGAGCCCGAAGGGCGGGGGACACGGAGCAAAACGTATAGCCCGACCGATCCGTAGCCCCTACAGGCAATGTCAGCCCGATGCCCGCATCCAAACAATGCACCGCTCAGCATCCAACCCCGGCACCTTCAGTTGTTCCACGTGAAACACCTCAACCGAAGAAGGCAATACAGCAATCTCATCCCCAGGATGCTTGCCCTTCATCGCCATCCAGACGCCCTGCCCCGCCAACGCCCCCCCCGACCAGTTGGTGAAATCGACCAAGGAAGCAAAGGCGCGCGAACTCACCACGTCGTACGGTTCGGTCAAAGATTCCACTCGCGCGTGCAGACCGCGCAAGTTGGGCAGCTTCAAAATGACGGCTACCTGCTGGATAAAGGCCGCCTTCTTGGCCACCGTGTCCACGCAGTGCACGGTGATGTCGGGGCGGCAGATGGCGATAACGATGCCGGGCAATCCAGCACCCGAACCCACATCCAGCAA
>JANXVI010000008.1 GCA_025351745.1 Rhodoferax sp.
TCATCACCCAATCGAGCACGCTGCCCGCCGCGTTGCAGCCAAAGCAGTGGTACAGGTTCTTCGCTTCGGTCACCACCAGGCTGGCCGTGGCGTCTTCGTGGAAGATGCAGCGCATGGCCCAGTCCTTGCCCCGCTTGGCCAACACATGACCCTGCGACTGGATCAGGCGCAACAGGCTGATTTCTTTTTTTAGCCGCTCTAACTCACTGTCGGGGATGCGTGCCATGGGGGTGCCTTTTCCGACCCCTGGGCGGGGGCAATTTTCTAAACTGATTAAAAATAAATAACTTCGTTTCAGTGTACGTCATTTTGACGTATTATTGATGCCTACTCAACAAATCGAGGTTTATCGTTATGGCTGTTTCACTGCTTCCCCCAAGCCTTGCCATGACCATCAGTACCGTCGAGCGTGATTTTTTTATTGAGCTAGGCGCACGCATTGCCGCGCTGCGCAAGGCGCGCAACATCACCCAGGTGCAGCTCGCTGAGAAGCTGGGTATTTCCCAGCAGACCTTGCAGTCCTACGAGTGCGGGCGCAGGCGGGTTCCGGTGTCGGCTATGCCTGCCGTGGCTCAGCACCTGGAGGTTTCGCTTGATGAGTTGTTCGACGCACCCCGTAAGGTCGCCAAGAATGCTCCGTCCAAGCGTGGCCCGGCTCCCAAGTGGCAGCAGCAGATTGAGCAGATTGCCACGCTGCCGCGCGCCAAGCAGCAGGTGGTCATGCAGATGCTGGACGGCTTGCTGGCCGGGAGTACCGCAGCGTGAGCACCGCGCCAACGGTGCCAACACTGCAACCCCACATTGCCCGCCATATCCTGTCATTGCGTGACCAGCGCGTGATGCTCGACGCCGAACTGGCCGCGCTGTACGGGGTGGAAACCAAGGTGCTGGTGCAGGCCATCAAGCGCAACATCGAACGATTTCCGGCGGATTTCATGTTTCAGCTCTCCGCCGAGGAGTTCGCAAACTTGAGGTCACAGTTTGTGACCTCAAGTTCTGGCTACGGTGGTCGCCGCTATGCGCCTTACGCGTTCACCGAGCAGGGCGTGGCCATGTTGTCGTCGGTTCTGAACAGCCCGCGCGCCATCGCCATCAATATCGAGATCATGCGGGCCTTTGTCCAGGTGCGCGCCATGGCCGCGACACACCAAGACCTGGCCAAACAGTTGGCCGAACTACAAGACAAGACCGAATCGCTGGCCATGTCGCACGACACCTTTAGCCGCAACACCCGCGCCCAACTCAAACAGGTATTTGATGCGCTACGCGAGCTGATGACGCCGGCCGATCCACCCAAGCGGCCTATCGGGTTCGTGATCCAAGAAGACAAGAAGAACAAGCCCGCCAGCGCCAAGGCCGTCAGCAAGACCATCAGCAGGGCACGCACCAAGAAGCCCTGACGCCTGGCCAGCTCCCCAGGTGATCACAGTTTGTGACCACCCCCAGAACCCCAGCCGCAACGGCGCAGGGGTTGGGTGGGAGCTTTTTACTTAGCAGCTAACAATTAGCAGCTACACACAACACTCCTTAATTGATAGCTGCTTGCGCATATTCCACGAGGGCTAGCGGCCTGTTTTACTTACAAGCACTTGGGCTCAAGGCTTGTTCCACCACGGGTAGCCCACCCGCCGGTAATAGTCCATGGCCATGCTGCGCTCGTCGCTGCCGTTGCTGCAATAGCCATCAAGATGCGGATCAGCGGCCCAGCTCATGATCTGGCACAGGGCGGCAATGAAGCCGCGCAGTACCAGCTCGGGCACCACGCCGTCACTGGCGCACAGCGCCAGGAACTCTTCGGGCAGGGCCAGCGTGATGGTGTTGCTGGGCTTGGTGGTGGGTTTGGCAATAGGTCTGGTTTGGCGGGGCATAACAGACTCCTTCAAAGGTGGATGAACACGGGCGGTGGGTGTGAGACCCGGCACGCCGCGCGTGCAGGGGTACCCCACCCCGCATAAGCGACATGGGCGGCGGCGGGGTCAGGCTGTCAAGGCTGGCCATGGGCCACCCGCGCAGGGCAAGTGCGCGCAAGACATAACGGGGGTTTGGTAAACCCGCCAGGGCGCGAAGGCCCGCGGCCGCAGCGGTGTGGACACCAAGCGCAGCTTTAGCGCAGCGACTGGCCGCACTTTGCCAAAC
>JANXVI010000075.1 GCA_025351745.1 Rhodoferax sp.
ATGACTGTGACCGGGGTAGCAGCCTTGGTGCAAGCCTCTGCGGCGTTTGCGGGAGGATCTAAACCGGTCATTCCGGGCGTTCCCGAAACTATGAGCACGGGTCGCTCCGATATGTCGGCGCAGCGTGACGACGCATGGGCCCAGGTGCCACAGGGCGTGCAGGTCATTTCTGCCGACTCTGCGGCGGCCATGGAGCAGAGCCAGTGTCAGTTCACCGGGCCCAGCGGCAAACTACCCTATGCAGCCGGTGAGCGAACGCCCGCTGGCAATGTGGTGCTGCGCCTGAAGTTTGTGCAGTCGGACGCGCCACCCGAGGTCGAAGTGGTTTACGCGGCCAAGCACTACCTGTTGGCTAAAACCGGTGAATCCATCGCCAAGGAATACCGCATGCACTGTGAGAAGCCCTTGGCTTCCCCGGTCTACGCCACACAGACCATTCGTTTGCGCACGGAAGGCGCCCAAGGCATGTCTTTGAAGGATATGGAATTTGTGTCGTTCCTGCAGTCGTTGGACCTCGCCAGCCTGGGCAAGGTCAAATTTGACCTCAACGCCATGGCCTGCCCCTTTGACGTCAAAGTCCGGCTGATAGAGCCCTTTGCGGAAAACGCCGTCTCAGAATCCGAGGCGCGCAACCCCAACCGGCAAGAGTTTCTGGCCTGGATGCGCAAGCTGGTATTCAAGTACCCCGCAGAGACCGAACGCTTTTTGGTGGGCGAGTCCACCAAGATCACAGTGCCCTGCATGGTGCTGGACCTCACCTAGTTTTCTTTAACCCCCGGAGCTTTTTCTCATGGCTATCAAGATTGGTATCAACGGTTTCGGCCGCATCGGACGTAACGTGTTGCGTTCAGCTATTCAAAACTTCAGCGATATCGAAGTCGTCGCCATCAACGACCTGCTGGAGCCAGAGTACTTGGCTTACATGCTGCAGTACGACAGCGTGCACGGCCGCTTCAAGGGCGATGTGTCGGTGGACGGCAATACGCTGGTTGTCAATGGCAAGCGCATCCGTTTGACCCAGGAGAAAGACCCGACCAATCTGAAATGGAACGAAGTCGGTGCTGACATCGTCATCGAATCCACCGGCATCTTCCTGGACAAGGCCGGTGGCGAGAAGCACTTGGCCGCCGGCGCGAAGAAGGTTATCTTCTCGGCACCCTCCAAAGACGACACCCCCATGTTTGTCTACGGAGTCAACCACGGCACCTACAAGGGCGAAGCAATCATCTCCAACGCATCGTGCACCACCAACTGCTTGGCACCGCTGGCCAAGGTCGTGCACGACAAGTGGGGCATCAAGCGTGGTCTGATGACCACGGTGCATGCAGCCACCGCCACACAAAAGACGGTCGACGGCCCATCCAACAAAGACTGGCGCGGCGGCCGTGGCATTCTGGAAAACATCATCCCCTCCAGCACCGGCGCTGCCAAGGCGGTCGGCGTGGTGATTCCCGAACTGAACAAAAAGCTGACCGGTATGTCATTCCGCGTGCCGACCAGCGATGTGTCGGTTGTCGATCTGACGTGCGAATTGAATAACCCCGCTACACTGGCTGAAATCTGTGCCGAGATGAAAGCCCAATCCCAAGGCGCTCTCAAGGGTGTGCTGGGCTACACCGAAGACAAGGTCGTCGCCACCGACTTCCGTGGCGAGACCTGCACTAGCGTGTTTGACGCCGATGCCAGCATTGCGCTGGACGGCACTTTCGTCAAACTGGTGAGCTGGTACGACAATGAATGGGGTTACTCGAACAAGTGTTTGGAGATGGTGCGCGTAGTCGCCAAGTAAGAAGCTAGTTGGAAGATTGTTGAACTTCAAAGCCCACGCCGCAAGTCGGTGTGGGCTTTTTTTACGTGAACGCCTTTGGGTAAGCCGTCGCATACCAGCCTTCCACCTCGTGGTGGTCCAGCGC
This sequence comes from Rhodoferax sp., assembly GCA_025351745.1. Classification (GTDB taxonomy): domain Bacteria; phylum Pseudomonadota; class Gammaproteobacteria; order Burkholderiales; family Burkholderiaceae_C; genus Allorhodoferax. Next base: position 1,914 of record JANXVI010000075.1, read on the forward strand.
CATCAGGGCACGGAACCCTGGGACTACGGCGATGGACAGGGCTGCCAGTCCACCGAGCAGACCGAATGCGGTGTACACCCCTTCAATGGGCCAGCGCAATAGAGCGGCACCGGCAAGCATGGGTCCTAAAGAGGCGGCGATTTGCGAGGTCATGATAGAACCGGCCGACATCCGGGCGCGAAACGCAATGGGGCGCGCCAAGGTGCGGTGGGTCTGGCCAACTAAAATCATGGCCGAACTGGCTGTGCCGACGAACGCGAATGCAGTTACCAGCACCAAGGGTGTGGTGGTCATCCCGGCTACGGCCAATCCAACGCCCTGCAGCGCCGCGCCCAGAACCCGGGTGTTGAAACGCCCGAAGCGCCCTATCCACCAACGCGACACCCCCAGTGCGCCTGCCAGCATGCCAAGGGCCAATGCGGCTTCGCACAGCCCAAGCCACAATGCCGAGAGATTGAGCGACAGCACTTTCAACGGTACCAGCATGGTGAACGCCGGAAATAAAAACAGCCAAGACAAAAAGTTGGAAGCCATCCAACCGCGTTCTATCCGAACCAGCCAGTTGGCCCGCAGCCCGGCGCGAATATCGGCCCACCAACCGGTAGCAGTGGCGGGCTTTAGCAACGGCACGCCGTTGGGTAGCCGCATCGCAAATGCAGTGGCCAGAAGCAAGAGTGCGGCGTAAAGCCACAGTGTCACTTCCGTTCCCGTTATCGCCAAGGCCATGCCGCCCAATGCCGGACCGGCCAGTCGTCCCAACGATTGCGCAGTTTGTTGCCAACTGACGGCCCGCATCAGCTCGGACGTCGGGACAATTTCTGTCACCATGCTAGTGCTGGTCGGCTGCACGATAGCCATTGCCATTACGGGTACCACCTGTATCGCCAACAGTGCGTTCAGTTGGTACCCGTGGGATCCTACCCACCACGCCAATATCGCCGCCGAAGCGGTGAAGGCTGCCAACGCGCCCGTGATTAACCAGCGCTTGGAATGGCGGTCTCCCAATGTCGACATGAGTGGCATGGCAACAATCGCCATCACGGCGGCTGTGGCCCCATAACGCGCCAGATCAGGGGCCCCGCCGTTTTGCGCGATGAACCACGGGATGGTCACGTGGCCGACCATCACTGCAAGCAGCATCAGCGAATCACTGAGCAGCAGTGCGCCGAAAGGAGAACTCAGAAGGGGTGGTACGCGCATGGAAGGACGCAAGCGTAGCACCGATCTTTCACGTTCCGTCACTCGCCATTGCGCGCGGCCTGTCCGCTCAACTTGCCCGTCCAATCCGCAATGCCTCGTGCCATGGAAACAAATTCGCTGGGCATCATGATGATGGTGGTGGTGTTTTGTTCGGCACCCACTTCGGTGATCATCTGCATGCGCCGTAGCTCCAGGCCGGCAGGGTTTTCCATGATTAGTTTGGCGGCTTCGCGCAGCTTCATGGCCGCTTCCAGCTCGGCTTCGGCCTTAATGATGCGGGCACGCTTTTCACGCAGTGCCTCGGCCTCTTGCGCCATGGC
>JANXVI010000095.1 GCA_025351745.1 Rhodoferax sp.
TCCAGAAAACGGTGGCCGACTACTACAAGATCAAGGTCGCCGACATGTATTCCAAGAAGCGCCCCGCCAGCATTGCCCGGCCGCGCCAGATTGCAATGTACTTGGCCAAGGAATTGACACAAAAAAGTCTTCCTGAAATCGGAGAATTGTTTGGCGGCCGAGACCACACGACGGTGCTGCACGCTGTGCGCAAAATCGGTGGCGAACGGCAGCAAATGACTGAACTGAATCAGCAGTTGCATGTACTGGAGCAAACTCTCAAGGGCTGATCAAGAATAAAACGCCATTGAGTCCAAAGTTGGGACCTAAAACTGTGAAAATGGCAGGGTTTTAGAAAAAATAGGCACCGAAGGCAAAAGGTGCCACAACAGACATTTAATAAGAGGTAGACATGATCGTATTGAAGGCAACGCAGGACAAGGTCCTTTCGGTACTGCAGTCCGTGGCCGGTATTGTGGAGCGTCGCCACACCTTGCCTATCCTTGCAAATGTACTGGTGCGCAAAACCGGTACATCGCTGCAAGTCACCACCAGCGATCTGGAGATCCAGATCCGCACCACCGCCGAACTGGGTGGCGACACCGGCGACTTCACTACCACCATCGGTGCGCGCAAACTGATCGATATTCTGCGCACCATGCCATCGGACCAGACCGTGTCGCTCGAATCCAGCCAGAGCAAGATCATCCTCAAAGGTGGCAAGAGCAAGTTCACGCTGCAAACCATGGCCGCAGAGGACTTCCCCTTGGTGCAGGAGTCGGCCAGTTTTGGTCCCGTCTTCAGCGTGCCGCAGAAGACGCTGAAAGATCTGCTCAGCCAGGTGTCCTTCGCCATGGCCGTGCACGACATCCGCTACTACCTCAACGGCATTCTGTTTGTCGCCGAAGGCAAGCAATTGAGCCTGGTTGCAACCGACGGCCACCGTTTGGCATTTGCGTCCGCCACACTGGATGTGGAAGTGCCCAAGCAAGAGGTGATTTTGCCGCGCAAGACCGTCGTCGAACTGCAGCGCTTGCTATCGGATGTCGAAGGTGCGATCGAGATGCAATTCGCCAACAACCAGGCCAAATTTGTGTTTGATGGCATGGAGTTCGTGACCAAGCTGGTCGAAGGCAAGTTTCCTGATTACAACCGCGTCATCCCCAAGAACCACAAGAACAGCATCACGCTGGGTCGGGATGCCTTGCTAAAGACCCTGCAGCGCACGGCAATCCTGACCAGCGACAAGTTCAAGGGCGTCCGTCTGAACATTGACCCCGGCAGCCTGCGCGTAGCGTCCAACAATGCCGAGCAGGAAGAGGCGGTGGACGAGCTCGATATCGACTACGGTGGCGACAGCATCGAAATTGGTTTCAATGTGACCTACCTGATCGATGCGCTGGCCAATATGAGCCAGGACATGGTGAAGCTCGAACTGTCTGACGGCAATAGCTCGGCACTGTTCACCATTCCGGAGAATGCGACCTTCAAATACGTCGTAATGCCGATGAGAATTTGATGCTACGAATTCGAAGTTATTTGCGGGACAGATCTTCAGCTCTGTCCTCAACTGTTTAGAACAGCCAAGATTAGCAAACCCCCGGCCTCCGGGGGTTTGGTCATTAAAGAATCGAGAGAAAGCAAGCCATGACCGAAGAAAACAAAACCCCTGCGCCCGGTGAAAACCCAAACGATTCGGTGAACACTGGCGAGAGTGGCGCAGATAGCTCCAACTTCCAGCCCACGATCGACACCAACCAAGCGGGCGCAACAGAAGCCTATGGAGAAGGCTCGATCCAGATCCTTGAGGGCCTGGAGGCCGTGCGCAAGCGCCCCGGCATGTACATCGGTGACACCTCGGACGGCACTGGCCTGCACCACCTGGTGTTTGAGGTTGTGGACAACTCGATCGATGAATCGCTCGCCGGCCATTGCGACGATATTCTGGTCACCATCCACTCCGACAACTCCATCAGCGTGGTCGACAACGGCCGCGGCATTCCCACCGGCGTGAAGATGGACGACAAGCACGAGCCCAAGCGCTCGGCAGCCGAAATTGCGCTGACCGAGTTGCATGCAGGCGGCAAGTTCAACCAAAACAGCTACAAGGTGTCGGGCGGTCTGCACGGTGTGGGCGTTTCCTGTGTGAACGCGCTGTCAAAAATGTTACGCCTCACCATTCGCCGTGACGGCAAAGTGCATGTCATGGAATTCAGCCGTGGCTTTGTTCAGAACCGCATCACCGAGACCGTGAACGGCGTTGAAATTTCGCCCATGAAGGTGATTGGCGAGACCGAAAAGCGCGGCACCGAAGTGCACTTTTTGCCGGACCTGGAGATCTTCCAGACCAACAACGATTTCCATTATGAAATCCTGAGCAAGCGCCTGCGCGAACTCAGCTTCTTGAACAATGGCGTGAAGATCCGGCTCAAAGACGAGCGCAGCGGCAAGGAAGACGATTTCTCGGGTGCCGGTGGCGTCAAGGGCTTTGTGAACTTCATCAACAAGGGCAAGACGGTGTTGAACCCCAACATCTTCCACGCCATGGGCGACCGTCAGAGCGACCAGCAAACCAACATCGGCGTCGAAGTGGCTATGCAATGGAACAGCGGCTACAACGAGCAAGTGCTGTGCTTCACCAACAACATTCCCCAGCGGGATGGCGGCACCCACTTGACCGGCCTGCGTGCGGCGATGACCCGCGTCATCAACAAATACATCGACGACTCCGAGATAGCGAAGAAGGCCAAGGTCGAAGTCACCGGCGACGACATGCGCGAAGGCCTCACTTGCGTGCTGAGTGTCAAAGTGCCCGAACCCAAATTCAGCAGCCAGACCAAGGACAAGCTGGTCAGCTCCGAAGTGCGCGGACCAGTAGAAGACATCGTCAGCAAATTGCTGTTTGACTACCTGCAAGAGCGCCCGGCGGACGCCAAAATCATCGTCGGCAAAATCATTGAAGCCGCCCGAGCACGCGAAGCGGCGCGCAAAGCCCGCGACATGACGCGCCGCAAGGGCGTACTCGACGGCATGGGCCTGCCCGGCAAACTGGCCGACTGCCAAGAGAAGGACCCCGCGATGTGCGAGATCTACATCGTCGAGGGTGACTCCGCCGGTGGCTCCGCCAAACAGGGTCGCGACCGCAAGTTCCAGGCAATTCTGCCCCTGCGCGGCAAGATTTTGAACGTTGAAAAAGCCCGCTACGAAAAGCTGCTCACCAGCAATGAAATCCTGACGCTGATCACCGCCCTGGGCACCGGCATCGGCAAGGCCGGTGGCACCACCGGCAACGACGACTTCAACGTCGCCAAGCTGCGCTACCACCGCATCATCATCATGACCGATGCCGACGTCGACGGCGCCCACATCCGCACGCTACTCCTAACCTTTTTCTACCGCCAGATGCCCGAACTGGTGGAGCGCGGCCACATCTACATTGCGCAGCCTCCGCTGTACAAGGTCAAGGCGGGCAAGGAGGAACTCTACCTGCAAGGTGCCGGCGACCTGGACAACTTTTTGCTGCGCATCGCGCTGGTCAACGCGTCGGTGTTCACCGGTGGCCCCAACGGCAGTACGCTGTCCGGTGAAACACTGACCACCCTTGCGCGCAAACACCAGGTTGCCCAGGCCGTGATCGCCCGTTTGAAGAACTTCATGGATGCTGAAGCCTTGCGATCGATAGCCGACGGTGTGGCGCTGAATCTGGACACCGTGGCCGACGCCGAAGTGTCCGCAGCCGCATTGCAAGCACGACTGCCCGACGCCGAGGTGGCTGGAGAGTTCGACGTACGCACCGACAAGCCGATTCTGCGCATCAGCCGCCGCCACCATGGCAACGTGAAGAGCAGTGTGCTGACACAAGACTTTGTGCACGGCGCCGACTACGCAGCTCTGGCCGAAGCCGCCAACACCTTCAAGGGCCTGCTTTCTGAAGGCGCGCGCGTCATGCGCGGTGAGGGCGAACGCCAGAAGGAAGAAAAGGTTTCGGACTTCCGCGAAGCCATGGCCTGGTTGATCAGCCAAGCCGAAAACGCCACCAGCCGACAGCGCTACAAAGGATTGGGTGAAATGAACCCCGCTCAGTTGTGGGAAACCACGATGGACCCCACCGTGCGCCGCCTGTTGCGCGTGCAAATCGACGATGCCATCGAAGCCGACCGCGTATTCACCATGCTAATGGGCGACGAGGTGGAGCCGCGCCGTGAGTTCATCGAGACCAACGCACTGCGGGCTGGCAACATCGATATTTGATACTTGTGAAGTCCGAGTGCGCGTCACTAAATGGGGGTTAAAGCGCCGGGCCGATAGAGCAAGGGATATCTGGGAGCGGAAAGCCAGTTGCCCAGAGATGACGGCCTCCACCAATACTCCTCCCGCTGACCGAATGCAGCGGTTTTTTTCAATTTCGCGCATGGCGATTACCGTAAGCTGATCGCGCAAAATAGGATTTGCGCAACTATTCCGGGATCCTACAGATACACCACGCTGCAAGAAAAAAAAGGGCTGCAGTTGCAGCCCTTTTGCTTACCGGCCTTAACGGCGCGGTGTCATCGGCCCGCGGCCTTCAATGTGGCGGAAGTTAATACGGCCCTTGCTCAGGTCGTAGGGTGACAACTCCAGTGACACCTTGTCACCCGCCAGAATGCGGATGTGGTTCTTGCGCATTTTGCCGGCGGAATAAGCGATCAGTTGGTGACCGTTGTCCAGAGTCACGCGAAAACGCGTATCAGGCAACACTTCGTTCACGACGCCCATCATCTCGATCAAGTCTTCTTTAGCCATGGTGATACTCCTGTAAAACTAAATTCAATGTGGGCGCGTGATGTCACGCACCCAGTCAATCCCTTGAGCAATTGCGAAGCGTGATGCCGCGTCGTGCGAGGGAAACTCATCGTGGAATCGCATCACACGATCGGTGGAAGCGCTGCCGCGGCCGCTGGCAATGGAAACCTGTGCGGCATACTGTCCACATGGTAATTGACGGGGGCAGGCTGCGATGCGGTATTTGCCCATGGTTATGGGCGTTTCTTTTTTTGTTGTAGTAAAAATCATCAAAAATCAAACATGCGCGGAGCGAAATGGCCCGTTGCGCGGGGAAACAAAATTGGCACACCCTCATGCCGAGGTGCCCGTCCTGTCCTTCCAACACGCGCTTCATGAGGAAGCCCAGGCTGGTTTACTCGCCATAGCAGGGGCGAAGTCGACAGAGGGAGGAGAAGCCACCAAGCCGTGAGATGACTGGTGAGAACGCAGTTGAGGGGCCGGACTGGAAACCCCTCTGCCGGGGGTATTCGCGCGTTCCACACCATGGAAGTACGTGACCAGTCGCCAAAAGCGAACACGTAAATATACCACTTTCCGAAAAACGGTGTGCAAATAACCGAGTCAGCGAGGCGTTGCCGGGGTTTTGACCGGAATTAGAAGCTAGGCAAACGTCAACACCTGCACCAAGATCAGACCGCCTAACGTGGCCCTGAAGGCGCCTACCCGGCCGCTACCAGTGGCCACAAAACCGTCAACTGCCGCGCCAATACCCTATTTCACACCAAAAGCGCCCACAAACCCTGAAAGGACATAAAACCACCCGTAACCAAACAGCCTTGCGGCGCAAAACGCCAAAACACGCGGTTGCCGTCAATGCTGCGCAGGCTGCGAATCTGCTGGCCCCGTGTCACCTGCGCCGCGGTGGATTTGTGGTCTGGCACGGTCACCAAAAAAGCCGAGCCCACCAGCCAAAACACACCACGCCAACCCATCAGTGGCAGCGCCGCTGTAACCGGCACACTGGCCGACAGTGCGCCCAGCCCACCTGCCACCATGACAGTCGCCGTCAGCGACGGCAGGCGCTCACTGGGAAACCATTGGCTAATCGCCTTGAAGCTGGCCATCAAGCAGGCTTACACACCCAAGCCGATCAACGCACGCCCCAGCGCCAACACCTGCAACGAGGTCCCCACGGCAAATAGCGCAGCCCCGGCAGCGGCCACCAAGCGCAGGGTCGCCTCCACCCCGAGCGGCCTAAACCATAGGACAGAAAATACCCAGCGGCATAGGGCGGTACCAATCGAAACCACAAGCGTAGGTGCGCATTGCTCATGCCGCTATTGTCGGGGACACCGCCCGCACGACGGCTCCACCACCAAGGTCCTTAGCAAAATACCGAACTAGCCCTCGTGCAATAAGCCTAAGCAGCTATAAAATTCATAGTAATGAAAACTGACCTCAGCACCCACGACACGACCCGCATCGACGACACCCGCATTGGCGCGGTGCGGCCTCTCATTACCCCGGCACTGTTGGAGGAAAGGTTGCCCGTTCCCGACGCTGCGCAGGCCCTGGTCGAAAGCAGCCGGACCGCTATCTCCAACATCCTGCACGGCAAAGATGACCGGCTGATCGTCGTGGTTGGCCCCTGCTCTATCCACGACCACGAGCAAGCCATGGCTTACGCCTGGCAGCTCAAGGAACAGGCCGACGCGCTGAAACAGGATCTGTTGATCGTCATGCGGGTGTACTTCGAGAAGCCCCGCACCACGGTCGGCTGGAAGGGCTATATCAACGACCCGCACCTGGACGGCAGCTTCGCCATCAACGAAGGGCTGGAGATGGCGCGCAAGCTGTTGTTGGACATTTTGGCCATCGACATGCCGGTGGGTACCGAGTTTCTGGATCTGCTGAGCCCCCAGTTCATCAGCGAGTTGGTCAGTTGGGGCGCTATTGGTGCACGCACGACCGAAAGCCAGAGCCATCGCCAACTGGCCAGCGGCTTGTCGTGCCCAGTGGGCTTCAAGAACGGTACCGACGGCGGCATCAAGGTGGCCACTGACGCTATCCAGGCGGCAAAGGCCACGCATTCCTTCATGGGCATGACCAAGATGGGACAAGCTGCGATTTTCGAGACCCGCGGCAATGACGACTGCCACGTCATCCTGCGCGGCGGCAAGCAGACCAACTACGCCCGGGCCGACGTCGATGCGGCCTGTGCGTTGCTCAAGGGCGCAGGCTTGCGTGAACAGGTGATGATCGACGTGAGCCACGCCAACAGCAGCAAACAACACGCCCGCCAAATCGTGGTGGCTGCCGATGTGGCCGAGCAAATTGCCGTTGGCGACCGGCGTATCACCGGCATCATGGTGGAGAGCCACTTGAATGAAGGTCGCCAGGACATCCTCCCCGGCACAGCGTTGCGACATGGCGTGTCTGTTACCGACGCCTGCATCAGCATGGCGCAAACCATACCGCTGCTGCAGCAGTTGGCGACAGCGGTCCGCGGCAGAAGAGGCCTCTAGCCCTCGTAGAATAAGAGTATACAGCTACATTATTTATAGCAAATGAAACTCTGCATTCTTGACAATGACACGCTGGACGGTGAACTGGCCCAACGCTATACCAGCTTTGGCACCATGTTCGTACACCTGTTTGACAGTGTGGGCGCAAAGTGGACCTACGACATCTTCAGCACCCAGCGCGGTGAATACCCAGCCAGCTTTGACGCCTATGACGCGGTGCTGCTGACGGGCAGCGGATCGGATTCGTTCTCGGAGGACGCCTGGGCGGTCGCGCTGCGTTTGCGCGTCACGCAATTGCTGGCCGAGCGCAAAAAAATGGTTGGCGTGTGTTTTGGCCACCAGTTGATCGGCCTGTGCATGGGTGCCCCTGTAAACCGCGCACCACAGGGCTGGGCAGAGGGTCGCATGACTTACGACTGGCACCGCCCCGACCTGCCATATTCACAAGACCGCAAACAGATTTCGCTTTTCGTGAGCCACCAAGACCAGGTACTGGAACTGCCCAAAGGGGCGACTTTGGTCGCCAGCAGCGACTTTTGCCCGGTGGCGGCCTTCACGGTGGGCAATGAAGTGTTTTGCGTCCAAGCCCATCCAGAGTTTGATATCGGCTTCAGCCAATTTTTGCTGGACGAACAGCGTGCACGCATGGGCGAAGCAGAATATGCAGCCCAGAGCCAGGGCCTGCTGGCGGGCCATGAGGGTGCGGACGTTGCACGCATGGTGATCGCATTTCTGGAAAACAGTCCCCGGGGCGCTAAATAGTGAAGCCCCGGGGTTTGGGTTTTGCAAGCTCTACCTTGTGGGGCGGTGTTGCGCAACCCGGGTTTGTGGCCTGGGTCGCAAGGTGCGTCCGTCGGTAACAGACACAGCCAGTGTAGGTCTGCACCCAGGATAGAACATTGCGTTATTGCCTATGCCGGACGCATTTTTGGCATACTCTGTCTAAATTTGTATATAAATTGGCAGAAACATGAAGCTCGACCGCTACGACCAAGAGATACTGGATATCTTGCAAGCGGACGGGCGCATCAACAACCAGGACTTGGCCGACCGCATCGGCCTATCGCCCTCCCCCTGCCTGCGCCGGGTGCGGGCACTGGAAGAGTCGGGCCTGATCGTCGGTTACCGCGCGCTGCTTGATGCCAAAAAGCTCGGGCTCACGTTAACGGCCCTGATCCATATCTCCATGGACAAACACACACCCGAACGCTTTGCCAACTTCGAGGCCACCGTCGGCCTCTTACCCGAGGTGCTGGAGTGCCTGCTGATCACCGGCCAGGATACCGACTACCAACTGAAAGTGGCCGTGCGGGACATGGACCACTACCAGGCCCTGCTGCTCAATAAGTTGGCCAGCATCACGGGCGTGACCGGCGTGCACTCCAGCTTTGTGCTGCGCCAAGTGCTGTCCAAAACGGCGCTGGCGGTATCCACCGGCACCCTCACTTGAACCGATGCATGTGAGCCGCCCATGTGCCTGATCGCCTGGAATTGGCAACCTGATAGCGCCACGCCCCTCTTGCTGCTGGCCAACCGCGACGAGTTCTATGCGCGCCCGGCCTTGCCCCTGCATTGGTGGGAGCCCGCAGCCGATGGATCGCAGATACTGGCCGGCAAAGATTTGCAAGGTGGTGGCACCTGGCTGGGTGTTAACCGCACGGGTCGTTTGGCGGCCTTGACCAATTTCCGCTCCACCGCACCGCTGCGCGACAACACTCCGTCCCGCGGGGAGCTTGTAGCAGCATTTTTAACCAGCAATCTGTCGTCAGAAGCCTACCTGCAGCAACTGGCCCAGTGCAGCGCGGACTACAACCCTTTTAATCTGCTGGTATTTGATGGCCAACAACTGATGGGACTGGAAAGCCGCGGGGCCAAGGTATTGACGCATACCACGGGCATGGGTGCGGTCTCCAATGCAGACTTTCATACGACATGGCCCAAACTTACCCGACTGCGCAAGGGCCTGCAGGCCCAGGTATCAACGTCCGGACCGGCAGACCTGCGCCAGTTCCTGCCATTGCTCCATGACCGTAGTCTGGCGCCCGATTCAGCATTGCCACACACCGGTGTACCCCTTGAATGGGAGCGCCTGTTGTCAGCAGCTTTCATCACTACACCAGCCTTTGGCACGCGGGCCTGTAGCGTAATCGCTCTGCACCAAAGCCGGGCGGAATTCGTCGAACAAAGCTTTGGTCCCCAAGGACTGATAAACGATGCACATGAACAATTTGAAATTAACTTCGCACGAACCCGAAGCGTCACATTGGGACCTTGAACACCAGCCAACCCGCACCATGTAAAAGGTTTACCACTTTGCCGCGCCGTACTGTCGAGACCGCGTAGCCTCTCATCTATGGCGCTTGCCCCCGTGTTGCTGTTCTCGTTGATGTTGCATTCCTTCATCGGATGGCGCGTTGCGCCCGATTTGGCCCTGATCGATCCTGCAATGGGCATTGCGATGTGGATTGCACTTGCACTATCCACAATCCTGATGCCCATGGGCATGCTAGCGCGCCGCGTGGCTAAACCACCGCTCTCTACTGTGTTGACCTGGCTAGGTCTGTTGTGCATGGGCTTGTTTTCTTCGCTGTTGGTTCTGACGCTGTTGCGTGATCTGGTGCTATTGGCATTGCAACTCGTCGATGGCTTGTGGCCGCAAGCCCTGCCATTGACAGCATGGCGCGCAGACACTGCCATCGCACTGCCCGCCGTGGCTCTCCTGGTAACCATGCTGGGGTTTTGGAACGCACGCCGCACGGCCGCCGTGGTTCGCATTGATGTACCCATAGCAAACTTGCCAGAAGCATTGCAAGGCTTTACCGTGGCGCAGATCAGCGACATCCATGTTGGGCCCACCATCAAGACGCATTACCTGCAGCGCATCGTAGACCGTGTCAATGGTTTGAACGCCAATATGGTGGCCATCACCGGCGACCTAGTGGACGGCAGCGTGGCCGAACTGGGCCACCACGTCGCACCATTGGCGCAATTGCGTTCAACCCATGGCAGCTTTTTTGTGACCGGCAACCACGAGTATTACTCGGGCGCCCATAGCTGGATAGCTGCATTGCGCGCCCTGGGTTTGAAAGTGCTGATCAATGAACACGTGTTGATACAACACAGCATCGATGCACAAGACCCGGAACCCGCTTTGATGGTCGTTGCCGGTGTGGCCGACTACAGCGCACACCATTTTGACGAAACCCACCGCAGCGACCCCCTCAAGGCCATGGCCAATGCACCCGAGCATGCGGTTTTCAAGTTGCTATTGGCCCACCAACCGCGCAGTGCTGCAGTGGCAGCCGATGCGGGTTTTGACTTGCAGTTGTCGGGTCATACCCACGGCGGCCAGTTCTGGCCATGGAACCATTTTGTACCGCTGCAGCAGCCCTTCACCGCCGGATTGCACAAGCTCAATGAACTATGGGTTTACACCAGCCGCGGCACCGGATATTGGGGTCCACCCAAACGCTTTGGCGCGCCGTCCGAGATCACGCACTTGCGGCTGGTTCGCGCGTAACGTGCAGCGGTCAAAGTTTAGCCGCTGGGCTGCCCCACGGTAAAGCGGGGCCACGTGTTCTAGCGGTTATCCGGCAGCTCGATCTTGACTTCCAAGGTCTCCAGATTGTCTTGTCGCCCTTGGATGACCTTGATATCCGAAGGATTGATCTTCACGTATTTGCTGATCACTGCCACCAGCTCACGCTGCAGTTCCATCAGTTTGTCGGGCTGCAAAGCGTTGCGACCCGAGCGCTCGTGTGCCAAAAGAATCGACAAGCGTTCCTTGGCCACACTGGCGGTGGACTTCTTCTCGCCCAGAAAAAAAGAAAGTAACGAGGCCATGGTCTTATTTGCCTCCGAATAGACGCTTCAAGAGGCCTTGTTTGGGGGCTTCTGTAAAGCGGATGGGCTTTTCGGCTCCCAAAAAGCGATCAATCACATCCTTATAGGCTTCGGACACATCGCTACCCTGCATATGCACTGCGGGAACGCCTTGGTTAGAGGCCTGCAACACGGATTCGCTTTCGGGGATAACACCAATCAGCCTGATGCGCAAAATATCCTGGATATCTTCCAGCGACAGCATCTGCCCCTGGTCCACGCGAGTCGGGTTGTAGCGGGTGATCAGCAGGTGTTCCTTGATCGGGTCGAGGCCTTCGATGGCGCGCTTGGTCTTACTGGCCAGCATCCCCAGTATGCGGTCCGAGTCGCGCACCGAAGACACCTCGGGGTTGGTCACGACCAGCGCTTCGTCGGCAAAATGCATGGCCATCAGCGCACCGGTTTCAATGCCGGCGGGCGAGTCGCAAACGATGTATTCAAAGTCCATGGCGGACAGGTCATTGAGTACTTTCTCCACGCCTTCTTGCGTGAGAGCGTCCTTGTCTCGCGTCTGAGAAGCCGCCAACACAAACAGGTTTTCGCACTGCTTGTCTTTGATCAAAGCCTGGTTTAGATTTGCCTCGCCCTGGATTACGTTGATCAGGTCGTACACCACACGGCGCTCGCAGCCCATGATCAGGTCCAGGTTGCGCAAGCCCACATCAAAGTCAATGACAGCAGTCTTGTGCCCGCGCAGTGCCAAACCCGTTGCAAAGCTGGCGCTGGTAGTGGTCTTGCCAACCCCGCCCTTGCCCGACGTGATCACAATAATTTTTGCCATAAATTTGTATGCTTTCCTATTCAACTATTCAAGGCCTCGATAATCAATTTTTCATGACCATCGTTGCTGAGACGCACCTGTGCTGCCTTGCCGCGCACATTCGGAGCCAAAGGGTTTTCGCTGGTCCGGTAAACGCCGGCAATCGAAATCAATTCGGGCTCCAGGCACAGCGAAAAAATGCGTGCATTGACATCGCCCCGCGCCCCGGCCATAGCCTTGCCACGCAGCGGCGCGTAAACATGGATATTGCCGTCGGCCACCACTTCTGCACCTTGGTTGACCATGGCCAGCACGACCAGATCGCAACCCCGCGCATAGATCTTTTGGCCTGACCGCAAGGGCTTGTCAACCACCATGGTGGTCGGGCCAGGTATCTCGCGCACGACTTCATGGATCACCTCGTGCACCGTCTCAATGACACCTTGTACCGGTTCTGGCGCAGCAGGGGCACGGCTGCGGTGCACATCCGGCGGCGCTTCGACCAAGCCCACGGCTAATGCTGCAGCCATCACCTCGGGAATGGCACCCCGTGCAGCGACCGGCACCAAACTGCACGAACGCAGAACCTTGAGCAGAGGCACAAGATCAAAAAGAGGTTGCTGCGGGTCCAAATGCGAAAAATCAATAACCAGTGCGTCGTGGTCAAAAAAGTCCGGGCTTTCCCCCTCGGGGCCGAACTGCCGCAGCACATCGGCCGCCAGTGCAGTGCCATCATTGGATTTCAGCATCAACGCTACCAAAGGCAGTTGCGCACTTTTGATTTCGAAAGATGCAGGCACGTGCCCCGCATTAGGACCAGAAGAAAAAACGGACATGAAAAAAAATGAAGTCTGCAGCGTGCGGTAAAAACATGGACGGGAAACCCGAAGTCGGCGAATCTTACTTGATTGAAGGGCTAAAAATGCCCTAGATCCAAGCTTCTTTTCATCTTCAATCCCCAGGGAAACACCGCACGTGGAAAACTTCTTTTTTCGTGTCACCTTATTCAGTCCTATTCTCCTAATATCTTATTTAAAAGATAGTAGTAGTAGATAAGCTTTCCCTATTGGTGTGTACAAGGCCAATTTTGTATTTTAAATCAACCACTTACAATCCTTTAACCCCTGTGCGTGACTACGCTTCCGTGGTGTACCCAAAGTATGGACAACTTTTGAATTTCTTCCCTTGCTGTGGATAACTAGGTATTTGTGCCAGAACTATCCACAGCTTTGTACTTTGACAGAAAAAGCAACCATGGGTGTAGAGTTGAGGCCATGAAATTAACCATTCGAATCCTCGGCGTTCTATTGTTGGCCTGCTTTGTTTTTGCAGTGGCTGGCGTTATTGCCACATGGGCACCCGACAAGCCCGTATCCGCTTTGGCTGCGCGCTGGGCCCAGCCGCCGTCGCAATTCATAGAAGTTGACGGCATGCAGGTGCACTTGCGGGACGAAGGCCCCCGCGACGATCCCATACCTATCGTGCTGTTGCATGGCACGTCAGCCAGTCTGCACACGTGGGACGGCTGGGCCCAAAGTTTGCGGGGTCAGCGACGGGTTATCCGGTTCGATTTGCCCGCTTTTGGTTTGACCGGTCCACACCCCAACAACGATTACTCCGTCGCCGCCTATGTCCGGTTTGTTGGCGGCGTAGCGAACAAGTTGGGTGTTAAACAGTTTGTGCTGGTTGGCAACTCTCTGGGTGGTCAAATTGCCTGGGCCACGGCACTGGCGCAGCCGCAGCGGGTCAGTAAATTAGTGTTGGTGGATGCAGCCGGCTATCCGTTTCAATCTTCATCCGTCCCCATAGGGTTTCGCATTGCACGTGTGCCAGGTTTGCGGGTTCTGATGGAGCATGTTCTGCCGCGCGGGATTGTCGCCAGCAGCGTGCGCAATGTCTACGGAGACCCCGAAAAAGTGACGTCTGAATTGATAGACCGTTATTACGATCTAACGCTTCGCAGTGGTAACCGCCAGGCCTTGGCTTACCGCCTGGACCAGCGGATGAGCGGAGACGAGGCGCATATCAAAGACCTGAAATTGCCAACTCTCATCCTGTGGGGTGCCAAGGATAAACTGATTCCATTGGACAATGCACAGCGGTTTGCGTCTGACATCCAGGCATCGAAACTGGTAGTGTTCGATACACTGGGCCATGTGCCGCACGAAGAAGATGCGCAGAAAACGGTAGAAGCGTTCAAGGAATTTCTTGCGGCGGCGGCGCCATGAAACGCTCCACCGTGGAATTGGTGTTCAAATGCCGTCATAGCCCCCGTGAATAGTGCGTAATAAGCTATTCTTTTTATAGCAGGTGTCGTGCATGAGTGAAAAAAAACCTTTTGAAATTGCGCGTGAAACGCTCAAGCAACTGACGCTGCAAAAACTACCACCAACACCGGCCAACTACATGGCCCTTTACAACGAGATCGCCGGAGTGCCAGTGATTGCACCCTTTCCGGTAGACATCTTGCGCGATATTTCGAAGTCGCTTCCAGTCAAGACACCGGGTCAGCAAAAGCAGCGGGGGCTGCTGGACTACGCCATTGACCGCTTGAACTGGGACGGCGTCAAAACTGCCCTGATCGCTTACGGTAGCTTTGCGCCGCTGACGGGTGGGGACGATGCGCCCGCACCCGCGCCCAAGACCGGCTTGAATGCCAGCGCACCGGCACTGACGACCGAGTTTCTAGAACAATTGGGCAAGCTGATTGAGTACACCCAACCGGCTTTGGGGACGGATGACGAACGGTTTGGCGAGTTGAGCAAGAGCTTGACTACTGCGTTGCGCCAGAGTGGAGCGGACATCCTGAACCTTAAAGGCCTGCTGCTCAGTTATAGCGATCGGGTTTCTTTCGTTGCTGAAGACCAGGCTGAAATCAAAAAGGTCTTGCTCAAGCTCTTGCATTTGGTGTTTGAAAACATAGCAGATTTGAGCCTGGATGAGCAATGGCTCAAAGGCCAGATGGATGCGCTGATGGAGGCCTCAAGCCCGCCCTTGACACTGCGCAGGCTGGACGATGTCGAAAGCCGCTTGAAAGATGTCATCTTCAAACAAAAAAATGCCAAAGAACATGCGATGCAGGCGCAAAACGAAATGCGCACGATGCTGGCCGCATTCATAGATCGCCTGTCAGATATGGCCAAGTCCACGGGCAGCTTTCATGAAAAACTGGAAGAAAACGCCCGCCAGATAGAGCAGGCCAAGACCCTCTTGGAGATTGCGCCAGTGTTGAAAGAAGTGATCGGTGCCACCCGCACGATGGCCAGCCAAAGCAAAACCTCAGGCGATGAACTACAAACCATGCGCGACCGCGCCATCCAGACCGATGCCGAATTGGTCAAGCTGCACCAGGAGCTTGACCGTGTCAGCACCCTAGCCCGCCATGACCCACTGACCGGCGCGCTGAACCGCAAAGGTCTGGAAGAGGCTGTAGAGCGCGAAATCTCCAGCGTGCGCCGCAAAGACACGCCGTTGTGCATGGCTTTGCTGGACATTGACAACTTCAAAAAACTCAACGATACGTTGGGACACGCAACCGGCGATGGGGCTCTGGCCCATTTGGCCAAAGTGGCCCGTGAATGCATGCGCCCACAAGACACGTTGGCCCGGTATGGGGGCGAGGAATTTGTCATCTTGCTTCCTGATACGCCGTTGGAAAAGGGTATTGAAGCAATGACCCGTCTGCAGCGAGAGCTGACCAAAAAGTTCTTTCTGGCCGGAGCCGAAAAAATTCTCATCACCTTCAGTGCCGGGGTTGCGCAATTGATTCCGGATGAAACGGGTGGTGATGCCATCAAACGTGCTGACAAGGCCATGTACCTGGCCAAACGCGCTGGCAAAAACCGGGTGTTGGGCGCCTAGCGTTCTAACCCATAGCCAATTTTTTTGGACAAACCACCCATGACCTACCTTGTTGTCGGATTGTTTATCTTTCTGGGTGTGCACTCGGTGCGCATTTTTGCCGATGGATGGCGCACGCAAACGCTGCAGCGCCTTGGTGAAGGTGTCTACAAAAGCATCTACACCCTGCTAGCGCTGACGGGGTTATGCCTCATCATCTATGGATTTGGCGTAGCGCGTGAAATGCCTGTCATGCTGTGGACCCCGCCCATGGGTATGCGCCATGCGGCGACGCTTTTCACAGTGGTGGCCTTCATACTACTGGCCGCTGCCTACGTGCCGCGCAATGGCATCAAGGCACGGGTGCACCACCCCATGGTGTTGGGCGTCAAATCCTGGGCCTTGGGCCATTTGCTGGCGACCGGCAGCGTGGCCCATCTATTGTTATTCGGGTCTTTTCTGGCTTGGGGCGTCTTGAATTACATCGCGGCCCGCAGGCGCGACCGCTTGGCGGGAACGCAGTACCCGGCCGGTACGCTAGGTGGTACTGCCATAACGGTGGTGGTAGGTGTTGCTGCTTGGGCGGCATTTGCCTTCAAGTTTCATGGCCTGCTGATCGGCATTAGACCTTTTGGCTAGTCCTGCCCTGAAGCGCCCCTCCATAATGGGCCCTTTCACCCCGCAGGAGCCCTTGCATGCCGCGTTCCATTCTCGAAGAGTCCCGTTTACATCCCGCTATACGTGACAAGGTAGCCTCAAGTCAGCTCAATATCGTCAAAGAGGTTCAGGCAGCGGTGGCGCAACATGCCGTGGTGGTCGTGGGCATGGGGATGAACCCGTTTCCCAAGAAGGCGCGCA
This sequence comes from Rhodoferax sp., assembly GCA_025351745.1. Lineage (GTDB taxonomy): Bacteria > Pseudomonadota > Gammaproteobacteria > Burkholderiales > Burkholderiaceae_C > Allorhodoferax. Next base: position 16,609 of record JANXVI010000095.1, read on the forward strand.
AGCTGTTGGATGAGGCGAGGATCGCCTACCACTACATCGAATACGGCAGCTACTTCAAACTCTGGCGTGAGCGCAACGCGCTGAAAATGTGGACCGGTTGGCCCACTATTCCCATGATCTTTGTCAAAGGCACCCTGGTCGGAGGTGCTGATGACTTGAAAAAACTCATGGCCAGCGGCGAGTTAAAAACCCTGCTGGCCTGAGTTTTCTGACTTACTTTGCGGGCGGCTTGTTGTCGCCGCCCGGATGTCCGTAAGCCTGCCCGCCAGAGCCACGGTGATGTTTGCCCATGCGGGCGTGCTCGGAATCAAAAGTCTTCTTCTGGTCTGCGTTCAGCACAGCATAAAACGCTTTGGTGGCGTCGTCTCTTTTGTCCATGGTGGAGTTCATGTCCGCCATATGCTGGGTGCGCATCGCACGTATTTTGTCAATACGCTCTGGCGTGGTGAGTTTGTCCATCTCGGACCGATCTGGGCGATTATGTTCTATCCAACCAGCTGGCGGCTTCATCGCGGCAGTGAAGGTGGTCCAGGCGCCCTCTTGCTCTGCGGTAATTTTGAGCTTCGCTTTGAGTTCGGTTTGGTGCTTGGCGATCATGGCTTCCATCTTGGCCGGATCCATGGAGTGGCCACGCATTCCCATAGGACTATCGTGGCCCATGCCCCCGCCATGGCGGGAGCTGCTGGCACCGACCATGGGTGGGTGTGCGTCGGGTGTGGTGGGTGCCGCCGTTTGGGCGAAACTGGCGAGACCGGCGCTTGCCAGTACGCTTGTGAGAAGGATAGATTTAAGACCAGATTTCATAGACTTCCTTTTTTGTGTGACTGTGCCGGGGACAGCGATCAGGGTAAAGCCAGTGTGCGCTGCGTTTGTATCCGGAGCATTGCGTGCGCATAAGGCTTTGTAAAGATTGCCTCCACGCTCCGCTGCTGCGCGGGTCGCTGCGTTGACAATACAGGCCTCGCGAGAATTTCAAAATTGGTAAAAGGCATACACGTGTTCAAGAATTTGATGATTTACCGTCTGGTTGCGGGTTGGCCCACGGAGCCTGCCGCGCTGGACGAGGTATTGGGCAAAGCGCAATTTGTCGAGTGTGGCTCCTCACAGGAAAAGTCGGTCGGCTGGGTTGAGCCGCGCGGCCACGCCCATGGCCCCATGGTTGAGGTGATAGGCGGCCAGTGGCTGCTCAAGCTGATGATGGAAGTCAAGGTAGTGCCGGGTTCGGTCGTCAAGCGCAAAGTGCAAGACCAGTTGGACCACATAGAGGCGACCACGGGCCGCAAGCCGGGTAAAAAAGAAAAGCGTGAAATCAGCGAAGATGCCCGCCTGAGCCTGCTGCCAATGGCGTTCAGCAAACAGTCCAGTGTGCAGGTGTGGGTCGACCCGGCGGCGGGTTTTTTGCTGACCGATGCCGGTAGCCAGGCCAAGGCTGACGAGGTGATGACATGGTTGATCAAGGCGGTGGATGGCTTGGTGGTGCAGTTGGTGAACACCCAGACTTCGCCGGCATCTTCCATGTCGGACTGGCTGTCGACTAAGGAGGCGCCACCGTCTTTCAGCGTGGACCGCGAATGCGAACTCAAAGCATCGGACGAGTCACGGGCCGTGGTCCGTTACACCCGCCATGCACTGGACACTGATGAGGTCAGTCAGCATATCGCGATGGGCAAGGTTCCCACCCGCCTGGCGCTAACCTGGAGCGACCGCGTCTCCTTCGTACTGACCGAAGCCATGCAACTGAAGAAGATCGCTTTTTTGGAAACCGTGTTCGAAGGCGCTGCCGCCAGCCCAGGGGATGGCAAAGACGATAACTTTGACGCCGATGTCGCCATCGCCACCGGCGAGCTCAGGAAAATGATTCCTGATCTGCTTGAAGCTTTAGGCGGCGAGGTGGTGGCCGCCTAGGATCAATATCCATAGCGGATGTAGCCATGGTGATGGTGATGACGGCTCCCTTCGCGCCAGTAGTAGTTGCTTGGGGCAGTCACATACACCGGGGGCTGGTAATAGGTCACTGGTTGCACCACGCGGTACTGCGGTTGCGGCGCCTGGTAGACGGTTACCGGCTGTCGGTAATATACAGTGGGCTCTACCACGCGGTATTGCGTTTGCGATGCCTGATATACAGCTACTGGCTGTTGGTAATACGTGGTAGCCACCGGGTAGGGGTATGCGGCGTAGCCGGGAGAATAGTTGCGTTGGTTGGCTATGCTTGCGCCTACCAGGCCCCCGGCACCTGCACCCAAAATGGCGCCGTTGCGGCCACCCAATGAGTTCCCAATGACGGCACCGGTCACTGCACCAAAACCGGCACCGACAACTGTCTGAAACTCATCCGCATGTGCAACGGGTGACAGCCCCACGAGGCTGGTGGCGAGTAACGCAAACCCCGCCAATTTGCCAACGTTTGCGGCCATTGGCGCGAAGCGGGAGGACGAAAGGGGCAAAACACGTGGAGTATGCATGGCGTTGTGTGGGCCTGAGCCCGTACCACTAGACGTAGGGGTTTGTTGTTCTATAACGGCCTTCGACCGGCAATCGATGACGGCATTAACAAGCTTTTACACATTGTAAAAACTAGGTACAGCCTTCGTGGAATGGGCGTAGTAAGCTATAAAAAATATAGCGAAATGCACAAACCAGTGGTATCTGCATTGGGTCTGTCAAAGGTCAGCTGCCCAAAAGCTCCCGCCGGCCTTGGCTCGCCAGGTCGTCCAATATCGGGCAGTCGGGGCGCCAGTCTCCATGGCAATGGCATAGCAGGTCTTGCAACGTGCGTTGCATGGCCTGCATAGAGGCAATGCGCGTGCCCAAATCGTCAAGGTGCTGCTGCGCGATCTGTTTCACACTTGCGCTGGTGCGTCCGCGGTCTTGCCAAAGGCCTACCAAGCCAGTCACCTCGGTCATCGAAAAGCCCAGGTCACGGCTGCGCTTGATGAAGCGCAGCTGTGCACATCGCCTGGGCTGTACTGGCGGTAGCCACTGTCGGTGCGGTTAACCCGGCCCGGCAACCCCAGCGACTCGTAGTAGCGCAGCATCTTTGCCGACACCGCCGAACGGCGGGCCGCCTCACCGATATTGACCGGGTGGCCGCCCTCGTCGTGCAGCGCGTCCTTAGGCAAGGACGGCATAGCCCTCTTCCACAATGGCATGGGCCAGCGCTTCGCGGCTGTGGACGGACTCCACTTGTACGCGGTTTTGTGCTCGGTCAATCAGCACCTGGGCTTGCGGGTCCACCTGCTGCAGGGCACGGGTCACGGCCTTCTCGCAGTGGCCGCAAGTCATTCCTGTCACGGTAAATATCTGGTTCATACAGTGCATCCTTGCGTTAAAGCGAACGATAAAGGAGCATAGTCTGAACCTTGCCACGGTGGCAAAGTCAAGCTGCAGCGGGCATGCCTTACGCAATTCTCGGTATTGCTTGACCTTGCCGCCATGGGAAGCCTTAGCCTTCCGATCATGAGCACATCCCTAAACACCCTGTCGCCTCAGTCTGAACTGGACATTGGCATCGGCGGCATGACCTGCGCTTCGTGCGTGGGCCGTGTTGAACGCGCCTTGAAGAAGGTCGTCGGCGTTTCGGACGCCACCGTCAACCTGGCCACCGAGTCCGCCCGCATCATCTACACCGGTGACGCACACCTGCCCGCACTTCTGCGTCGGGCTGTGCGCGATGCTGGCTACGAGCCGCGCACCCCGGCACAAATGGATGCGGCAGACAACGAGTCTCCGTGGGTCGGCCTGGGACCTGTTTTGGCAGGCGCGCTGCTGAGCGCACCCTTGGTGTTGCCCATGGTAGGCGAACTGGCGGGACAGCACTGGATGCTGCCGCCGTGGCTGCAGTTTGTACTGGCTACACCGGTGCAATTTGTATTGGGCACACGCTTTTACAAGGCCGGCTGGCATGCGCTAAAAGCGCTGACTGGCAATATGGATCTTCTGGTGGCCATCGGCACCAGCGCCGGTTGGGCGCTATCGGTGTGGTTGTGGCTCAGCGCGCCTGGCGGTGCTATTGTGCACCTGTATTTTGAAGGCTCGGCCATCGTCATCACGCTGGTGATGTTGGGTAAGTGGCTGGAGGCGCGCGCCAAGCGCCAGACCACGTCGGCGATCCGCGCGCTACAAGCCCTGCAGCCCGATACCGCCCACTGGATCGGGCGTGACGGTGAGGTCGATGTGCCGGTGGCAGACGTGCTGGTTGGCGACCGCTTGGTGGTCAAATCCGGCGAGCGTTTTCCGGTAGATGGCACGGTGCTGGAGGGCCAGACCCAGGCGGACGAATCCATGCTGACCGGGGAGCCGCTGCCTGTGCACAAGGATGTCGGCGCCAAGCTCACTGGTGGCTCCATCAATGGCCAGGGTCGTGTGGTGCTGCAGGTAACCGCCGTGGGTCTGGACACGGTCTTGTCCCACATCACCCGTCTGGTGCAAGACGCCCAAGCCGCCAAGGCGCCCATACAACGCTTGGTGGACCGCGTGAGCGCGGTTTTTGTCCCTGTGGTCTTGGCTCTGGCCCTGGTCACCCTGTTGGCTTGGTGGCTAACGGGTCACCCATTCGAGACTGCAGTCATACATGCGGTGGCCGTGCTGGTCATTGCCTGCCCCTGCGCACTGGGACTGGCCACACCGGCGGCCATCATGGCCGGCACCGGTGTGGCGGCCAAATACGGCATCCTGATCAAGGATGTGCAGGCCTTGGAGATGGCGCACAAAGTGGATGTGGTGGCCTTTGACAAAACAGGTACGCTGACTCTGGGCCGGCCGTACCTGACCGCCTTACGAATGGCCGATGGCCCAGCAAATCTGGACGCCGATGCCGTATTGCGCGTGGCTGCCAGCCTGCAAAGCGGCAGTGAACACCCCTTGGCCCGTGCTGTAGTGGCCGCTGCTGCCGAAAAAGGTATTGTCATCGCAGCACCGGACGCGCTACAAGCGGTGCCCGGCAAAGGCAGCGTGGGCGAACTGGCCCAGCAGAGCTATTGCATCGGTAGCCTGCGCTGGATGCAAGAGCTGGGCGCACCGCTGGGTGCTTTGGAGGCCCAAGCCAAAGACCTCCAGGCCCAGGGCGCTACCGTGTCGGCCATGGCGCTGCGCACCAGCAGCGCGGCAGAGCCCGCACGCTATAGGGTGTTGGCCCTCATGGCCTTTGCCGATGCGCCCAAGCCTGGCGCCAAAGAGGCATTGGCAGCGTTGCGCGCACGCGGCATCAAGACGGTTATGGTGTCCGGCGACAACCGGGGTGCCGCCGAGGCCATGGCCCGCCGCCTGGGGCTGAGCCCTGAGGATGGTGACGTCATGTCAGAAGTATTGCCAGGTGACAAGGCCGCTTGGATGCTTGAGCTCAAAGAAGGCCGCCAGATGCAGCGCCATCGCACCGCACCTACTAAAGACTTCCCCGTGCTGGGCAAGCGCCAAACCCATGTGGTCGCTATGGTGGGTGATGGTGTCAACGACGCACCCGCCTTGGCCGCTGCCGACGTCGGTATGGCCATGGGCACGGGCACCGACGTGGCAATGCACGCGGCCGGCATCACGCTGATGCGCGGGGACGTTTCATTGGTAGCCGCTGCACTCGCCATTTCTGACCGCACCGTGGCCAAGATCCGGCAAAACCTGTTCTGGGCCTTTGCATACAACGTGGTCGGTATTCCGCTGGCCGCCATGGGCTACCTCAGCCCGGTGTTGGCGGGTGCAGCCATGGCACTGAGCTCGGTCAGCGTGATGGGAAATGCGTTGCTGCTCAAGCGTTGGCGGCCTGCCAAGTAACTGCACAATTGATAAAAAGTCAGATGCGGCTGTCGGCTAGCCGCCCTCTCTTATCCTCGCGTCAAGGGCAGACTTGCCGTTTCCCACCTTTAGACACTACCTCAAGGTTGGCAACCTGCAGAAAGCCAAGCTACAACAATACGCGGCATGCCTGCAGGCCATGGTCAAACCAGCAGCAGGGACATGGCGCATTTGAATTGCTTCACATTTTTGGTCCAGCCGCTGCCTTGCGTTCGCGATCTTTACGTCGTGCGTCGAGGTGCCAAGCGAGGAACGGCAGCAAAATGATCGAGCCTGGCAGTGCCCAGATGATCAGATAGGGATAAACGGCGGACGCGGCTCGCAGCATGAGCTTGAGTTCTTGCCGTTCTTGCTGTGTCCATTTACTGCCGTTGCGCGGTTTCATCAGCAGCGGTATGGCGCCTTTGATTTTGCCCAGCTCGGTGCGCATGCGATTCTTCTCGCGGCTGTTACTGGCCAGAAAAGAACCAAACCAACGCGGCGCACGGGTCATGCGCGACTGGTAAGAGATCGTTTGGTTGGGGTCAAAAGCGGGTGGTTCGACCGGTGAGGTGGCTACATCTGCAGGGGGTTTGGACATTTTGGAAGGACCCATGGACGGATTATCCGCCATGCCGCGGCCGCTCACAAAGCACTGAGCCCGACGCGTAACCAATCTCGCCAGCGGCTCCAATTGCGCCAGACACCAAAACCGAAGCGTGCTGTGCGCAAGAGGGTGCGCGGTCGCCATATGACCAGCGCCACACCCGCCAACGCGACCACACCAGGGTGCTCGGACATCCACAGCTTCGCACGATCCAGGAGCGCGCGCGTTCGGTCCACGGTGCGCAAAGCGGTGCCCAGCGGTGCCAGTTCGTGCGTAAACTGCACTCGCTGCGCGCCGATCCGCTCGCGCAGTCGGCCGCGCTTCACGTAGAGTTCAACGAGTTTCGCGTCCATGCTCGGCAGCAACGGCTTTGAGTTGGCGCAGATCTTCTTGCAGCTCGGCCAGGCTCGCATTGAACAGCGGCGCAGCGCTTTGTTTGTCGTTGCGCATCATCAAATAAATACACAAAGCGGCGACCCAAAGCGCCGCAGCTGCCATGCAAGCTACGACCACACGTTGTTCCCAAAACAAGATAACGAGGCTGATGATGGTCATGATCACGCCCATGGCGACGCAAAACAGCAACGCCTGCGCCAGCAGCAACTGGCGCACGATAGTGATGCGGGCCGCTTGCAGTTCGTTGCCCAACAACTCCAATCGCGTATGCGCAATCTCCAGCAACGTGGTGGCTTTGTGGGTGACGGCACTCCAGGCGCTGCCGCTGCCTTGCGCGGTATCCATGCGAAGGTTGCTCAGAGTTTGTGTGTGGTTCAGCGGCGCGCGAGCAACAGGCCCAGTACGAAGCCTACGCCCGCACCAATACCTACAGCTTGCCAGGGCGACTCGTGCACATAGTCATCTGCGGCACGTGCCGCAGCGCGGGTCTTGTCGATCAAGGCGGCCTCGGCGGCATCCAGGCGGATGCGTGCACCCAGCAGACGGTCCTGAATGCGCACGCGCAAGTTGGCGATCTTTTCACCGGTCTGGTCAGCAGTGGCCTTCAGGATGTCTTCTGCGTCGGAAATCACGGCACGGATATCGCTGACAAGCTTTTCTTGCGAAGTCACGGTTGAAGTATTGGAGTCAGACATGGCACCTCTTTCAAAAAGTTTTTGAGAATGGAGCCACAGCGTAGCAGATTCGTAGCGGCTGCTACGTGGGCCAGCGCACAGTTGTAAGCGCTTATCAGCAAGCTTACTTCTTGCGTTTGACCACTGCGCTTTGCTTGGCATCCTCGCTGCGGGCAAAGGTCACCAGGCCATTGCTGACCTTGCCCATGACCAGCATGTTTTTGGTGATCGCGTCCTTGTCGTTCAAGGTGAAGGGGTGTTCGTAAGTGGCAACCACACCATAGTAGATGCGGGATATGTTCTCCAGCGCGGCTTTGACTACCGGGCCGGTCGGGTTGCCGTCCCGCACGCCAAACAGGGCAAACGCCAACAGGTAGGCGCTGTCATAGCCTTGGGCTGCCGCCATGGGCACGGTCATGGCCTGCTTGAACTTGCGCTTGTAGGCGCTCAGGAATGCGGCGCGACGCTCGTTACTAGGTTCAGCAATAAAGCTTTGCGCCATCATCGCCCCCTCTGCGGCCTCCTTGGCGCCGTTGATGAAGAAGGGAAACGACAGTGGCCATGCGCCAACCTGGGGCACCTTCCACTTCAGCTCCTTGCGGCCATTGGCGATGACGGCGTTTTCCACACCCACGGTATAGCTGAAGACCACGTCGGCATCGGCATCGCGTGCGGCCTTGAGCTCTTCGCGCAGGTCTTTGACACCCAGTGCAAAGCGGGCCACATAAACGGCCTTCAGGCTTTTGGCGGCCAGCGCGGCCTCCACATCTTTCAAGCCGGCGTCGCCATATCCTGTGGTGTCGGCAAAGATGGCGACCCGGCTCCAGCCGCGACGCACAATGTCTTCCACCACGTAGGGGGCCTGAATGGCGTCTCGCGGCGAAGTGCGAAAGATATAACTCTCGGGTGCCGGGTATTTCGCTGTTAGCGGCGTGCCTGTGGCGCAGTTGATGATCAGTGGCAGCTTGGCATTCTGGAACACGTCCAGCGACTTTTGCGCCACGCCGGTGTTGCAAAAGCCCAGCGTGGCTGCCACGCCCGCAGCCGCCAGTTCCTGCGAGCCCTTGAGGCCCACGTCCGGGATGCCCTGGTCGTCCTTGATGACCAATTCCAGTTGCCGGCCCATGTATCCGCCCACGTCATTGATCTCCTCTACTGCCAGTTGTACGCCTTGCAGCATCTGCACGCCAAAGTCGGATGAAGGGCCGGTGAACGGACCAATCACCCCCAACTTCAGCGTGGCCGCGGGCTGGCCGTGGGCGCTTAGCGCCAAGCACAGTGCAGCGATGCCCGCGAGCTTGGTCAACCAATGGTTGTAGTGGCGATAGCGCATGGGTGATCCTCTTGAAGTCGTTGTTCAGACCAGTCTAGGTAACTTGTCGCCTGGCGAGGCAAGTGCTTACCCTGACTTTTCCGGTTTCGTCAGCCGGGCGTAAGGCGAACCTCGGCGAACACCGAATATTGAAAGTGAGAAATTAGGCTCTAGCCCTTGTGAAATATACCTGTTCAGCTATGAATTTGATAGTGAGCTGGCATTACCCGCTTTGCCGGACAATGCAATTCTGTTGTTCAACCATGGGGAAAAATGTTTTGACACCACTGCGACCTGTGTGGGCCTTGGCTCTCACGCTGTCTTTAGGGGCCGCGGTGTCGCTGGGTATCACGCGATTTGCGTATGGTCTGTTGCTGCCCGCCATGCGCGAGGACCTGGGTTGGAGCTACACACTGGCCGGTGCCATGAACACCGCCAATGCTTTTGGCTATTTTTTGGGCGCATTGCTGACCCCGTGGTTGCTCCAACGCGTAGGCGCCAGCCTGCTCCTGTGGGGCGGGGCCTTTTTGGCCAGCCTATTCATGGCCCTCAGCGGGTTCTTTACCGCTACCGAACCTTTGATGGTGCAGCGTCTATTGGCTGGTGTGGCCAGCGCCATGGTGTTCATTGCCGGAGGTTTGTTGGCTGCGCGCCTGGGCGCGCAGCACCCCACGCGCGGCGGTTTGTTGATCGGGTTTTACTACGGTGGTACGGGTATGGGCATTGTCCTGTCGGCCGTGTTGGTGCCGTGGGTGCTCGAACAAGCGGGCGCCCAGTTGCACGTTTGGCGCTGGGCCTGGTGGCTGCTGGCATTAGCCTGTGCGCTGGCGAGCGCGGCGCTGTTGTGGCCTGCCAGGGTGATGGCGCAGGATGCGGCGTCTGGGGTAGGCGTGCAAGGCGCCGTCGCGCCGTTGCAGTTCCGGTGGCGCCAGTTCGGCTTTGCCCTGGGCGGCTACACGCTTTTTGGCATGGGCTACATCGGTTACATGACCTTTGTCGTGGCCCTGCTGCGGGAGCGGGGCAGCAGCGCGCTGGCGGTGACCGTGTTTTATGGTCTGCTGGGGCTGGCGGTGATGGCATCGTCGCGCATCTGGGCCGGTCTGCTGGACCGGCACAAGAGTGGCCGCACCCTGGCCACGCTGAACGCACTGCTGGGCGTGGCGACGATACTGCCGGCGCTCACCCAGTCTTGGCCGGTCGTGCTGGCTTCGGGCCTGTTGTTTGGTGGTGTGTTCTTGTCGGTAGTGGCATCCACCACGGCGCTGGTGCGGCAGGGATCAGCGCCTTTACCACCGTGTTTGCTGCTGGACAGATCATCGGGCCCACGATGGTGGGGTGGATCGCCGACGGTCCCGGCGGCCTAGCCCGTGGCCTGGTCTATTCGGCACTCGCTCTGTGGCTTGGGGCTATCCTGGCTTGGCGGCAAAAGGCCCTGTGAGTCCCATGCCACGGCGCAGGTCGGACG
>JANXVI010000096.1 GCA_025351745.1 Rhodoferax sp.
CAGTTTTCAGCCATTCTGACATCGATAGCGCTCTTTGGTGCTATCGCCGTGTCCACATCCGCCCCCGTATTTGCCCAAAACAAGGATTCATCGCGCGCCGACAACATTGTGCTGGAGATGGCCCAGTCCTACAAAGCACGCGACCGCAAACGCCTGATCGCCTTGCTGCCGCAGGTCCGCGGCCATGCACTGGAGCCCTGGGCGGCGTACTGGGATTTGTCCGCCCGGCTCGACGAAGCCGGTCCGACCGAGATCCAAGAATTCTTCTCACGCTACGCAGGTAGTTACCAAGAGGACCGCTTGCGCTCCGAGTTGCTGCTGCAACAGGGCCGCAACCGCGATTGGGCTGCATTCAATCGCGAATACCCCTTGTACCGCATGAACGACGACAAATCGGTGCGCTGCTATGCACTGTTGTCGGAACACATGGGCAGCGGCGTAGACAACACGGTACTGGTCAAGGAAAACTGGTTGAGCCTGAAGGACGCCGACGAAGGTTGCGCGGCCGCCGCCGAACAATTGGTCAAGGACCAGCCTGCATCCTCCACCGCCATGGCCTGGCAGCGCGCCCGCCTCGGCATGGAGAACGACCGCCTGCGTGTGGTCACACAAGCCGTTGGCATTGTCAGCCCCAGTTCGGTATCCAAGCTCAACGCCATCTACCTGAACCCCGGCAAATACCTGAACGACAAACTCACCGCCTTCCAGCCCAAGACCCGCGAACTGGTGTCGCTGGCGCTGATACGCCAGGCCTACCTGGATCCGGCCGAGGCCGCGGTCGAGATCGACAAGTTGCGCTGGAAGACCCAGCTTACAGACGAGGAACGCAGTTGGGTCTGGGGCGTTATCGGAAAGCGCGCGGCACAAAAGCTCTCCAATGACGCGCCCGCCTACTTTGCCCGCGGTCACGTCACTGCCATGCACGAAGACCATCTGGCCTGGATGGTGCGGTCTGCCTTGCGAACCGGTCGCTGGGCGCAGGTGCTTCCCACCATTGCCGCCATGCCCGAGCTGCAACGCAATGAACCGACCTGGGTCTACTGGCGCGCCCGCGCACTGCTGCAACAAAAAGGCAGCGAGAATGCGCGCGGCCACGCGCTGCAATTGCTTGAGGGCATTGCCAACTCTCGCGGCTTTTACGAGCAACTCGCTCTGGAAGAAATGGGCCAGCGCATCACCGTGCCAACCAAACCATTGCCGCTGACCGCAGAAGAAAAGGAAGCGGCCCGCCTGAATCCCGGCCTGAACCGTGCGTTGTACGCCATCAACATGGGACTGCGGTCTGAGGGCGTGCGCGAATGGAACTACAGCACCAACCTGCACCTGCGCGGCGGCCTGGACGACCGCGGCCTGCTGGCCGCCGCTGACATGGCCTGCCGCTACGAGGTGTGGGACCGTTGCATCAACACCAGCGAGCGCACCAAATCTGCCGTCGATTTTGAGCAGCGTTTCCCCATGCCCTTCAAGGCTGCCGTGATTGCCCGCTCCGCGCAGATCGGTCTGGACCCGGCCTATGTCTACGGCCTGATCCGCCAAGAGAGCCGCTTCATCATGGATGCCAAATCTGGCGTTGGCGCATCGGGCCTGATGCAGGTAATGCCGGCCACCGCCAAGTGGACGGCCAAGAAGATCGGCCTGACAGCCTTCCAGCCACACCACATCACCGACCGCGACACCAACATCGCCATCGGCACCGGCTACCTCAAACTGGTGCTGGACGGCTTTGATGGCTCCATGCCGCTGGCGGCGGCCGCATACAACGCTGGCCCCGGTCGGCCGCGCACTTGGCGCGGCCAGACGGGCGCCCCGCTGGTGGACGCCGCCATCTGGGCAGAGAACATACCATTCACTGAAACACGAGACTACGTCAAAAAGGTGCTGTCCAACACCACCAACTACGCCGCGCTGATCACCGGCCAGCCGCAGTCATTGAAAGCTCGCCTGGGCTTGATAGGCCCCAAGGACGCCACCACACCCGACACCGGCTTGGACCTGCCTTGAGCATCAATCGCACGGGGTTTCGTCATCAATACGCTGGTGATTGCGGCGTACCATGGCGACTCCACTTCCTAGACGGACCCCATGCTGAAACTCTACATAGGCAACAAAAACTACTCCTCCTGGTCCATGCGTCCTTGGGTGCTGCTGACCCAGGCCGGAATTGCGTTTGAAGAAGTCATGGTGCGTTTTGACTCGTTCGACGCCGACTCCACCTTCAAGAAAAGACTGCAAGGCGCCAGCCCTACCGGCAAGGTGCCCTTGCTGGTGGATGGCGATTCGGCCGTGTGGGACACGCTGGCCATCGCCGAATACGTGGCCGAACAATTTCCAGACAAGCAGTTATGGCCCGCTGACACTTCGGCACGCGCCCGAGCAAGGAGTGTCTGCGCCGAGATGCACAGTGGCTTTACCGGCCTGCGCAACGACTGCCCCATGAACATCGAGGCCCACTTGGCCGACACCGGTGCGCTGATCTGGCGCGACAAGCCCGCCGTGCGTGCCGAAGTGCAACGCCTGGTGGAGATGTGGAGCACGCTGCTGCAAGAGCACGGCGGCCCCCTGCTGTTTGGCAGCCGCTTCACGATTGCCGATGCCTACTTTGCGCCGGTGTGCATGCGCCTGAAGACCTATGCGTTGCCCGTGCCCGCTGCCATTGCCGAATACGTGGAGCGTG
>JANXVI010000098.1 GCA_025351745.1 Rhodoferax sp.
TGTACTTCTATCAATCCTGGGTACACCGGTTCCGCTGTCAATTGCAGTGGCTGCATTTTGAATAGTCTTGGGCAAATAGTTAGGTGCTTGCCCCTGTTGTTGCTGCACCGGGTTTGGCACCTTTCCTACGGGCGAATCTTCGGCGATTGCTGGAGCAGCAGCGGCCCTCCACCCATTTGCCCCAACTTCATTGGTTAGCAGCGAGGAAGCTCCGCGTGGCCTCACTGTCACTGACCCCAATTGCACAAAAGTATTGGCCGCCACACCGAGTACGCCCAAGCCGATATTAATTAGGCCCACTCCCGTGTTTCCATTTTGGACCCCGGAAATACCCTCCTCAATTTGTACACTACTCTGTGCGACTTGAAGCCCCCGAACTATTAGGCCAAGTGGCCCCGTGAGCACACTCAAAGCAAGCGTACCGACCTGAGCCTGGCCCTGCTGGACACCGTTCAGTAGTAAAAGGCTATTGGCGTATTGCGTGAGAGGACCAACGTCGGAATTTTCCACTTTGGCCGTTGTTGGCCCGTCTGCTAACAATCGATTTGCAGCGTCTACACCATAGCTGTTAGCGTAGCTTGCGACATACACTCCCAACTCTCTCGTCTCGGATTGCGTTAGTAGCGCTGGGTCTTGTCGCCAGGCATTGAGTAATACGTCACTCCGCTGATCAATGTAGTTGACCAAGCTCAATGTTTTTGAGGCGTCCAAAACATCGATCGGGTTAAGCAGGTTTTGAAGGAAGTTGTTGTCTTCGTATTTCCGCAGCGCGCCCAGGGCGTCGTTCCGTACTGCACTTTGTTGGTGATTCAAGAAATTGTTCACCACAGCATTGGTCCCTGTCATTCCTCCGATATTGGCCCCCGTCATGTCATTGCCACCGCCCCCGGCTGCCCAACCGGCGAATATCCCGGCAACGTTTGAGAAGCCCACGGTGTTGGGATTGACCGGCGTGCCAGGCGAATTGAGTCCCTCAGCTGTCAACTCGCCGGCAACCGCCCCAGCAGCTCCGGGCGCGCAACCTGAACCGCTTCTAGCGGTGGCCGCACCCGTGACACACCCAAGCCCGGCATGCAGCAAGAGGTGGGTAAAAGCGTCGATTACGGGTGGATTGTTTACGCTCCCAGTCGCCCAGTTTCCAATCTGATTGGCCCCGTATTCACCTATTGAAGAGATAAATGCCCCAGCCGCTAGACCTTCAACATTCAGCGGCTGACCTGATAAGAAGAGCCCAACGGTTCCGTTTAGTCCTCCGCTAAGCAAGTTCCTCTCGAGGATGGTGAAAAAATCTCCGCCTTTCGACGCCAGGGAAGCATTCAGATTTCCACCTTCGAATGGGATGTACTCTCCAATTAACTGTGTCGCCCCCGCCATCACGTAAGCCAACGCAACCGACCTGACAGTCTCACCCAGATTCCAGTGTTGCTCGCGGCGTCCCTGGCCAGTTGCCTTTGGGGCAGTGGTGTCATGGCGGCAACCTGCCTCACAGCCGAAGTAGAGCCCAACAATACCGATGCGACGGCGAATGCAGGACTGTGCAGCGGGACCCAAGTCAGCGGCTCACTATCAAGCACCTCAGACCTGGACTGGTACAAGGTGGTGGTTACAAACACCTGGCACTATTGACATCAGCCTGTAACCCATAGTTGCGTGCACGCCGAAAGCCCTTCAAACCCATCCCGTGGCAAGACACCATCGCCATACGGCACGCCGTGCTCTGGCCTGACGAGCCGCCCGCCTTTTGCCAAGTGGATGGCGATGCAACTGCCTTTCACTTTGGCGCCTTTCTGGGGGAAGAGCTGGTGTCGGTAGCTTCGGTATTTGCCGACGGCAGCAGTGCGCGGCTGCGGAAATTTGCGACGCTGTCCGCGCACTAGGGCCACGGCATTGGCAGCGCCATGCTGCCCAGCACGCGGGCCACCGCTGTGGGAAGGCTGCGACGCGCCGGTGGATGATGGTGTGCAAGGCGAGCCGGATTGGGATCTGGCGGCACAACCCGCCCCCGACTACGAGGTGGACCAGCGCGTCAATTGGTGAACCAGTGAAGCGGCGGTATCAATCGATGCGAGGAGTAGCTACGTGCGCGCCAGCCCCAAATGCATATTGCTTCCCAAGCTCTCGCCATTGAGCGGCAAGCGAGCGCTCAATCTGCCTTGGTCGAACTTGTTTCGAAGCACAAAACTCGTGCCATACTTGGCCTCATGCGGTTGAATTTCCTATCCGTAAGTCATGGTGCGTTTTGACTCGTTCGACGCCGACTCCACCTTCAAGAAAAGACTGCAAGGCGCCAGCCCCACCGGCAAGGTGCCCTTGCTGGTGGATGGCGATTTGGCCGTGTGGGACACGCTGGCCATCGCCGAATACGTGGCCGAACAATTTCCAGACAAGCAGTTATGGCCCGTTGACACTTCGGCACGCGCCCGAGCAAGGAGTGTCTGCGCTGAAATGCACAGCGGCTTTACCGGCCTGCGCAACGACTGCCCTATGAACATCGAGGCCCACTTGGCCGACACCGGTGCGCTGATCTGGCGCGACAAGCCCGCCGTGCGTGCCGAAGTGCAACGTCTGGTGGACATGTGGACTGCGCTGCTGCAAGAGCACGGCGGCCCCCTGCTGTTTGGCAGCCGCTTCACGATTGCCGATGCCTACTTTGCGCCGGTGTGCATGCGCCTGAAGACCTATGCGTTGCCCGTGCCCGCTGCCATTGCCGAATACGTGGAGCGTG
>JANXVI010000102.1 GCA_025351745.1 Rhodoferax sp.
TGTTCCAGCTTGGCCGAAGTCTTGACCTTTTGTGCCGCCGCCAGCTTCAGCAGGCGCGGGTCGCAGCAGACCTGGCGCAACTTCATCAGCGCATCCAGAATCGTGATTTGCGACTTGGCCAAGCCCTTGGTGTTCAGCGCCTCGCGCACGGTTTTCTCCATGCCCAAACGAATGGTTTCGTACAGGTCGGCCTGCTTGCCGGTCAGCTCCACGCGTTCGATGGTTTCCACCTTGGGCGGCAACTCGTCGGCCACCAAGGCCTTGGTTCGGCGCAGCATAAAGGGCGTGATGCGGGCGCGCAGTTGGTGCAGCCGTTCCGGGTCGCCCAATTTTTCAATCGGGGTACGAAACAGCTCTTTGAAGCGGGTCTGGCTGCCTAAGAAACCCGGCATCAAAAAGTGGAACAGGCTCCAGATCTCACCCAGGTGATTTTCCATCGGCGTGCCGGATAGACACAGTCGGTGCCGGGTCTGCAACTGGCCCACGACCTGTGCGGCGTGGGTGCTGGCGTTCTTGATGTTTTGCGCCTCGTCCAGTACCACGATGTGCCACTGCGCCTCCAGCCAACGCTCCTTGTCACGCTGCAACAGTGAGTAGGGGGCGATGACGATGTCGTGCTCTGCCATGGAGTCGGCCACATCGTGCCGGTCCTTGCCGTGGATCACCACGCAGCGCAGGCCGGGGCAAAAACGCTCGGCCTCGCGCCGCCAGTTGCCCATCAGGCTGACCGGCGCAATGATCAGGGCCGGCTGCGTCAGGCGGCCGGCGTCTTTTTCGACCTGGATGTGGGCCAGGGTTTGCAGGGTTTTGCCCAGGCCCATGTCGTCGGCCAGGATGCCTCCCAGACCATGTTCGCGCAGAAACTGCAGCCAGTTCAGGCCCTGTTGCTGGTAGGGGCGCAGGCTGGCTTGCACGCCTTTGGGCACAGCCACTTCAGGCATCTCGGCGCGGCCACTGAGGCGTTGCACCATCTCGCGCAGATGCTCCCCGCCTTCCCATACTGCACCTTCGCCGAGGGCGGCGGTGGTGCGCAAGGCGTCCAGGCGCGAAAGTTTGAGACTCTCACCCGTGAAGTCATGGTCGCGGTCGCCAACCAGCTCCAGCAGCGCGGCCATCCAGGGCTTGAGTGTGTCGGTGGGCAGGCGGATAAAGCCACTGTGCCCAGACCGGGAGTCGGGCAGGTAGACAAAGGCCGGCAGAGCAGGTAGGCCGGTGCCCGGGTGTACGGGGCTGTTGGCTGCGGTGGCAATGAGGCTGGGCAGCAGCGGCAAAATATTGTGGCGCTGGCCGTTGATCTCCATGCCCAGCGACAGATCAAACCAGGGTGAGGTGGCGGGTGTGTCGTCAGCGGGCAAGGCATTGTCTGTGGCGCTCTTTGCGCTCTTTTTACCCTTCGCGGCCTTGCCTGGCTTTTCAGCATTAGAGGGTTTGCGCTCTTGCGGCCGCAGTTCAACGGCCAGGGCATCCACATGGGTGATCCAGTTGACCAGGGCTTCATCCAGCGTGAGCTCAAACCCGGCCTCACGCAAGGGCGCAAAGCCTGCGTCAGCCCATTGCAACCAGGCTTGTTGGTCCGCTGCGCCGGAGATGCCATAGGTGCCATTGGCAATGCCCGTCAAGCCCAACTCCATCAGGCGGGTGATGGCCTCTAGCTCGGCCTCGGGATCGCGCTGCAGCAGCCGTCGGCCCTTGGCATCGTCGATCAACACGGTGGTGCCTTGGCCAACCCACCAGCCCCGGTGGCCCGCATAGTCAAACTGCAACTGCGCGTCGATCAGGCCGTGCTGGCCAACATCGGCCGCGGGCACCGCACGCAGATGCAGGCAGGCCTTGGGTGTGATGCCCGACACAGTCTGGATGGCTTCCAGCACCGGTGGCAGCGGGATTGCGCCCAGCTGCTGTGCAAGGGCCAACTGGTGTGTCCTCAGGGCCTCGGCCTGCAGCGCAGGGGCCTTGAGCAGCACCGCCACCTGGCCCATGCTTAAGCCCTGCGCGCGTGCCAGACCGCACAGGCCGCGCGCGGCATCCAGGTACAGCAGCGGGTTGTTCATGCATAGCTTGGCTTGCCCGCCATCGAGCTTGGCGCGCAAGGCCCAGCTGCTGTGTTTGGACTTGAGCTGGGTCACTTCATGCCACTCCCAGCGCACGTCCAGTGGCTCACCCCATTGCACGGGGTCCGTCAGCGGGTTCTTGGCGTCTTCGGCGAACAGGCGGCCGGTGCTGGCGGCCTTTTGCAGCGCGGTGATGCCCAGGTTGCCTTCCAAGGTCACTTTGGATTGGTAGCTGTAGCTGGCGTAATAGCTGGAGGCGCTGCTGGGCAGGGCGCGCATGATTTGCAACACATCATGGTCCGCCTCACTGGCCGCATCAAATGCGGGTGAACCGCGCTCGGGCCGGTACTTCAAGGCCTTGGGCTTGGCCCAGCCACCC
>JANXVI010000108.1 GCA_025351745.1 Rhodoferax sp.
ACCGCACCGGCAGTCTGCTGGAGCGCGCCGCCCATTGCAGCGACCAGCACGCCGTAGCCCAGTGCGGCACCGACGACATGGCCGCCATCCTCTACACCAGCGGCACCACCGGCCGCAGCAAGGGTGCCATGCTGACCCACGGCAACCTGCTGAGCAATGCCCAGGTGCTGAAAGACTACTGGGGCTGGAAAAGCGCGGACGAGGATGGCGACGTGCTGATGCATGTGTTGCCCATCTTCCATGTGCATGGCCTGTTTGTGGCCGTGCATGGTGCGCTGCTCAACGGCAGCAAGATGATTTGGATGGCCAGGTTCGATCCCAAGCGCGTACTGCAAAAGCTGCCACAGGCCACGGTCTTCATGGGCGTACCCACGCTGTATGTGCGCCTGCTGGCAGAGCCGGGGCTGGACAAGCATGCGGTGCGCAACATGCGCCTCTTCATCGCCGGGTCGGCCCCGTTGTTGATCGAAACTTTCACCGAATGGCAAGAGCGTACTGGCCACACCATTCTGGAGCGCTACGGCATGAGCGAGACTGCGATGCTGACCTCCAACCCCTACGCTGCGGACGCGCGCTACGGCAACAGAAGCCAGCGCCGCGGCGGCACGGTGGGCTTCCCGTTGCCAGGCGTGAGTTTGCGCGTGCAAGACGACGCAGGCCACAACTTGCCCAATGGCGAGATCGGCGGCATCCAGGTCAAGGGCCCCAATGTGTTTGCCGGTTATTGGCAGATGCCCGAAAAAACGAAAGAAGAATTCACTGCCGACGGCTTCTTCAAAACCGGCGACGTGGGCAAGATCGACGCTGACGGCTATGTGACGATCGTCGGCCGCAGCAAGGACCTGATCATCAGTGGCGGCTACAACGTCTACCCGGCCGAGATCGAAGCCTCAATCAATACGCTGGACGGTGTGGCCGAAAGCGCCGTGGTGGGCGTGCCCGACGCGGACTTTGGCGAGGTGGGTGTCGCTGTGGTCATCGCAAAGCCCGGTGTGCAACTGGAGCCTGCCCAAATACTCGCGGTGTTGAAGACGATGCTGGCCAACTTCAAGATTCCCAAACGCTGCTACATAGTGCCTGAGCTGCCGCGCAACACCATGGGCAAGGTGCAAAAAAACCTGTTGCGGGCTCAGTACCAGGTTTGAATGAGCATGCTATAGATTTTGTAGCTGCTCATGCAATACCGACGAGGGCTAGAGGGAATTTTGACAATGTAACCAGTCGCGCAGCGCCAGAATCGGTCGCAGGGCCAAGGCCATGGCCCCCAAGCCGTTGCGCAAGCCTGCTTGGTACTGTTGGAACGAGCCCCCAGTTCAGCGGCAGGATTTCGTTGATCAGCCACTGGGCGATGCGCGGGTGGCTGGCACCGTGCCGCTTGTGGATA
Organism: Rhodoferax sp.; assembly: GCA_025351745.1. Classification (GTDB taxonomy): domain Bacteria; phylum Pseudomonadota; class Gammaproteobacteria; order Burkholderiales; family Burkholderiaceae_C; genus Allorhodoferax. Next base: position 1,385 of record JANXVI010000108.1, read on the forward strand.
GGCATTCCAATCGGTGGGATACTCAAAAAGCGGTTAAATACTTTATCTGTCGAAACACACCACCAAGCAGTTGCACCATGAACCAATCCGAACCAATCCCTGTCGCCGAACCCCGCTTAACCTCGCTCTCGCATGGTGGCGGTTGCGGCTGCAAAATCGCGCCGGGTGTGCTGAGCGAAATCCTCAAAAGCACCGCGGGCTTGCCCATTCCCAAAGAACTGCTTGTGGGGATTGAGACAGCTGACGACGCGGCGGTCTACCAGCTCAATGACGAGCAGGCATTGATAGCGACAACCGATTTCTTCATGCCCATCGTGGACGACCCTTTTGACTTTGGGCGCATCGCCGCCACCAACGCCATCAGCGACGTCTACGCCATGGGCGGCAAGCCCATCCTCGCGCTGGCCCTTGTGGGAATGCCAATCAACGTGTTGTCTACCGCCACCATTGGAAAGGTGCTGGACGGCGGCGCATCGGTTTGCCGCGCTGCTGGCATACCGATTGCCGGCGGCCACACCATTGATTCTGTCGAAGCCATTTATGGCTTGGTGGTGTTGGGCTTGGTGCATCCCAGCCGCGTCAAACGCAACGCCGACGCGCGCCCAGGCGATGTGCTGGTGTTGGGCAAACCATTGGGCGTGGGCGTCATGAGTGCCGCACTCAAAAAAGGTGAGCTCAGCGACGCTGGTTATGCCAAGTTCATCGAGAACACGACCAAGCTCAACACGCCGGGGCCTGATCTGGCAGCCCTGCCGGGAGTCCACGGCCTGACTGACGTCACGGGCTTTGGTTTGGCGGGGCACGCGCTGGAGATGGCCCGTGGCGCACGCTGTGGGATTCAGATCGACTGGAAGCGCGTGCCGCTTTTGCCGGGCGTGCGGGAGCTGGCCGAGCGCGGGAGCATTACCGGGGCCTCCGAGCGGAACTGGGCGGGTTATGGCGCTGACGTCGAACTGCCGGCGGATTTCTCGGATGTTGACAAGGCGCTGCTGACGGACCCGCAGACCAGTGGTGGATTGCTGGTGGCCTGCGACCCGGCTGCACTCGATGCTGTGCTGGCCATTTTTAGTCGGCACGGTTTTAGCGATGTGGGCGTGATCGGGCAAGCAGTCTCTGCTGATAAGCCTCGGTTGAAGGTTATTTAAGACTTAAGTGCGCGTGGCCGACGCCGTCCATGCCACGTAAGACGTGGACGCGAGAGATTTGACTCAGGTGTTTAGCAGTTCGTCAATCAAACCCAGCAAAGCCTGGCGTTCGGTCTCAGGATCAAACAACGGCGCCCGCAACGCGCATTGGGTGCGTAGATGCTCCAACAGGCCGACATTGTTGGATGGTGCCGCTTGCATCTGCAGCGCCATTTGGCAGCGGTTGAGCAGCGCTGCCAATCCCTCAGCGTCGCCAACCTCGAAATAGCCACCATAGTCGGCCCCCAACATCCCAAGGTTGCCGGGGATG
>JANXVI010000117.1 GCA_025351745.1 Rhodoferax sp.
GCACATGATCAAGAAGGGGCAGATGAAATGTCCGGCCGGATCAACCATGTCCGCAGCAGATCAGTTCTACAGCCTGGCCGTTTGATCATCCGGTCGAAAACGCAACTGACTTCGGTCAGACTCCCTTATTGCGACAGAACCTACAAAGCTGGCTCGTGGGCTCTAGTTGAAGTGGCGGAGCTGCGCACCAGATGGCGACCACGTGTTCATGGGTGTGTACGAGCGGGATGCCAGCGGTGCGGTGTTGGCCAAGGCCAACGCGGCGATCTGGCAGCCAACGGTGAATACCATCCTGCCGGAGTTCGAGCGTATCTCCGGGGCCTACTAGCACCGGGCATCAAGCTGCTGATCCTGGCCCACCCGGTGTTAAACAACTGCAAGGTTTCACCATCGAGATTAAGGCCAGCGACCCGCAGTACACCTTGGGAGATCTGCAGGCCAAAATCGGTAACTCCGTGAACGCTAGCAAGCAGAAGGTGTGTTCGCCGCTAGCAAGCAACTGCCACTGCCACTGCCGTGGGATTTCAACATCGCGCTGGTGGTGGCGCCGCCCTGGGCTGCCGGGCTTGGGGACTTACAGGCGGAGGCTGGTCGGTTAGCAGTTTGGCTTTTCCAGCTTTACCGCCCGCGACACGCCGACCACTTCCGCCCCCCCTCTCTCTCGTCATCCAGGTCGCAATCTGATCCTAAAACCGCCGCTACACTTCTCACCGAAGCGAAGGGGCACCAGGCCAGCACGTCGCTCCTCGACCCGTTAGCTTCTGCATCCACCCTGCGGGTCGTCCCACAAACACCTCCAAGATTGAGGTGTTGCAACGACCGGTTGAATCCGCCCTGGCTGCGTTGGTCGGAATGTTGGCTCACCGACTTTGGCTTCCGGGTCATGAGTGCCATGTTCAGCGCCCGTATCGCCAGCTCAGAGGTCATGCCTTCCTTGACGGCCCAGCCCACGACCCTGCGGCTGTACACATCGATGACCACAGACAAGAACAGGAACCCCGCCCACTCGGTATGCACGTGGTCGATGTCAACTATCCTGATCGCTCGGCGACAACTATCCTGGCCGGTGGAAGCGGGGAATGAATTCGATTGCTTATGTGGTTGAGCGAGCCTTTCGCACAGGAGGGGCATGCCCCTCCTGTGCGGCGCGACGGCGGTAGCTCTCCACGTTCATCTCCAGAATGGTCGAGTGGTGCACCAGTCGGTCAACGGCTGCCAGGGTCATGGCCGGTTCCACGAACACTTCACCCCACTGCGAGAACGGGGTATTGGCGGTGATGGCCAAACTCTTTCGCTCATAACGTTCTGATATCAGCTCGAACAGCACGGAAGTCTCTGCTTGGTCGCGCCGCACGTAACTGAGGTCATCCAGAATCAGCAAGTCAAACCGGTCCAACTTGGCAAGCTCCTGGGGCAACCGTAAGTCGCGCCGGGCCGCCTGAAGACGTTGCACCAGGTCTGAACAACGGGTAAACAGAACCCGCCGTCCAGCATCAATCAAGGCATGCCCCAAGGCGCTGACCAAATGGCTCTTGGCCACCCCCGGTGGCCCAAACAGCAACACATTGGCACCTCGGTCAATCCATTCGGTGCCTTCCGTCAAGGCCATGACCTGCGCCTTGGACACGCTTGGCACGGTCGCGAAGTCAAAGCTGGAGAGCCGCTTGGCCGGACTCAACCCCGACTCAATGCGGTGGCGGTCAATGCGGCGGGCCTCGCGTTCATTGATTTCGTGCTCCAGCAAGGCCTCCAACAATCGGTGTGCTGGCCAGCCCTCAGTGTCGGACTGTGCACACAGGTCGCCGGCCAAGCGTTTGATGGTGGGCAGGCGCAAACCGTTCAGCATCATTGCCAATCGGGTCGAAGTGGGAGTGGCCGTAGTTGTCGTTGCTGACGTTGTAATTGACGCCGCTTTCATTGGGCCGCCTCAAACAGTTCGTCATACGAGGCCAACGCGGGCAAGGTCACAACGACCCGCGGCACATCCCCGTTGGGCGGTGCCAGTAACTGGGTCAGGGCATTGAGGTCTGGTAGCTGGTCCAGTTCAATCAACTGCTCCAGCTCTTGGGCCAGCTGGGCCTCATGTCCGTCGGCTGCCAGAACCAATAGGCCCACCATGGTCTTGCATGCTTCGCGTTCAGGTCGTTGCGCAGCCAGACGCTCCCAGGTTTGTCGGTACACGGCACGGGGGAATGCTGCGTCGCGCAGCACCCAACGGGCGAAGGCTCCTGGCTTGCGTTTCAAGGCACCAACTAAATGCCGGTAGTCGATTGCACGACCCGCACGCTGGCCCTCTCCTGGCCTTGCCCTTGGCAGACTCAGTACGCATTGACCGCCCAACCAGCATTCAACATGTTGGGCGTACTGACGCACCATCAGGCGGTGGCCGATGAGCTGGCTCGGTACGCTGTACAGGGCACCCTTGAGGGTGAAGATGGCGTATTTACTGACCCGTGCAGGAATCTCTTCGAACTCGACGGTGCGCCGCACTGGCAAGGGTTTGAGCATGGCACGCTCGGTGAGCAGAAACTTGGCCGCACGCGTATTCATGCGCTGCACGATGGTGTCGACAAACGATTCGTAATCAGGTCGCGTATCGAAGCTGCGAGTGCCGCGTAAACACAATGCCTGCTCCAGTGCGGCCTTGAGGGTGCTGTTACGTGATTCGATGGAGCCGTTCTCGTTTGATTGGCCGGGGTTGCAGCGTGTTGCACGCAGTCCGTAGTGGCTGCACAGCTCTGCATACCGTTTGGTCAATTCCTCTTGTTCGGCCACGTTGTTGAATGCTGCCGAGAGGCTGTCGGTTCGGTGCTCTTCGGGCACGCCGCCCAATGCCCACAATGCCGCTTGTAATCCGGTGGACAGCGCCAGGAAGCTCTCGCCCGAGTCGATGACCACGACGTGGCGCCATCCCGAATAGGCAAGAGCAAATTGGTACAGGCGGTGCACAAAAAACACGCCGGCAATCTCCACGTTCAGCTCATCGGCCACGGTGAAGTCCGAGATGCCTTGGCGCCCAGGTGGATGTTCCTGGGCAAAGTAGACCTCCCGCTGGGCTCCAAACTTGGCACGCCACAGGCGTATGCGGCGTTGCAGCGTGCGCAGCACGCTGGCATCCCATTGGCCCGGATAGCGGCGCTGGAGTTCTTCGAGCAGGGTGACG
>JANXVI010000119.1 GCA_025351745.1 Rhodoferax sp.
GCACATGATCAAGAAGGGGCAGATGAAATGTCCGGCCGGATCAACCATGTCCGCAGCAGATCAGTTCTACAGCCTGGCCGTTTGATCATCCGGTCGAAAACGCAACTGACTTCGGTCAGACTCCCTTATTGCGACAGAACCGCTTTGCGCTTCTTCCCGTCCTCTATTGTTTCAACAAGAATGTGCTTCTTGAGCGCCTGGGGAATCACTGCCTCGGGGAACTTCGAGGCATCTGCCTGGCGCAGTGACTTGTTCTGGCGCAACAGGTTTTGCATGACGGAGATTGCGGTTACCAAGGGGGCCTCCTCCAAGCGCCCCGTAAAGTCGATGTCACAAAAGAGGTGTCGCAAATTTCGTTTGATGGTTGCCGACAGCACGGTGAAGTAGGTCCACTCGTAGTCGAGCTTGTCAAAGGCAACATTGCGCAGGTAATTGGACACCGATGGAAAGGCCGACATCTCCAGCAAACCGAATGCACGCTCTTTGACCGTGGAAAACGGACAATCACCCGCGATTGACTCATCCACGAAGAGGCCCAGCACCTCGCCGGCCGCCTTCAAATTGCTGTTGGCCTCCTCAGAAGCCTGATGCATGGCCACTTTCGCCGCTAGTTTGGCCTGCTTGTCGAACTGCCCGACCAGGTGGATGAACGCCTCGATCAAGTTATCGTTGATTTGCCGAAACCGGTGGAAGGCAAAACACAACAGATACAGACGTGCCGTGGCCGCGTCCATGCGGCGCAGCTTGTAAACCGTGTAAAACTGGACCAGACTGGCGTAATACTTGATGCTCTCGCTGGACAGGGTGGCATCCATCAAAAACGTTTGAGCGAAGGCATGCAAGGGGGCCAACTGCTTACGGCGATCCACCTCCTGGCGCAGCTCCTTGTTGCTGAAGTCCTTCGCCTCGTGCTTCAGGACGTTGATCAGATGGATTTTGTCGTCGGCCTGCAGCAGGGCGTCGAGAGATTGTTGCAGCTTCGCCGACAGTGCGGCATCCAGCTTTCGGGTGACGCGCTTGCGCTCGTCGGTGACAGCTTGGCTCACCAGGTCCTGCAAAAATGTATACCCTGGCGCCACGGTGCGCTGGTTCGACAGGTGCTCCAACACTTCGCGCAAAATGAATTTTGGTTGGGTTGACAGCATGGCCGAGCGCTGCGCGAAGGCGACCAGCGCTTGCTTCTCTGCACCACCACACAGGCGATAGTTCAGAAGCGCAAGAACGATTCTTTGCTGTGCCAGCCGGGTGGGTTTTGACAAAGACCCCACCTCGGCCATAGCCCTGCCGGGGTAGTAGCGCGTCAGAATATGGTCCATGTCAGGGCGCGCGTAGTCAAGTCTGACGACGAAGAACTGTGCCCTGGCTTTGAAGTAGCCCAGCTGCAGTACCAGGTGGACACCCGCCGTGATGGTGCGCGCGGTGTCGACGGTTTCCTGCTCCTGGGGACTCAAATCAAAGTGGATATGCCGTTCGCTCTCAGTGAAGTGCGGCAAGCCAAACAGGCTGTCAATTTCTTCGGTCGAGAGAATGGAAAGGCGCTTAGAGGCTTGTGTTTTGGTGCTTGGCAACGCAGGCATACTCCAACAGCGTGCGCGGTCGCACGCTGGGCTCGTAAAGATGAAATGGGGATGCTGCAGTGATGCAGAAAGTGGCTGCCTTACCTGCCGTTTCACCTGTATTTTGTGAAAGGCTTCAGCCAAAACCCAGCAGGAATTTTGTGTTCGCGTGCATTCTATTGCGATAATCCTTCTTATCGCAATCACATTGTCAATATTCTGAACTGGCATCCATGAAAAGTCTGCCGATATCCCCCTTGCCAAGGTTGGGAAGAGATGCCAAGTCGCAAGGCTTCCCCAGCGAGGCCGAACTCGCCGCCTTGCGCGGCTGGTACGCTGGTCTGTCATCGCGCGAATCTGTGGCACGTTACTTGGCTGCTCAGAAGGTCTCTGGACAGTCGTCACGCGGGATGATTGGGAAAATCCGCCGACGACTGATCAGCATTGCACACCTGCGGCACCGTGCCGATCTTGCGGACTTGCTTGGCCACCCAGACGGAGAGCGCGCCCAACATATGCGCTCTGTCGCGCATGCTATCGAGGCGCTGCGCGCCGCGCCAGAGCCGGTCCCCAGGATTACTGATGACGTGAGCCCGTGGCTGTCCGCGCGATCAGTCAATGCCTTGTATGCCCAAGGCATCAAGACCCTGGCGCAACTGACCATGCGTGTTCCCCGGCGGCGGCGCTGGTGGACTGTGGTTCCTGGTCTGGGGGCACAAGGGGCACGCCAAATCGAAGCCTTCTTTGCAGCCCATCCACAGTTAACAGACCGGGCACGGGAGTTGGTGGTTGCCGAAAGAGCGCAAACAATTGTCCCGTGGGAGCGGTTGGAGGTGCCAGACGAACTTAACGGTTCGCACGGTAGCTTTCGTGGGCCGCGATCCAGTTGCACGCTCAGTGCCGACAATGACTACGAGGCCGTGCAGGCGTGGCTGGCACTGCACGAATCCAGTGCGACCAAGCGGGCCTATCGCAAGGAGGCAGAGCGCCTGATTCTGTGGGCCATTGTTGAACGCGGGCGCGCGCTGTCGTCGCTCACCACCGAAGACGCAACCGCCTACCGGGGGTTCTTACGCAACCCCAGCCCGCGAAGCCGATGGGTTGGGCCGCCTCAGACACGGTTTTCTCCAGAATGGCGGCCATTCGCGACAGGTTTGTCGCCACGTTCTACGGCATATGCTTTGACCGTCATCGTAGCAATGTTTCGCTGGCTGATTGAGCAGCACTATGTGCTGGCCAACCCGTTTGCCGGCATCAAGGTGCGCGGCGGTGGCCGCGGCACGCCCATGGACGAAGGGCGCGTATTCTCCGAGGGAGAGTGGGGAATCATCCGTGCCGTGGCCAACGGTTTGGAGTGGTCCTACGGGTGGCAACTGCCGGCGGCCCAACGGCTGCGCTTTGTGCTGGACTTCGCGTATGCCACTGGGTTGCGATCCAGCGAGATTGTGGGCGCGACCCTGGGGCAGATTGAAACGGATGCCCAAGGCGACCAATGGCTAAAGCTGGTGGGTAAAGGTAGCAAAGCGGGCAAGGTGGCGCTGCCCCCGCTGGCGCGCGTGGCGCTGGACCATTACCTGACGCAGCGCGGTGTGCCCACCACGCCTGTATTGTGGAAACCATCAACTCCGCTCATTGCCGATCTGACGGCCGGAGGTGGTCAAAGCCGAATTACGTCGAGCAGGCTGTGGGATGTCACCAAACGATTCTTCCTGGCAACCGCCGATGCCATAGTGGCCGAGTCCCCGAAAACGGCAGAAAAGCTGCGCCGGGCCAGTCCCCATTGGATGAGGCATACGCATGCCACTCATGCGCTGGCCAGAGGTGCTGAATTGACAACCGTCAGAGACAACCTGCGACATGCGTCCGTGTCCACCACCTCGGTTTACCTTCACACCGATCAGGCCAAACGGTCCCGCCAAATGAGGGATGCCTTTGGGGCGCCAATTGCATGAACGTTTGCGAAAAAGGCAACGCCGACCATCGTTTCATGCCCATGGAGCCAGTTCGTCGCCATCTGTGGACAAACCAACTGCTTTGGCAGTAAACTTACGCCATCTTCAGGAACTTCCTGATTGCGTGCTAGTCACGCCTTTCAAACTGGGGAAACCCGCCAAAGTTCAGTTTTGAACCTTGGACCTTTGTCAACAACCTTGTGGGGCACACACTTTGCCCTTTGGGGTTGGGTGTTGCTTCCATGAATTTTATGGAGCCAACGCTATGAATGTGATGCTTGATCCCTTCCAAGGGAAGGCCGTTTGCTCCTGCTTTTTTGGAGCGAATTGAATGTGAATCCAATATTTGACGATTCGACAATAAAGTCCTTTTTCGCGAATGAGCCTCATAACCTTCCCACATGGGTCGGGGACGTGTTCAAAGTGACCGAAGGCCGAGATGTTATTCCGTTCACTTTTGAGCATATTAGGTACCTGGTTATTCTTGGGTCTCCTATATACGAGGCTGGTGATGAAGAATCAGTTATTGCCTTGAGTTCGGCTTGGGCCAATGAGTTCAAGCCCAAAGCTCAGTCAAAAGTGATCAAATTTTTGAGGGCGGAAGCCACGGGTGATCACTTTAAGCCCGACAAGTGGAAACTTACTGATGCAATTTCGATCTATCGCTTTTGCAAGGTTTTGACTTCTGCAATAGAGAGCTACGTGATGGCTTGTCCAGAAGTTGAGCAGTTCTTCTTTTGGCCAACCACAGATCAGCTTGAAACGTTGTACAAGCGAATATTTCGCAATCTGGAATCAGGTTGCCTGAAAGGGCAATTTGTGCCTATACTTGAATCAGTAGGAGTCTTCAATGGTTACCAACGACCGTAAGCGCGATGAAGCCGCCGCAATTGCTTTGAAACAGGCCAGTGTCATAAAGACATTGGCTTTGGCGAGCGTCGCGTTCAAGAATGGGACAGTCAAAGTGATTCCCAATCCGATGAATGCAAAGGCCAGCAAAGACGACTTTCAAAAAGCTGCATAGCCTGTATTAACCAAAAATCAAAATCCCCGCCACTGACAGTGGCGGGGATTTTCCGTTTGTGCGCCCGATTGGGAACGGGCTAGCCAATAGACAGCGCTACGCTGGTGCCTGAGAATCCGCAGAAACTAGTCGGGATGTTCACTGACAAATTGGGGGGGCGAAAAGAGCGCCTGGCCGACAGACCGGCGGAGAATTCGCTTATTTTACCTTTTCGAGGGGATGGGCGTATTTAGCCGACCCCAAGACTTTGTCGGTCTGAGCCCAGAAGCTGCGGCTGAATTGGCGACCAAGGTACTCCAACACATCGCACAGCAGGGCCGGCATATTGCCCAGCGGGATCAGCAGATCGAATCGCAGGCTCAGGCCATCCAGTTCA